>CAYGXD010000311.1:0-1510 GCA_964353705.1 uncultured Eubacteriales bacterium | reverse complement strand
TGAGGAACCGCTTTCCCGCTTTGTTTGCCACGGAGATTCTCTCCCTTCGCTCATGCATCTTATCGCGAAGCGGCCGCCTTGTCACCATTTTGCACATCTGGCCGGAGATAGGCTATAATCAAAATTCATGTTTCGGACATTCCAAATTCAACCACAAGGGGAACGACTATGAAATGGCATGGCTATTCTGTCGAGGACATCCCTCGGCGCAAGTTCCTGGAACTCGGCCTCAAAGGCGGCGTGGCGCTGGCGGCCACTCCTTCCCTCCTGCGCGGGCTTCTGGCCGGTCAGACTTCTCCGCCCAAGCCGGAGGCGGGTTTCGATGACCTGAACAAGGTCATCCGTCAAGCCCTGAGCAAGGGCGGCGAGTTCGGTGAGGTCTATGTCGAGCACCGAATCTCGCGAAGCATCCTGCTTGAAGAGGGTAAGTTTAAGAGCGCCGTCTTCGGCATTAGCCAGGGCGCCGGGGTGCGCGTCATCTCGGGGGACAAGACCGGCTATGCCTATACGGACGAGGTCACCCAGGAAAAGCTCCTCCGGGCGGCCGAAGTCGCTTCCTTCGTGGCCCGGGGAGCGAAGGCCGCGAAGCCGGTGGACATCAAGGAGGAAAAAAGGCCGACCTACATCACGGTCAAGGTTCCGCTCCAGACGGTGGCCGACGAAAAGCGCCTCGAGATCATGAAGCGCGCCCACGATGCCGCGCTGGCCTATGACGCCAGGATCAAGATGGCCTCGATCGACTATTATGACGAGGTGCGCAGCCGGACGATCGCCAACAGCGAGGGCCTTTATCTCAGCGATGAGTTGCCGCTCCTCTTCTTCATCATCCAGACTCTCGGCGTCGGTAACAACACGTCTCACATGGGACGCGAACGGCTGAGCCGGCACTCCGGGATCGAGATGTTCGACGAGCTCAAGCCCGAGGAGGCGGCCCGGACCGCCGCCCGGGAAGCGGTGGTCATGCTCGAAGCCAAGGACGCCCCGGCCGGGAAGATGGACGTGGTCATGCAGAACGGCTGGGGCGGGGTGCTTGTCCACGAGGCCGTGGGCCATCCCCTCGAGGGCGACAACATCGCCCGCGAGACCGGCGTTTTCTTCGGCAAGCTCGGGAAGAAGGTGGCCAGCGAAAAATTCACCATGGTCGACGACGGCACCCTCCCCTGCTTCCGCGGGACGACCAACTACGACGACGAAGGGACCCAGATGAAACGTAACGTCCTGATCCAGGACGGGGTGCTCGTCAAGTTCATGACCGACATCCTCTCGGCCAAGCAGATCAAGATGGAGCGCACCGGGAACGGCCGCCGGGAGTCCTTCCGCAACATCCCGATCGTCCGGATGACGAACACCTTCATCGACCGCGGGAAGGACAAGCCCGGCGAGATCCTGGCTTCGACCAAAAGCGGGTTGTATGTCCAAAGCCTGAGCGGCGGGAGCGTCAACCCCACGGACGGGGTGTTCAATTTCACCTGCCGGGAAGCCTACCAGATCGAGAACGGCCGAAAGACAA
>CAYGXD010000310.1:0-1512 GCA_964353705.1 uncultured Eubacteriales bacterium | reverse complement strand
TACCCGCACATCCACCGGCAGGTCTATTTCCCGGAAAGCCGGCTGAAGGTCGTCAGGCTCGACATCAGGACCGAAGGAAAGAAGCTCGGTTACATCATGGGGGCGGGCGACGAGGTCCCCCGGGCCCTGGAAAACCTCGGGTATGAGGTCGTCGAACTGAGCGACGAGATGCTCATGAACATGGACCTCGCGCCGTTCGACGCCATCATCACGGGAGTAAGGGCTTACGATACACGGGAAGTCCTCAATAAGTCGAAAGACAGACTCCTCAGCTACCTGGAGAACGGCGGGACCATGGTCGTGCAATATAACGTATCCTGGAATCAAGAGGGCAACCAGATCGGCCCCTATCCTCTGACCATCGGCCGTGACCGGGTGAGTGAGGAAGACGCACCCGTCGTGTTTCTTTCCACTGATCACCCCCTGCTGAATTTTCCCAACAAGATCACGGCCCAGGATTTCGAGGGTTGGATCCAGGAGCGGGGACTGTATTTTGCCTCCCAATGGGACAAAAAGTACGAACCGGTCCTCTCCTGCCACGATCCCGGCGAACCGGATAAAGAGGGCGGTCTTTTGTACGCCCGGTACGGCAAAGGGGTGTTTGTCTACACCGGTTATTCCTGGTTCCGGCAACTGCCGGCCGGCGTGCCCGGCGCTTTCCGGCTGTTTGCCAACATGATCTCGGCAGGAAAATCCACGGAGAAGTCGACCGATGGAAAAGACTGAGAACGACGGGGACAGGCCTCCCCTTTCCTCCTCGTGGAAGCGGCTATATATCGCCGTCCTATTGAACCTGGCGCTTCAAATTCTTCTTTTTTATCTTTTCACAAAAGCCTTTCAATGATGCCGATACCGACAAAGTCCCTGCCGCATCTTTCGCTCCTCGTCAGGGATTATTTTTACGATTTCGGCAAGGTCCAGAATTTCTATAATGGTGATTTTCGCGACCCGGCGGCCTTTGAACGCCAGGCCCGGAGCGTCGAATCGCGTCCCCTCCCGCGCGAAAACCTGGCCGCGATCTTGTCCGAACAGAATAGAAATTACGGCTGTGGGCCCGAGACCCTCGGCCGGATCGAAAAGATCGTCCGGGACCGGGCGGGCGCCGTCGTCACCGGACAGCAGGTGGGACTTTTTTCCGGGCCGCTCTATACGATCTACAAGGCCCTTACCGCCGTAAAGCTGGCCGCGGATCTCGGTCGGCGCGGCCTGGGGAGCTTCGTGCCGGTATTCTGGCTGGCCTCGGACGATCATGACCTGGCGGAGATCGATCACATCACGGTCCTTGACAAGGACAACCGGCTGGAGGAAGTCCGGTGCCGGATGCCTTCGGTCGAAGGCAAGATCCCCGCTTCGAACCTCGTTCTACCTCAAGGCATTCTTGATTGCATCCGGAAGCTCGAGGATTTGACTCTGGATACGGAATTCAAGGCGGACATCATCGGCCGCCTGAGGGAAGCCTACGAGCCCGGCCGCACTTACGTCGAGGCGTTCGCCCGCTGGATGACCCGGCTA
>CAYGXD010000309.1:0-1516 GCA_964353705.1 uncultured Eubacteriales bacterium | reverse complement strand
CGGCCGCTATCGGTACCGGGATGGATGGGAGGAGATGACGGTCTCATCCGAGAAGATTCCGGTCAAGGGAGCCTCCCCGGTCGAGGTTGCGCTCAAGTTCACCCGCCATGGACCGGTTATATATGAAGATACGGAAAAGCACCTGGCCATCGCCCTGCGGGCGGCCTGGCTCGAGACCGGCTGCGCGCCCTATCTGGCCAGCCTGCGAATGGACCAGGCCCGGAGCTGGGCTGAATTCAGAGAAGCATGTTTCAAGAACCGCGCCCCGTCCGAGAACATGATCTGGGCGGACCGGGAAGGCAACATCGGCTGGCAGGCGACGGGCTTTTTCCCCGTCCGGAAGAACTGGTCCGGTCTGATCCCGGTTCCGGGCGACGGAAGGCACGAATGGTCGGGGTTCCTCCCGCCTTCCGATCTGCCCTCTATTTTCAACCCCGAATCAGGGTTCGTGGCCACGGCCAACCAGAATAATCTCCCGGAAGGCTATCCGCATCAGGTGGGGTTTCAATGGGCCGACCCTTTCCGATTTCTCAGGATCGTCGAGGTCCTGAGCTCCGGCCGGACGGTGAGCCTCGCCGACATGCAGAATCTGCAACAGGACGTGCTTTCCCTGCCCGCCCGCCGGCTGGTCCCGCTTCTTAAAAACCTGGAATCGGCGGATCCGCTGGGGCGTCAGGCCCTGGAAATCCTTCTGGGCTGGGACTTCCGATTGACGCCGGATTCTGGAGCCGCGGCTATTTATGTCGCCTGGGAGAAAGTGTTGCTGGAGAACCTGAGAAACTCCCTCGTTCCGGAGGGGGCCCGCTCCGTCTTTGAAGAACTTCCCCTCCATAAGGCGATCGGCCGGCTCGAAGCGCCCGATGGCCGTTTCGGCTCCTCTCCCGCGGCCGGACGCGACCGGCTGCTCATCCATTCCCTGGAGCAGGCTGTCCTGGCGCTGGCGGAGAGGCTTGGTCCTGACCCGGGACGATGGAGGTACGGTGACCCCGGCTTCCATCACGTCCGGCTTTTTCATCCGCTGAGCGGAGGCCTCAGGGACGATCTCCGCAGAAGGTTCGACCTGGGACCTTATCCTCGCGGAGGGAACGGCGAAACGGTCAACAACACGTCCGACAGGGACAATCAGACCTCCGGGGCCACTTTCCGCATCATCGCCGACCTCTCGGACTGGGACCTTTCAGTGGGCACAAACGCGCCCGGTCAGTCGGGCGATCCGGGGGATCGCCATTACTCGGACCTGCTCTATCCATGGGCTGAGGGAAAGTATTTCCCAGTCTATTTCAGCCGGGCTAAAATTGAATCGGCCGCCGAAAAAATCATCCGGCTTGAGCCCATCAAGATCGACCGGTGATTTTTTTTTTATGCCGATTCCCGCTGAAACCGCCGGCCCAACGGGCGGAGTCAGGCCGGCCGGGAAAGGGCGACTGCCAGCCTGATGGCTTCGACAAGACTCCTCGGGTCGGCCCGGTTTTTCCCGGCGATATCAAAGGCCGTGCCGTGGTCGGGAGAAGTGCGG
>CAYGXD010000308.1:0-1540 GCA_964353705.1 uncultured Eubacteriales bacterium | reverse complement strand
CGGGCGCCACCGAGGCCGCGCAGAAAACTGCCGCCGAAAAGCTGATGCGCGAAGCCCTGACGAAAATATAATAGCCGGAGCGGATATCTTGGCCCCGCGGATTCCAGCGATATTATTCGCGCGAGGCCATCGCGGTTGACAAAGCGCCCAGAGCCGCTATTTCGCCCAGGGGCTGCCGAAGACGATGTAAAAAGCGAAATCGTCGTTGCTCCAGGCGAAGTCTATGCCCATGTGGGCGCCCAATTTTCGGGCTATCAAATACCTAAAGCCGGTGCCCACCGTGCGGACCGATTTCCCCTTGTCAAAATCGCCGAAGTCCGAGAAAGCATGGCCGATGCCCGTGAAACCCAACAGGGTCCATCGCTTGTAAACATTCCAATCGACTTGCGCTTCCATCGCTACCGTGTTTTTGTTCTGGTATTTCACGAGCGGAGCGCCGCGCAGGTCGACCCAGGGCCGGGCCCACCAAGGGACATCGCCCAGGGAGAATTGAGTATCGTACCGGATCCCGAAGTTGACTCTATCGCCGGCGGGGAAAAAGCCCAGGCCGATCGCTTGGACCCTCCCGTACAATGTCTCAGCTCCCATCCAGGTGTCGGCGTAGGTTCCGGACAATTCCAGGTAGACACCTCGAGTCGGAGTGAAGATGTTGTTTCGGGTATCGTAGAACATCAGGGCCGAAGCTTCACTTAACGTCGATTGGAATGTCTTCCCTTCGAACTCCGGGATATCTATCGGGATCTCAAACAAAATATCCGTCGGCATGTATTCATACCGGGCTCCGGCAAAGAAGTCGGATTTCCCCAGCCGGAAGGTGAGCTGCTGGGACAAAATCCAGGTATCGAGATTCGCATTAATGGATTTGTCGCCAAATATTCCAAGGTCCCCCGAACCGTAATAGGCGACATTCATATCCGCCTTGATAAGATATCCTTTATAGCGTATCCGGTCCTGCTTCCAGTATCCGAAATGGAAGACTCCCGCCCCCCAGGTTTCATTTTCCGTCCCCATGCCGATGACTCCCGACATGCTGGGCGGATGCTCTTGCTCGCCATACGACGAATGAAACCAGACGAGGGCCAGGGCGAGGCCGTATCCGACCGCCGGCTCGGTTATGATGGTCGGCTCGATGAGGAAACCCTTCTTGTTCAAGAGATAGTCGCTGATGTCGAAGGCCCCATCCTGGCTGTCTTTAAAGCCCGAGAAAAGACCCTTCTTTTCCTGGGCCTGGACGGTCAACCCGAGGAAAACAGCGAGAATGAGGATTGAGAGAATTCTTGACCTGATCGAGTGCATAGGTCCTCCTTATCGACGTGAGCCGGCCCCGAGCCGGTCGTCGGATTTTTCATCTCGCTTTGGACCGTCCATAATAGTACTCAATGGAAAAGCGAGCGTCAACGGAAATTGACGCAAGGCCGGTGGAGCATGGGTAGCCGACCAGACGTGGGAGTCGAGACTCCTGGAATGAACCTCTGTCAGCGCGCAGCCGGGCTTTTAACCGCCTTCTTTTCGGCTTCTCTTCTCATTTGCGTATCGTACG
>CAYGXD010000307.1:0-1553 GCA_964353705.1 uncultured Eubacteriales bacterium | reverse complement strand
ATAATCTCCAGCTCATCTATGCTTTCGGCAGCCGAGCGAAAGAGGCCCTTGATTTGACCCGTGGGAAAAAAGCGGCTCTCCAAGCGTCTTCCTCTGATCTCGATATCGGCCTGAAGTCAGGACGGCCGCTGGGCGTTGAAGAGAAAGTCAAAATCGCCGTCTTTTTCGAAGACCTCTTTGACGTGCCGAGAGTGGATGTGGTGATGCTGCCGGAAGCACCTGTCATGTTGGCCCTGGAAATAGTTCAAGGGGAGCTGCTTTATGCCGAGGATGATCGCTACGAGGCGGAGTATCAGCTCTACATTATGCGGCTTGCGGCCGAGCTCGCGCCCTTCGAAAGGATGAAGAGAGACCTTATCTTGGAGATCCGGAAATGACCTCTGGAAAAATCAATGATCGTGTCGTTGTCCAGCGCGTCCAATGGATCAAGCGGATGAGGGAGGCCATTAAAGACCTGCCTATCCGGGACAAGAAAGAGTTCTTGGAGAATCCGCACAACGTCGCCGCCGCCGAATCCTATCTGAGACGGGCCTTGGAAGCGCTGTTCGATATCGGACGGCACATCCTGGCCCGGAAATTCGCCTACCCTGCTGCTGAGTACAAAGAGATAGCCAACGGGC
This sequence comes from uncultured Eubacteriales bacterium, assembly GCA_964353705.1. Lineage (GTDB taxonomy): Bacteria > Acidobacteriota > Aminicenantia > Aminicenantales > UBA8522 > UBA8522. Next base: position 933 of record CAYGXD010000307.1, on the reverse strand, counting down.
TTTTCGAAAAAAAATTTCTCCCCCGGAAAGACGCCGATCTCCTCAGACAGATGGCAGGCTATAGAAACCGAATGGTTCATTTCTATCACGAAATCAGCCCTGAAGAACTCTACGATATTTGCTCCCATCATCTGGACGAAATCCAACTCTTGTGCAACCGTCTCGTCAGCCGATTGAGAAAGCAAGAAAAAGAATAACCTAGCCACCATCTATCATCCCCAACGATGACATGAGGTAACACCAGATAGAGAATCTCGCCTAATCCTTGCTCCCTCGAAGAGCCGCGAGCCTCTGTCTCGCTTCTTCCACTTGAGCCAGGCCCTGATCCGCGTTCTTCCAGAGTTCGGCCAGCCGTTCGAGCTGAGCGAGCGCCTTGCCCCATTCTCCGGACGACTCGTACAACTTGGCAAGTTCCAGGCGGCTGAAGGGGTGGAGTATTTCCATCTCCCGATCCCGCGGGTTGGACGACACGAAACGCTCATAGAAGGAGACGGCGAGGTCTCTTCTTCCTTTCATCGCCTGGGCCCGGCCAGGGATATCATGGAGATAGGGCATGATCCGCTGTACTAGAACAATGGCCTGGAGGAGGGAGACGGGCCTTCTCTGGATCTTTTCAAACGCCAGCCGGGCCACAACACCTTGTTCAGGCTCAATTTGACGGAAATTTCGCGGGAGATCGTTGTCCGGCGCTTGGCTGTGGTGCGCTCGGGCATCGGGAGGGAACTTTGACATGATCTTGGCATTCCCATCCTTGTCGATCATGATGTTTCCGGGCTTGAGGTCCTGATGGATGAGGCCGAGCTTGTGGGCTTCGGCGAGGCCTTCAGCGACTTGATGGGCGATCGAGATGGCCTTGCCCATGGTCAGGGTTCCCATCTGGTGGATGACGCTCTGCAGGTCTTCGCCCCGCACGTACTCCATGGTAATGAAAAG
>CAYGXD010000306.1:0-1562 GCA_964353705.1 uncultured Eubacteriales bacterium | reverse complement strand
TATATCACCCGGTCCTTTTTCCGGGTCCATTCCTGGAACGGCTTCAGGCATTCCCCACGTTCGAGTTTGCTTTTTTCGACGGCGGGGGATTTTCGTTTTTTGATCAAGTCGTGCAGGCGCTTGTCCCGGAAGCCGATCTTCTCGGCGTCCTTCCTGGTGCAGCCATAGTAAACCTTGCGGATCTTGGCCCAATAGATGGCCGCCAAGCACATCGGGCAGGGCTCGCAGGTGGAGTAGATCTCGCAATCCGAGAGGTCGAATGTCTTCAGTTTCGCCGCCGCCCTCCGGACGGCGACAATTTCGGCGTGGGCCGTCGGGTCATAAGTTTTAAGAACCATGTTGTGGGCTTTGGCGATGACTTCCCCGCTCCTGGCAACTACCGCGCCAAACGGGCCGCCGTGATTCTTTCTCATTCCCAGGTAGGCTTGAACAACCGCTTTTCTCATGAGCTTTTTGGCCTTGCGTTGCTGCGGAGACGTGAACATTTCCGGAATGGAATTGATTCTACCGGCCCCGCCCAGCCAAGTCAACCGAAAGAGAAATCGCTTGATTTTCCTTGGGCAAGTGAACAAAATGGGGGGAATTTCGTATGCTAAGACGGAAGGTAATTTTCTATTTGTTGAAGGAGAAACCATGAAAAGATCTGCCTTGTCTCAAGTCCTGGCTTTTTTGGTCGTTGTTGTATTCCTATCAATTCCCCTGACTTCCGGCGCGGCGGCGTCCAAGGCCGCAGCCGAGGAACCGTCTATCGCCGGCCACTGGGTCGGGGAAGTCGAGATTCCCGGCACCAAGCTTGGGTTTGATATCGACTTCGCGCTGAAGCCGGACGGCGCTTGGTCGGGAGATATCTCGATCCCGATGCAGAACTCCCAGAACCTTCCGCTCGGGAACATCGCGGTCAAGGGGAAAGAGGTCTCATTTGAGATTACGGGAGTCCCCGGCACTCCGGCTTTTAAAGGCGCGCTGAGCGACGATGGCCAGAAGATCTCCGGCCAGTTCACTCAGGGTGGGCAGGCTTTTCCTTTCGCCATGAGCCGGACGGCCGGTCTCAAGGCCAAGGCCAAGCAGGCCCTGGCCGGTTTCGATGAGATCGTCAATAAAGGGCTTCAGGGTCTGAAGGTCCCCGGGATTGCCGTAGCCATCATCGTCGAGGACGAGGTCGTCCTAGCCAAGGGGTACGGATTCAAGGATCTGGAGAACAAGGTCCCCATGACGCCGGACACGCTTCTGGCCATCGGGTCGTCCTCCAAGGCTTTCACTGTCTTCGCCCTGGGGACCCTTGTCGACGAGGGGAAGCTCGATTGGGACAAGCCCCTCCGCACCTACATACCCTGGTTCCGGCTGTATGATTCTTTCTCCTCCGAACGGCTGACCCCTCGCGATACGGTAACCCATCGCTCCGGACTGCCGCGGCACGACCTGTCGTGGTATAACAACACGACGATCAGCCGCGAGGACCTGGTCCGCCGCCTGGCCTACCTCAAGCCCACCGCCGATCTCCGGGCGATATGGCAGTACAATAACCTTATGTACCTTACGGCCGGCTACTTGGTGGAGGTCCT
>CAYGXD010000305.1:0-1564 GCA_964353705.1 uncultured Eubacteriales bacterium | reverse complement strand
GAGGATATCGGCGATCTGTTTGGTCAGCCGCTCCTGGACCTGGAGGCGGCGGGAGAAGATGTCCACGACTCGGGCGATCTTGCTCAGCCCGACGATGCGGCCTGATTTGGGGATGTAGGCCACGTGGGCGACACCCGCGAAGGGCAGGAGATGGTGCTCGCACATAGAGTAGAGCGGGATGTTTTTAATGATGACCATCTCATCGTGTTTCTCTTCGTGGATGGCGCGGAGTTGTTTGGCGGGGTCCTCGCTCGAGCCGCCCAGGATCTCCAGGAACATGCTGGCGACCCGCCGCGGCGTCGCCCGGAGCCCCGGCCGGCCGGGGTCCTCATCCACACCCTCCAGGAGGAGCCGGATGCCTTTCTCGATCTTCTTCGCGTCCATTTTCAAGACCTTGTTTGCCTTAGGACTTTCTCTTCTCCTCTTTGAAAGACTCCATAAGCGCGAGCTCGAGGACTCTCTTGAGGGGAATCCCTTTCTTCCCGGCAACCCTTAGGCAATCGCAAAACTCGGGCTGCACGTTGACTTCGTTCCCGCCCAGAACCGCGACCTTGATGCCGATGGCCTCACCCAAGACCTGGACTTTGCGGATGTCTCTTTGGAGGACTCTTCTTTCGACGGGATAATACCTTACGCCGATGGAGCTCGTCTCTTTGAAGACAGCTTCGACGAGCGTATCTATCTTAGCAACATCGGCAAGGAGGGTCAATTTTGTCCCCAGCCGTCCCTTTTTCATGGTCACGGGGGTCAGGAAGGCGTCGATGGCACCGAGCTCGAGGGCTCTTTCCAGGAAGTGGGCCAATAGCTGCGGGTTCGAATCGTCCAGGTTGGCCTCGATCTGATAGACCTTTTTATCGGCCCGGAATTCCTTTTCCTCGCCGTAAAACGCCCGGAGGATATTGGGAAGGCCCTCGATATCCCGGCTTCCCGCCCCGCAGCCGATCCGGGAGTAGCTGGTCTCTGGAAAAAGGACGAACGCTTCAGCCCAGGAGGACAGGATAGCCGCGCCGGTGGGCGTCACCAGTTCCTGTTCTGCCCAGGCCGAATAAACCGGAGCGTCCCTGAGGATCTCGGCCACGGCGGGAGGCGGCACCGGAAGAACGCCGTGGGAAGTCTTGACCCAGCCGCTGCCGACGTTGAGCGGAGAGCAGAAGACTCGCCCGACTCCCAGGGTTTCGGCGAGATACGAGCTTCCGATGACATCGACGAGGGCGTCGTCGGCCCCGGCCTCGTGGAGATGGACCGTCCGGAGTTTCTTGCCGTGGACTTTGGCTTCCGCCTCGAACAGAGTCCCGAAAACAGCCAGGGAATTGGCCTTGACCATGTTGGAGAAGGAGCTTTTGAGGATTATCCCTTCGATATCACTCCAGTGCCTCGGGGGGGATTCCTTGCCTTTCCGGACTCGGACGTCCACTTTGAGTCCCCTCAGCCCGGCCCTTTGGACCGCATTTATCCGGATGTCCACCGGAAGATGAAGGGCGGCCATCTTCTCGAGGAACTGCGCGCGCGGGACGCCGAGGTCGAGCAGAGCTCCCAGGATCATATCGCCGCTCGCTCCGGCGGA
>CAYGXD010000304.1:0-1565 GCA_964353705.1 uncultured Eubacteriales bacterium | reverse complement strand
CGTGCTTGATTATGAAGACGGCCCCCGGATTTGTTGATTGTTGAGACCTGACCCCCAGTGAACTCAGGCGATCAAACCTCGCCCAGGTGCTGGCCCCATTCTTTGGCGAGTTGCCGCCCGCGCCTAATAAACTCCTGATACTGTTCCCCGCTCATCGGGCGATACCGCCGCGCCGCCTGGCCGGCATGGCGAACCTGCTCGATGCTCCGGCAGCCGATGACCGCCGCGCCCACACCTGGAACCCCGAGGGCGTAATGAATGGCCGGCTCATGATCGGAGTCATCCAGCTTAGCCCTCTGGTCCCTGCCCTCGTACCCGGCGGCCGAACCGCCAAGCACCTTCATGGCGACTATGCCCGCATTATGCTTCCTGGCGACCGGGATCACCTTCCCTTCGAAGTCGTAGGTATGGCGATCCACGAAATTCACGGGAAACATGGCCAAGTCGAATTGCCCGCTTTCCAGGGCCCTGATAAAAGCTCGGGCCAGCATGTGCCCGCTCACGCCAAGGTACCGGGCCAGGCCGCGTTTCCGCGCTTCCTGGAGTCCGGCCAGCGCGCCGTCGGGCTCGAACAGTCGATCCAGATCGAGCAGGCCGATGTTGTTCAGGAGGACGGCGTCAGCCCTCTCGATGCCGAGACGGCCGAGGCTTTCCTCGACTGAGGCGACCACTTGGTCTTTTTCCTGCTTGGCCGTTTTCGTGACGATGAAGATATCGGCGCGCCTCTTCTTGAGGAGGGAAGCGAGGTTGGCCTCGGCTTTGCCGTAGTCCCACTGGACATCGACCAGGAGCGGACCTCCCCAGTCGTCTATGGCCGCCTCGACTACGGCTTGCAGCTCTTCCGGCGGGAAGTTGGCGATTCCCATTGGCCCGAGGCCCAGTCCTAGAGCTCCAACGCTTACGCCCGTGCGGCCGAGAGTTCGCTTGGGAAGAGGAACGGAAGTGGAAGAGTCCTGCTTCGGAGTGGTTGTGCCGAAAGCGAAGGCGCCTCCGAGGACAGCCAGCCGATGGAGAAACTCACGGCGATTGTGAGGAGCTTTCATATTCGCCTTCCATTTCCACGTTGGAACCCCATGAATCTCTGCCCCTTCCTTAGCATGCGCCCGGACGTTATGTCAAATGGTTGAATGGTGTATGTGCCGTGGTGGGGACGTTCTCCAAAGGACCACCCCTTTTTGAGAATTGGCACTGGAGAAGAGATCTGTAGCCTAGTCCAGATATTTCAGGAATTCTCCTTTTGTTAGTTTTGTATCTTTAATGATTTCTTGAAGCAAGCCTCTCCCATGTCGCTTGTTGAGATCTGACTTTCAGTCCGCCTGGTGAGAAAGAAGCGCACCCACGGGCAGGTTCACACGGTCTTGATCCGGGAAGCGACTTCCAACCTCCTAATCGCCAACATTGAGAAATATTGCCGTTCGCTGCGTCTTATTAAGTGCCGGTCGCGACACCAGCATGAAAGTCAAAGAGGCCATCGAGATGATTGAAAATGACGGTTGGTTCATGCGCGGGCAGCTCACGCCGGAAATTTTAATAACTCCCCTGGCGGGTCTCCGCGGCTACCATAA
>CAYGXD010000303.1:0-1594 GCA_964353705.1 uncultured Eubacteriales bacterium | reverse complement strand
GATATCATGGTGATGGTCCACCCCGACCATCAGTATGACCCCACCGTCATCCCGCAGCTTATCACCCCATTGCTTAATAACGAGTGCGACGCGGTCTTCGGGTCGCGGATGCTGGGCGGGCAGCCCCTCGAGGGCGGCATGCCCAAATGGAAATACCTGGGCAACATTTTCCTGACGGCCCTGGAGAACGCGGCTTTCTATATGTACCTGACGGAATACCACTCCGGCCTCAGGGCCTACTCCCGCCGCTACCTGGAGACGGTCAAGTTCGAGCTCAACTCCGACGATTTCGTCTTCGATTCCGAGATCATCGCCCAGGGTGTCACCCACAAGATGCGGATAAGAGAAATCCCGATCACGACGCGCTATTTCGAGGAGGCCAGCAAGATCGGTTTCCTGCGGAGCGTCGTTTACGGACTATCCATCATCAAGACGCTGGTCAAGTTCAAGCTCCACAAGAAGGGGGTCATCCGCTCGGCGCAGTTCGGCTGATATCCGGCGAGTTTTGGTCTCCGGTTCAAGTCGGAAAGGGAGGTACTGAAATGCGGTCCTATATCGGCTTTTTGACCAGATCACGGAAACTTTCATCCCGGTGGGGACTCCTTCTCACCCTCCTTTTCGTCTTCTTTTTGCCTTCAGTCGGACAGACACCGCCGGCTCAGACAGAAAACGAAATTCCTCTGGACCAGAAGCTGGCCATCGACCCGGCGCTCATCCATGGGCAGCTTGACAATGGCCTGCGCTATTTTATCCGTCAGAACCGCCGCCCGGAAAACCGTGCCGACCTTCGTCTGGTGGTCAATGCCGGCTCCGTGCTCGAGGATGATGACCAGCTCGGGCTGGCCCATTTTGTGGAACACATGGCTTTCAACGGAACTCGGCATTTTGCCAAGCAGGAGCTTGTCCATTTCATGGAGTCCATCGGGATGCGGTTCGGCCCGGAGCTCAATGCCTTCACCGGGTTCGACGAGACAGTCTATGTCCTGGAGATCCCGACGGAGAATCCCGAAGTCGTAAAGACGGCCTTCCAGATCCTGGAAGACTGGGCCCATGGGCTTTCCTTTGACCCGGCGGAGATCGATAAGGAACGCGGGGTTATCATCGAGGAATGGCGACTGCGGCGCGGCGCCGCTGCCAGGATGCAGGACAAGCAATTCCCCATTCTTTTACAGGGTTCCCGGTACGCCCAAAGGCTTCCCATCGGTGACATGAAGATCATAGAAAGATTCAGCCACGAAGCGCTGAAAAGGTTCTATCAGGACTGGTACCGCCCCGACTTGATGGCTGTGATCGCGGTGGGGGATTTCGACGAGAAGGCGATCGAAAAGCTTATCCGCGAGCACTTCAGCGCCCTCGCCCCTGCCCCTGAACCGCGTCCGCGCGCTCTCCCTGAGGTCCCCGACCACGCCGAGACTCTCTTCGCCATCGCCCAGGACAAGGAAGCCACCGGCACGAGCGTGGCGGTTTACCACAAGCTGCCGCTCCGCGATCAAGGCACCGCCGGCGCTTACCGGCAGTCGATAATTGAGCAGCTTTACAATGCCATGCTCAACCAGAGGTTTTACGAGCTCACCCAGAAGCCCGACGCCCCGTT
>CAYGXD010000302.1:0-1623 GCA_964353705.1 uncultured Eubacteriales bacterium | reverse complement strand
GGGCGAACCCACAGCGGGGGTTGCCGCAGTCGAGGTAGCGCTCGACGACTTCCTTGATGATCGGCCGGAGGAAGCCGTACTCCTTCTCGAAGCGGCTCTCGTACTCCGCCAGGAACCGGTCGAAGTAATGAAAAAGCACCCGGTAGAGGACGGTCCGCTCCGGATGTCGGGGACGATACACTCCCGCCACAGCGGGAGAATGGCCTCAAGAAACGGGCCAAGGCCACGGAATTGACCAGATCTCCCTGAACGAAGGTGAGGAGCTCCGGTTCGGAGAGCCGGATCAGGCGGGAAAACGTCAACCGGAGTTGCCGCCCGATGGAGGGAAATGGAAACGGAGGGGAACAGAATCGAGCCCGATCACCTTGTCTTCGGTAGTGTCCTTGGCGGTGAGCATGAGGATCGGGGTGTTGATTTTTTTCGCCCGGAGCTCCCTGCAGACTGTCAAGCCGTCCTTTTTAAGATCGGGTCGCGCAACCCCCAGCAGGAGAAAGTCAGGGAGTGGTTGAAGAAAGCCGGACCCAAGGCTTCGGCCGGGACGTTTGCCGAAGCCGCGGCATTCGGTGATATCGCTGTCCTGGCTATTCTGTGGACGGGCACCGAGAATGCGGTCAAGCTGGATGGATCCCGCACCAACACCTGGAACCATGCTTTCAGGTTGCTCAGGAAGTGATCACTCGCAGCAGATCCGGACCTTTTCTTTGCCTTCGACTTCTACGGTGAGGTCGCTGAGCTGGCTGACGATATCCTCGATGTCCTGTTGGGTAATCTGGGCGAAGTCCATCTCGATGCCCTTTTCATGAAGGGCCTGGTTGATACTCGCGTGGGCATGCTTGGGGACGAAGGCCGCGAATTTGAGCCCAGCCCGGATGAGTTTCATCGGGACGCGGATGTTGACGCGGTCCTGGTCCTCGCTCCGCGGACCGGGTTCGACTATGACCCGCAGATACTTGCAGTCGGCTTTCGGGGTCGCTGATTTTGCCTCCTCCGGTGAGGCCAGCGCCGCGAGCAGCTTCTTCGACCGTGACCTTTCCCTGCTGGAGCATCTCCAGGATTTTTGTTCTTTCTTCGCTCATCGTAAATCTCCTTTATAGAAAAGCGATTAAAATATTCTGTTCCGAGTGTCCGATCTCGATATGGAGACCGGAAAGGTGGAATAGCACAGAGACGAGCAGGGGATAGGTCATTAAAAGCCATTTCCCCTGGCCGTTCTTCCAGGTGAAGAGGGCGGCGATGAGGACAAACGGAAAAAGGACGACCATCAGGGCAAAGAGCTGAAGCTCGCCTTTGTGGCCGAGCGGCCCCCGCCGCCTCAGGCCGCTTTGCCGGAGCTTCTTTGGGAGGCCGACCCTTCGGCCGGGTATTTTCCCGATCCCCCGGCCGAATATGTTCCTTGATCGTTGAGCTGGGCGGCGAAGTGCGTCCGGATAATCGCCTCGCGGCTGCCGGAGCCGGCCGCTTTTGCCTGTGCGAACAGCTTTCCGGCGCTCCCGGCTGTCCTTGACACCGCCCTGGAGCCGAATTATCCTCGTTGACGAGGTCAGGACGGGGATGCAAGCCGATTCCGGACGCGTCCCAAGCCCCGGGCGGAAAAGGAATTTCTTATCCCCTCCACTAGTCCCA
>CAYGXD010000301.1:0-1632 GCA_964353705.1 uncultured Eubacteriales bacterium | reverse complement strand
TTCATCCTCATCTCGATGCTCATCGGCTGGATTCTCGGGGGACCGCGGAAGTTCACCCGGCTGGTCCTGGCCACTTCCAGCAGCATGCGCAACGTCGCTCTCGGCCTGGCTATCGCGGTCAGGAGTTTTCCCGATCTTGCCGTCCTGGCGCCTCTCGTGGCCTTCGCCTCCATCATGGTTCCCGTTAACCTGTTGTTCATGGTGATCACGAAGGTGGGCCGGAAAAAGGCAGAGAAACGCGCAGCGGCCTAATAAATCTTTTTGAACCCTATGGCCTTATATGGCGACGCAATGAATAGGCCCAACCAAGCAGCGGCATCGGAGAAGAGCCTCGAGGAACGGCTGCGGTTCGAGACGCTTCTGTCCGAAATCTCCACGCGCTTTATCAACCTGCCCGCCGAGAAGATCGACAGCGAAATTGAAGACGCCCAGCGCCGCATCTGCGAGCTCCTCGGACTGGACCGCTCGACTCTGTGGCAATCCACGGAGGAAGAGCCCGGGGCCATGCACCTGACGCATTGGCGGCTACCTCCGGGAGGCCCGGCACCTGCCAAGGGGATGGACGCCCGCCGGTTCTTCCCATGGACGACACAGAAGATCCGGGATGGGCAGCCGGTCGTTCTTCCCAAATTGACCGATCTCCCGCCGGAAGCCCATCGCGACCTGGAAACTTTTTGCGCATACAACACGAAGTCCACGGTGTTGGTCCCGTTGTCGGTCGGAGAGGAGCCGGTATTCGGCCTATTGGGCTTCGCTGCCATGGGCAAAGAGAGAGACTGGACGGAAGCGGACGTGGCCGAGTTCAGACTTATCGCGCAGGTGTTCGCCAACGCCCTCGCCCGCAAGCAGATGGAGGAGCAGCTCAAAGAACGTCTCAATGAGATCGAGGCGCTCAAGGAGCGACTCGAAAGTGAGAATATCTATCTGCAGGAGGAGATCAAGCTTTTGGTCGAGCATGCCGACATCGTGGGGCAAAGCGCTCCGATGAATAAGGTCCTGGCCCAGGCGGAGCAAGTCGCCCGGACCGATTCCACGGTCCTCCTCCTGGGGGAAACGGGAACGGGAAAGGAGCTTTTGGCCCGCGCCATCCATGGAATGAGTCCCCGGAAAGGGCGGCCGCTGGTAACGGTCAGCTGCGCCTCTCTGCCGCCCACGCTGATTGAAGGCGAACTCTTTGGCAGGGAAAAAGGGGCCTACACGGGCGCCCTGACGCGGATGGTCGGCCGCTTCGAGCTGGCCGACGGGTCGACCCTCTTCCTCGACGAGATCGGCGAGCTGCCCCTCGAGCTTCAGAGCAAATTGCTCCGTTTCCTCGAGGAGGGCAGCTTTGAGCGGCTGGGTTCGTCGAAGCCCATTCACGTCGATGTCCGCATCATTGCCGCCACCAACCGGGACATCGGGCAGGAAGTGGAGGACGGCAAATTCCGGCGGGACCTCTTCTACCGTCTGAACGTGTTTCCCATCGTGATCCCACCCCTCCGGGAGCGTCCCGAGGATATTCCTCTGCTCGTCCGGGCGGTGGTCAAGGAATTTCAGAAGCGGATGGGAAAAGAGGTCGAGAGCATCCCGAAGAAGACGATGCAAACCCTGCAAGCCTATTCCTGGCCGGGCAACGTCAGGGAGCTGAGGAAT
>CAYGXD010000300.1:0-1673 GCA_964353705.1 uncultured Eubacteriales bacterium | reverse complement strand
GCAGTTGTTTATGGAATTGCGGCCTAAAATTCATTAGAATGGAAGGAACTTTCGAGGAGCGAATCTCGTCTACCGGGGTGAAGTGAGTGGACTTGAACGAGGTCATCAGACAATGCCTAAAAGGCAAACAAGGAGCCTGGGAAATGCTGGTTAACGCCTATTCCAAGCGAGTTTTCAACCTGGCCTACCAGTTCGCCGGCAGCTACCAGGAAGCCGAAGATCTGACCCAGGACATCTTCCTCAAGCTCTACGGCGCCCTTAGCCGCTACGATTTTGAGAAAAACTTCACCGCCTGGCTTCTCACCATGGCCAAGAACCACCTCATCGACACCTACCGCAAAACCAAGTGGGAAAAGGCCCATCGCGACGAATTTGATGAGCAATTTCCCGCCCCCGAGGCGGCCCACGGGCCTGAATCCGGCCTGATCCGGGAGGCCGACCGGAAACTGGTCTGGGAAGGCCTGAACCGCCTCGCGCCCGAGACCCGGATGGCGGTCATCCTCAGAGACATCCAAGACAAAAGCTATGAGGAGGTCGCCGAAATCCTGGACCTCCCGCTCGGCACGATCAAGTCGCGGATCAACCGGGGACGGATTCAGCTGGCCAAGATCCTCAAAGAAAGACAGGAAGGAGGATTCCCATGACCTGTGAACGGATCGAGGAACTCCTTTCGGCCTTCCTGGAAGGCGGACTGAGCCAGGCGGAAAAGGACCTGGTCGAAAGCCATCTCGCCGGCTGCCCGGATTGCGCCGCCCTGCGGGCCGTCCTGGACAGGGCCCAGAAAGCTCTGGCCGGCTTTCCCGAAGTCGAAGTCAGCCCCAGCCTCCAGGCCCGGCTGGCCGCCATCCCGGAGCGGAAGAAGAAATTCTCTTTCTCTTTCGATTTCTTGCTCAAGCCTTCGCTCCAGCCCGTCTTCGCGGCGGCCACCATTTTCATGACCCTGCTCTCTTTTTATCTTTTCAACCCGCATAAGAGAAACATCGACCGGGCCATCGACCTGAAGATCCACACCGGCTACAGCCAGGCGGAAAAACTTTTCTCCAAGGCCGGCTCCTTCAAGGACCGGGTTGGCGACACCGCGGAAAACGTCTTTGTTTCCGTCAAGAGCTGGAAGCTCTTCGGCGGCAACGAGGATGAACCCAATAAATTGTAGGAGGTATAACAATGGAAGAAAAAGTCATCGTCCAGGAGAAAATCGTCCTGCCGAAGCCCCGCAAGTCCCCGATTCTGGCGTTCCTGCTGTCGTTCTTTTTTCCCTTCGGGGTCGGGCCTTTCTATAACGGAGAGGTCATCAAGGGATTCATTTACCTGGTCATTTTCGCCGGACTGGTCACCATGCAGCAGCACGGCGAGGCCCAGCCGTTCGCCGGGATCGTCCTGGGGGCGTTCTACATCTTCCAGATCATCGAGTCCGTGAACGTGGCCAACAGGATCAACCGCCGGGCCATAACCGGGGGGGAAGTCGAGGAAGATGAAGCCGTCATAGCCACCGAAGCCGTCACCGCGGGCTCGATTTTCTGGGGCGTTCTCTTGATCGCCCTCGGCGGGGTCCTGCTTCTCGGCAACTTCGAGGTCATCAGCTACAAGACGATCCTCGATTTCTGGCCGGTCGTGGTCATCATCAGCGGCGGCAAGCTCATCTTCGACTATGTTTCGAAGAAGGACTGAAGGCC
>CAYGXD010000299.1:0-1693 GCA_964353705.1 uncultured Eubacteriales bacterium | reverse complement strand
CCGAAGCCGCTCCGCCAGCTGAAGTCCGATATTCCAGTTGAGCTGCAGAAGATCATTGACCGGGCGTTAAAGAAGAGGCGGGAAGATCGGTATGGATCGGCGGCGGAGATGGCCGTTGACCTCGGGAGATATCTCGAAGGCCGCCGTGCCGAGGAGGCGGGATTCTTCAACCTCAGGTCTCTTCTCAAGCGGCTGCGCAAACCGATGGTGGCGATCCCGGCGGCGCTCGCCCTTGCCGCCGTCGCTTTTTTTGCCGTCTGGATTTTCAACCGTCAGGCCAAAATTCGGTGGGCGGTCAACGAGATCCTTCCTCAGATCAGCCAGCTTAGCGAAGAAGAGAATTATTTCGGAGCCTTTAAGCTCGCTCAGCAGGCAGAAATGTATATCCCGAAGAATCCAGGCCTTCAAAATGCATGGACGAAGATTTCAATCACCGTTTCCATCGTCTCGGTTCCGCCCGGAGCGAGCTTATGTATAAAAGACCACAGGTTTCCTGCAGGCGATTGGGAGTATCTCGGCAGGACGCCGATTGAGAACATAAAAACACCCAGAGGCCTTAACCGCTGGAAAATCGAAAAAGAGGGGTTTGTGACCCAAGAGTTAGCCCTGGCTTACCCCCTGGACCCCACGTATCCCGACGATTTTCCCAACAACCAATTATCTTTGAAATTGGCCGAAACAAAGACCGTACCTGAGGGAATGGCCTGGATTCCGGGTGAGTACTGCGGCACTTACGCCGAGATCGGCCAGCTCCAGCCGATCAAGGTGAATGGATGTTGGATAGACAAATATGAAGTGACGAACAAACAGTTTAAGGAGTTCATCGACCGCGGCGCCTATGCGAAACCGGAATATTGGAAGCAACTGTTCGTTAAAAATGGAAAAGCCCTGGCATGGGAAGAAGCGATTAAGGAATTCCGTGATCGAACGGGGCAACCCGGCCCCGCCGAATGGGAATTGGGGACCTATCCGGAAGGACAAGCCGATTATCCCGTAAGCGGAGTCTCCTGGTATGAAGCCGCCGCCTATGCCGAGTTCAAAGGTAAAAGCCTGCCGACGATCTATCACTGGAGTGGGGCTTCGAGTTTTTGGAGGAAAGTTCATTACTATATTTCTCTGAGCAACATTTCCGGCAAAGGGCCCGCGCCGGTGGGAAGTTTTCAAGGGATGAGCACCTTCGGTGTTTATGACATGGTGGGCAACGTCAAAGAGTGGTGCTGGAACGAAAGCCAGGGCTTGCGCTATATCTTGGGCGGCGCTTGGAGCGAACCGGCTTACATGGCCGTTCTGCCGCTCGTCAAGTCCCCGTTTGACCGTCTTCCCGGGAACGGGTTTCGCTGCGCTCGAGACGCTTCGCCGGAGGAGGCCTCCCCGGAAGCCAGAGAGCCGGTCTCCTGGATTGAGAGGGATTACAGCCGGGAAAAGCCTGTCCCGGATCAACTCTTCGAGCTCTATAAAGGGCTCTATTCCTATGACAAAATGGAACTGAATCCCAGGATCGAGCAGCGAGAAGAATCCTCAGAAAACTGGATCCGGGAGAAAATCTCATTTAATGCCGCTTATGATAACCAGCGGATGGCGGGCTATCTTTTCCTCCCTAAGAAGGGCGCTCCACCCTTCGAGACAGTCATTTTCTTCCCGGGCGCCGACAAATTCTATGTCCCCTCCAGCGGGAGCATTGGACCTGAGATCT
>CAYGXD010000298.1:0-1702 GCA_964353705.1 uncultured Eubacteriales bacterium | reverse complement strand
GTCCGATTTGATCTTCTCCCCGCCCGCACCCTTGAACAGGACCGCCGCGAGGACCATGACGACGATCAGGGAAAGCCCCAAGAGCGTCCAATGCGATGGAGTCATTCTCCGTTTCTTCTTCATGACAGCAGCTTGATGTAGCGCACAAGGCCTCGGTAGATAGCTTGGGCAACGTTCTCCTGGAAGTCTTCCCGGACCAGTTCTCTCTCCTCTTCGGGGTTGGAAATGAAGGCTGATTCGACCAGCACGGCCGGGCAGGCCACACCCGTCAGCACCTTGAAAGGCGCCTGCTTGATCCCGCGGTCTCTTGTGTTCAGGAGCGAATTCAATTCGTCCTGGATGATCTCGGCCAGCCGCTGGCTTTGTTTGAGGTAAGCCGCCTGGGCCAGATCCCATAGGATCATCACGATATCGTCCTCGTTTTCGGGAGCCAGGGGTTTGTCCAAATCAGTCGAGTTGTTTTCGAGGTAGGCCAGACGGCGGGCTTCCTCATCTGTGGCGTTCAGGCTGAGGAAAAACGTCTCCGAACCGTTGGCGTTCCGGCGGTAAGAACTGTTGGCGTGGATACTGATAAAGAGTTCCGCGCGGTGGTTGTTGGCGATGGCCGCCCTGTTCTCGAGACTGACGTCCATGTCCCTGTCCCGGGTCAGCTCGACGTTGAAAGCCAGGCTTTTCTCGATCAGCGTCTTGAGCCTGAGGCTGATGGCCAGGGTGATGTCTTTCTCGAGAGTCCCAAACTTGCCCCGGGCTCCGACCTCAAGCCCTCCATGTCCGGGGTCGATGACGATCGTCCGGATACCTCTGGCCGCCGCGGCGCTTTCCTCGACGCGGGGCATTGCCTCCCCGGCCGCCGGCGGGGGTTCCTCTTTTTTCTCCGGTTCGGCGGGAGCCTGGGGCGTTTCCGCCTTGTCCGTCCCGCCCGGCGGGAGTTCGGCCAACTCGTAGAAATCGATGACCAGCTGGCGTTTTTTCTCTATCTCGAAGGAATCCGGGCGGAAGCGCTCGTGCCTGGCCTCGATGATGATGATGTACAAGTCGTTGCTCTTGGCCCAGCTGAAGGACTTGATGAAGCGGCTCTTGACGGGCTCGGTCTTTAGCCGGAAGGACGAGGAAGAGCTCACCCGAACGAGAAGCAGAGTGCCGTCCTTCTCCAGCGAAAAGGGGAGCGCTGAGGGAAAAGTGACGATGACCCGGCTGTAGCCATCGTGGTCCTGGGCCGAGACCCGGAGCGTAGGCTGGGCAGCCGCAAGGGAGATCAAGGAGAGGAAAAGAAGGCAGAAGCAGGCCAGGTGTTTCGCGGTCGTCTCGTTAAGGCCTATCAATTCTGCTCAGCGTGAAAAAATGGTGGAGGCGGCGGGAATCGAACCCGCGTCCGGAGACATTCAGCAAGAAGCCTCTACATGCGTATCCTCTCCTTTGTTCTCGCCGGGCGGCGCTCGAAGAGGAGAAGCACCGTCCAACCAGCCCTCGATGCATTTCACTCACCACGTTCAGGGCTAACCTGGCTCGCTATCCTGCTGGTCGACGCCTCCCGGGAACCGCAGGAGGGAACCCGGGAAACGGCTTGCCTATACCTTAGGCAGCAATAGGTTGTGCTTCTGCACTTACTTGTTTCCACCGTTTTACGAGGTAGATGGAATCTCGACATGCAGCTTCCGCCTCACTATCCCCGTCGAATCCTATCGCCCCCATCCTTCCAATC
>CAYGXD010000297.1:0-1717 GCA_964353705.1 uncultured Eubacteriales bacterium | reverse complement strand
TCGATCCCTATCTCGGCTTCAAGACGGGTTTGGAGATGAGCCTCATCCTGAAGCCGTTTTCCAACCTGAACGTATCCTACAGCCTGGGGAATGACACGTTCTCTAAGAGCCGGGGCGGGGAAACGGTCTATGATATCAATATCATCTCCCAGCGCATCAACTATCAAATCACGCGGCCGCTCTCCGTGAGGCTCATCACCGATTACAACGACTACTACGGGATGCTCTATATCAGCGCCCTGCTCAGCTATGAGTACCGGCCCGGGACCGTATTTTATCTCGGTGTCGACGACAACCGGGAAAAGGACCTTCAGGGCTACTACCAGACGACCGGCCGCTATTATTTCGTCAAGTTCTCCTACTGGTGGAGGGTTTGAAGCGGTCTTGAAGTGTAGCCGGAAAAGTGATAGAATATGGAACAAGCGAAAATCCTTGGTCAATCCAACGGGTGGAGAGTTTTTATGAACAGAAGACTCATTAGACCCAACCTAGCCGAGATTCGGGACAGCCGGGAAAGAGAAAAAGAACGGCACGAATCAGAAAAACGGAAGATGCACCCGCCCTATGATACTCACGCCGAGAATTACTATTACCTCAAGCAGATGAACAAGAAGACCAAGATGGCCGTGGCCTTTGCCGATGGCCAGGTCATCGAGGGATACATCGAGTGGTACGACCGCAACTGCTTCAAGCTCAACCGCGACGACGCTCCCAACCTGCTGGTTTACAAAGCCAACATCAAGTACCTTTATAAGACGGAAGATACCAAGGAAGAGGAAGAGCTCAATAAAAAGGACAAATGACCCTTCCGAGGATCGGGATCACGCTCGGCGATCCCGGGGGGGTGGGTCCGGAGATCGTCCTCAAGACATTGGCGGGCGATTATAAGCTCCCGGCGGCCGATTATGTGCTTTTCGCTTCCCTGCCGGTCCTCCGGGCAGAGGAGAGGGCTCTCGGCGTCCATTTCGATTTTGGTACGGTGAAAACCAAAAGGGCCGGCCTGTCGGGAACCCTGACCTGCCGCGAACTTCCCAGCTCATTGAAAACTGTGACGAAGGGGGCGCCTTCTGCGAAAAACGGGCTCGAGTCATTCTCCTATTTCAAGGCCGCCGTCGCCGAAGCCAGAGAGGGGAAACTCCACGGCATCGTCACGGCTCCGATCTCCAAGAGCTCCTGGGCTCTGGCCGGCGTCCCCTGGAAGGGGCATACCGACTACCTGAGCCGGTTCTATGCGGGCGCGATAATGGCCTTCTGGTCGGACACCCTCAAAGTGGCCCTTTTGAGCCATCATGTTTCTTTGAAAAACGCCCTGAAAAAAGTCCGCCGGGACAGCCTTCTGGAATTCTTCCTTTCGCTCCACCATGGCCTGAAACGAGTCCGGGCGGGTGGCCTCGAGTTTTTAGTTTCCGGGCTCAACCCCCATGCCGGAGAGGACGGCCTGCTGGGCCGTGATGAAACCGAGGAGATCGCTCCCGCTATCAAGGAGGCCCGCCGTCAGGGCATCAAGATCAGCGGTCCCTATCCCCCCGATGTCGTCTTCCGGAGCGCCCTTGGGCGGACGGATAAAATGGTCATCGCCCTTTACCATGACCAGGGGCTGATTCCCTTTAAGCTGACGGCTTTTGAAACCGGTGTCAACGTGAGCCTCGGCCTGCCCTTTGTCCGCACTTCTCCCGACCACGGCACGGCCTTTGATATCGCCGGGAAAAACCGGGCC
>CAYGXD010000296.1:0-1722 GCA_964353705.1 uncultured Eubacteriales bacterium | reverse complement strand
GACTCCGTCCTGCGACCAAGAGGGCCATCCCCCTTGGAACCCCCGCTGCTTTGCTGCCGCAAATCAGCAAACTCGCTTCAGTCGAGAACCCGTGCCCGCTCAGTCGTCCACGGACTTCCTCACCCACACCCTTCGCCTCATCTGCCGGGCAGGAGTAAGCCGGGAGGAGGACTGCCCGCTGCGCCCTAAAACGGGTTTGTCGCCAAAAGCCCCTCTCCCCTTTGCTCGCCTCATTTGCTGGATGGGGATGGAAAGAAGAGAATTTGTTCCCGGCATGGTTGATATTTTCGGATGGTTATCCCAAAATAGAAGCTCTAAGAGCGTGTTCTTTCGGATGTGATTTCAACGAAGGAGACAACACATGGGAGCTTTGGTCGTTTTGCTCATCATCATCGGAGTCGTGATCGTTGCGGCGATCGGGATTTACAACAGCCTGGTCGTCCTCAGGAATCGCTGCGAGAACGGCTGGTCGCAGATCGATGTCCAGCTGAAAAGGCGGTATGACCTCATCCCGAACCTGGTCGAGACAGTCAAGGGCTATGCCAAGCATGAGCGGGAGCTGTTCGAAAAGGTGACGGCGGCCCGGACGAGCGCTATCAACGCCGGCACGGTCAAAGAACAGGCCCAGGCGGAAAACGTGCTGTCGGGTACGCTGAAGACGCTGTTCGCCGTGGCCGAGAACTACCCCGAGCTCAAGGCCAACCAGAACTTCCTGCTGCTCCAGGAGGAACTCTCCGGGACGGAGAACAAGATCACCTTCGCCCGGCAGTTCTACAACGATACGGTGATGAAGTTCAATCAAAAGCAGCAGGTCTTCCCCTCGAACATCATCGCCAACGCCTTCGGTTTCAAGGAAAAAGAGTATTTCGAGATCGAAGAGCCGGCGGCCAAAGAGCCGGTCAAGGTCCAGTTTTAAGCGTTGTACGAGCAGATCTCCGGCAATAAAAGGAAATCCTTCCTCCTCATTTTCCTTTTTCTCGCGCTGATTTTCCTCCTCGCTTGGCTGTTCGAACAACAGGCGGGGATGGGGACGCCGGGGCTCGTGGCGGCGGTCATTATCGCCCTGGCCATGACCATCGGCAGCTACTACGCCAGTGACAAGATCGTCCTGGCCATGAGCAAAGCCCGGCCGGTGACGAAGGAAGAATTCCCATATCTCTATAACGTTGTCGAGGGCTTGACCATCGCCGCCGGCATCCCTCCTCCGCGCTGCTATGTCATTGACGATACGGCGCCGAACGCCTTCGCCACGGGACGGAACCCGAAGAACTCGGTCATCGTAGTGACGACGGGGCTTCTGGAAAAACTGAACCGGGTGGAGCTCGAAGGGGTCATCGCCCACGAGATGTCCCACATCAAGAACTATGATGTGCTTCTTCAGACATTGACCGTCGTCATGGTCGGAGTCGTGGCCCTGCTCAGCGACTGGATGCGGAGGACGTTCTGGTGGGGAGGGGGGAGGAGGAGGGGCTCGGACAAAGGGAAGGGCAGCGGCGGCGCGGCGATCATCCTGGCCCTGGCGCTTATCATGGCCATCCTTTCGCCCTTGATCGCCCAGCTGATCCGGTTCGCCATCTCCCGGAAGCGGGAATTCCTGGCCGATGCGAGCGGAGCCATGCTGACCCGGTACCCGCCCGGGCTGGCCTCGGCGCTCCGGAAAATCGCCGCGGACAAGGAGCCGCTCGAGGTGGCAAACAAGGCCACCGCCCACCTCTATATTGT
>CAYGXD010000295.1:0-1734 GCA_964353705.1 uncultured Eubacteriales bacterium | reverse complement strand
GACTCGAGCCAGGTAAAGATGGGCCACGGCAAAGTCGGGATCGAGCTCGACCGCCTTTTTTAGGGAATCCCGGGCTTGTCCATAATAGAATTTCTCATATTCATCCCGTCCCTTTAATAAGAGATTGTAGGCTTCCATCGAGGAGGTGGTCAGGTCGGCGATTCTCGCTTGCCTGGCTTC
Organism: uncultured Eubacteriales bacterium; assembly: GCA_964353705.1. Classification (GTDB taxonomy): domain Bacteria; phylum Acidobacteriota; class Aminicenantia; order Aminicenantales; family UBA8522; genus UBA8522. The sequence goes on along the minus strand of CAYGXD010000295.1, from coordinate 1,554 downwards.
TGCTTCTCGGCCGGAGATGCCGATCCCTTTGGAGATCTCCTTGCTCAACTCGTCAATCTGAGTTTCGATGATGCTTCCTTCCCCTTTTCCTTTAGAGCTGGCACTTTTTAAGAGCTTTTTGGTTCCGACATCCAGGACTTTTACATCCGTGGCATACATATCGCCCGCTCGTCCAAAGCTCCCCAGGACAATGGCCTCTATATTGTCCATGCGGCAGAGTTCAAATCCCAGGTCTCTGTCGATGAACTCGACATCTTGCTTTCCGGTTTGCTTGAGCAGGTCGTGCAGCCTCTCCCAAGTCGCCACGCTAAAATACCCCGACTGTTCAAGGTCAGTGATGAGCAGATTAGGGATGATTTTCCTCAGGTGATCAAGGGCCGTGTCGCCGGTCTGATTCTCAAAGCTGATGACGGCGATCGAGCGCCTTTGTTCGGGCAGAAGCGCCAGCGGCTTTTTGAGAACGACTCTCCAGACCACAGCGGCGGCAAGAATGACCGCTATGATCGCCAAGGCAGGGACAATGAGCCTTTTCGGGGTAAACTTGACCGTGATTTCCTTCGAGGTGATCGATTTGGGTTTAGGCACGACCACCTCTGTCGTCGGAATCCCCTTTTCGATTTTTTCCAGCTCGGAGCGCAGTTCGGCCGCCGTCTGATACCTCCGGGCTTTGTCCTTTTCTAAACATTTCAATATGAGGCCGCCCAGGTCCGCGGGGATATTAGGATTAAACTGTGTAGGGCTCTTCGGGATTTCTCCCTTATGCTTCATGGCAATGCTTAAGGCCGTCTCCCCTTCAAACGGCACCCTCCCGGTTGCCATCTCGTAGAGGATGATGCCAAGCGAGTAGATATCGGACCGATAGTCGACTTCTTTCGCCTCGGCCTGCTCTGGAGACATATATTCCGGTGTCCCGATCAACACACTCGGTCCTGTTATCCCCTTCTCTCTTATGGACCTGGCGATGCCGAAGTCCATAATTTTGGCATTCCCGCCCTTGTCGATCATAATGTTCTGGGGCTTGAGATCGCGGTGAACAACTCCCAGATTGTGGGCTTCGGCCAGGCCGTCACAGATCTGCTTCCCGATGCTCAGCACGGCCCCGCTGCTCAGGCCGGCCGCCATTCGGATCATGCTCTTTAAGTCTTCGCCCTGAACGTATTCCATGGTGATGAAATACGTTCCCTCTGATTTGCCAAGGTCATACATCCGGCAGACATTCCGGTGGCTGATTTTGCGGGCGTACTTAAGTTCATTGGAGAACCGTTCGATGGTTTCTCTATCGGAGGCAATCTCAGGCTTCAGTAACTTCAAAGCCACTTTTTCTTTGACATCTGTGTCCAAGACTTTGTAGACTCTTCCCATACCTCCCTTGCCGAGTTCTTCTATGATCTGGTAACGGCCGGCGAAGGTGGAGCCTGTAGTCAATTCCTTGATGGGAGTTTTCAGGGTTTCTGTGATTTCCCGAGAAACATCTTTGAGAGGGGGCAGCTGCGTCCCGCAATCCGCACAGAACTGCTTGGTCTCGGGATTCTCAGAATGGCATTTCGGGCACTT
>CAYGXD010000294.1:0-1747 GCA_964353705.1 uncultured Eubacteriales bacterium | reverse complement strand
AGAGGGTCCGGCCGATCTCCGCGGCCTTGTAAGCGAAGCCCGACTTGAGCGCCCATTGCCCCCGGACAAACTCGACATCGGGCTCGTCAATGCTGTTATAAGCGCCCCAGGTATGCTCGTCGTAGAACATCATCGCGCTGTAGCCTTCGTTGATCTCGGCGCCGGGATAGGCAAAGTCCGGGCCCGCTGAAGCTGCGATCACGGCTAATTTCTCGGCGTTGAGGAGCTCGCCGTGGGCCAGTCGGTTGACGCCTGTTTCGTAGGCTGTTGAGGCCACACCGTCCGTCCAATAATCCGGCCAGCCCAGCTTATAGGTGGGGATCTGGGCCTGATATTTGCCCTCGAGCGCTTGGAAGAACTCGCGTATGGTCGCCAGCCGGAGCTGGGGAGAGATCCAGTGTTCGTTCCAGTCGCGGACGATGTCGGAAAGGGCGCGCCCCGGCGGGCAGTTGTCGGTCACCCAGGCGCTTACGTTGAAGGCGATGAGGTCGAACGGATAGTCGCCCCTGTCTTCAAGGCCGGTCAGGTACTTTTCGACCGCCGGCCGGCTCTTCTCTTCCCCTTCGTGGATACGAAGTTCGTAGTTCGAAAAGAGGTAGTGCTCGCCGTTCCAATGAAGTATCCGGCTCCCGTCCGGGGACTCCCAATAGAACGCGCCGGGACGGCGGAGCGGAGCGAGAGAGCGTGTTTCATTGATCCCGGTGGCGAAATAGCGGACCCCCGTCTTGCTCAGGAGCTGCGGCGACGCCCAGCTGAAGCCGGTGACGTCGTTATTCATCGCGCTGGTTACCGGGAACCCGAACTTCCGGCCGAGCTCCTGCACGGGATAGAGGGCCCGGATGAGCTCCTCGTGGGCAAAGCAGTCCGAAAGCTGAAGATACCAGGCGCCGACCTCCACCCTCCCCTTCCGGATGAGTTCCATGAGCTCCTTGACCTTTTCCTCGGGCCTCTGCCGGATATAATTTTCGATCGTCCAGGCCACCTCGGCGTTCCAGCGGAACTTGGCCTCGTCGGGGTAGCCTTCCGTTTCCCGGCAATAGCGGATGACATCATCGAGGTATTCGGCATGCTTCTTGAAAATCCGGGTCTGGAGGTCGGTGTAGCCGATGTCCGTGTGGGAGTGGTGAAAAAGGTAGGCCGTCCATTTGCGGCGGGGTTTGAATTCTTTTTCTACCTTGAATATCTGTCCTCCAGCGGCCAGCTCGAACGACGCTTTGGTCGGAAATGTGATCTCCGGGACGGCCAGGGTGGTGTCGCTCTTCCCTTTGGGAATCGAGCCCAAAGCCAGGGATATTTCAGAAGAATTGAGGCTCGCTTGGAGCCGGCCCGACTGAAGCTCGACTGAGCTGTCCAGCGAAACCCGCAATATCTGCTTCGTCCTTCCCCCTTCGGCGAAAAGGAAGGGCGTGGCGACGACGTCGAGCTTGATAACCGCTTCCGCCGCCTGCTTCCCGGCCGGGCCGGCGTTCAATCCAAGGGAAGAAATCAAGACAAGAACAAGCCCGAGAAGATTTTCTTTCTGAATCATCGGCCCACTCCTATTGCCCGAGATCCCAAAGTCCTCATTTCCAGGTCGTTCAAAGGCTCCACCTTTGCCGGCTAGCGGAGGCCCGACCATCAGAAGTTCATGGCTGCGGCTGTCTCTGCCTGAGCCTGCTCTTCCGAATCCCGTAGGCGAAGTAGATGACGAGCCCCAGGGCCATCCAGCCCAGCAGCCGGATCCAGGTGTCCTTGGGAAGGCCGGCCA
>CAYGXD010000293.1:0-1792 GCA_964353705.1 uncultured Eubacteriales bacterium | reverse complement strand
GGCCCCCGCGCCGGGATCAGCATGAACAGACAATAACACGTGTACATGGTCAGGCAGATCCGCGAGGTGGCTGCCGTGAGTTCTCGAGGATAATTTTTTCGGAAAACAAGGAGAAGAGTTCCCGGGATGATCAGGTAATAACTGAGATAGGCGAGGGCGAAAAATTCGACCGCGGCCGGAGAGAGATGTGCCGCGACCCAGTGAAGCGGCGGTCCGCTAAACATCCATAGATCGAACCTGATGAGCAGGGGCTCAATCCAATACGGGAAGAGGACTGTCGAGAGGTGAGTGAACTCACCGAACAGCACAATGAACAGCAGCATCGGATAGAAATCGTGGAGCCACCGCAGAACCCGGGACCGGTCGGCAAAACCGGCCAGAAGCAGAACCCCAAAGAACGCCGCGCCGTGAACCCCGGTGATACGCAGCGCGGCCGCCGGCGGATGCGGCGACATGGCCAAAAAGATCAAAACGATGAGAAGATATCCCAGCGTCAGGCTGTCATAGGGACGAAGCCTTTGAAGAAGGCGGCGCATAAAACTCATCTGGATAGTCTTCTCCTCCGAAAGCCTACTTCTACACCGAAAGCTATTTTCAGCGCAAGAGAGCGAGGGATATCCCTCTCAGGGCGGCCCTTTTCAGTTTACAAATTTTATGGGCTGCTCTATGATCGGGCCGAAGAAGGAGTCAAGATCTATGCCGCTGTCGCGTCTCTCCCTGACGTTTGTCGCCTTCGCCATTGTCTCGACCGCTCTGGCGGTGAGCTGCCGGCCCGATTCGCCCCGCTCCAAGGAGAAAGACATGATCACGGTTTATCAATCGTCGGTCGATCCCGGCGATCCCCATATCTGCAGCGACTCGACAAACCGCCTGAGTTTGGTCTTCTCCGTCTACGAGGCCCTCGTCAAGACGGACGCCTCCGGCGCTTATCGGCCTTCGCTGGCCGAAAGCTGGAGCGTCGATAAGGACGGCCGCTCCTGGACCTTCCGGCTCAGAAAGGGCGTGAGGTTCCACAACGGCAAGGTCCTTCGCGCCGACGACGTGGTCGCCACCCTGGGCCGGGTCCTTGACCCGGCGATCGGAGGAGCTTTCGGAACCCAAGGCGTATACCTCAGCTATTTGGGGGACGCCGCGATCTCCAAAGTCGACGATTTGACCGTCCGGGTCATAACCGGGGAACCCATGGCCGACCTCCTGGACCTCCTGGTCGCCATGCCCATCAGCCCGGCGAGCGAGCTGAGCCGGCTGCCCGGAGAATATGTGGGCAGCGGACCTTACCGGATCCGTGAAAAAACCCCTGAAACGGTCGTCCTTGAGGCCTTCCCGCAGTACTGGGGCGGAGCTCCGAAATTTGGTCGGATCCGCTGGGTGGCCGAACCTGACCCCGTAAAACGCGTCGACTCCCTGCTTGACGGCAGGGCGGACATCGCCGCCGAGGTCGAAGCCGAAGGGAGGGCCCGGATCCTGAACTCCGGCGTCGCCTCGCTCCGCGACCGGGACAGCGGGCTGTGCGTGATCTTCATGCTCAACTGCTTCGAGGGACCTTGCCGGGACCGCCGGGTCCGGCAGGCCTTGAACTACGCCCTGGACGTCGACGAGATAATCGCCGAGGTCATGCCGGGGGCCGCGGTCCGGCTCAGCGGCTACCTGACCCCGCACCACTTCGGCTACAACCCGGAGACTCCCGCCTACCCCACCGATACGGCAAAGGCCCGCGCCCTTCTGGCCGAGGCCGGGTACCCGGACGGCCTGAAGCTGGTCTTCGACATCCCGGCGGTGATGCCCGACGAGG
>CAYGXD010000292.1:0-1806 GCA_964353705.1 uncultured Eubacteriales bacterium | reverse complement strand
GATGGGGAATTCTCTTGCTGGCGATGGTCATGTCTGTCTCTCTCCCTGCCCAGGAATCGCGGGTGGACCTCCACTTATTCGGGCTGGCCTCTTTTCCACTTCAACAGCTCTCTACCTACGCCTCGACGCTCAACGCTTTCGGCGACAGCTGGGACTCTTATCAGGACATCGTTTTCGAGAACAGCTCTCTCCGGCTCGGCTGGGGAGCCGGCCTTACCTATTGGGTCAGCCATAATTTTGGACTTCAGATCGAAGCCCGCAGCTGGACAAAACGCCAGCCCAGCCGGGACAATTCTGTCCATATCGAGTATTCGTACTATCCCTGGTATCCGTATCCTTCCGATGAACCGGTCGATATATCCTACGACCAAAAAAGCCCCCGGCCGCCGGAACTCTCCTACCGGATCAGCGCGTTTTCGTTAAACGGCCTGTGGCGCGAAAAAATCGGCCCTGTTTTCCTCGAAGCCTCCGGAGGATTGACGGCCTATCAGGTAGGCGGAGGGTTTGAAAATCTTTATCTCTATCGGACTATTCCCAGCAGCCACGGCACGTTTCTCTCGGACGAGATCGTATTCGATACGAAGTTTGATTTTTTGAGCCTCGGCGGAAACGTGGGGATCGGTCTCGCCGTCCCGCTGGGCGGGAACTGGGAGGGTTTCCTGGGGCTCAAGTATTTCTTTGGGGGATCAAGGGACCCGGAGATGTTCGTGCCGTCGATGGAGGCTCTCGACGGTCCGGTCATGACAGTCGTCATTCCGGGCATCGATGATATCAAGGCGCATGTCCGTTATGGCCCCATGAAGATCAGCCCCTCTTCCCTGTCTCTGAACCTCGGGCTCCGTTACCGGCCGTCCGTCCCGCTGGCTCCTGAGGAGAAAAAGGGGAGGTTCCGGCTGATGTTCGAAATAGGCGGCTCCGGGCTGAACCCCGATCTCCTCTTTGAAAGAATGGCGGATGTCACAGCGGATGGTTCGCGGCGGCTGACCCAAGAGCTGAACCTGTTTAACAAGGAAATCATCTGGTCATACGGCCTCGGGGCGGGATGGAGTCTTTCGCCTCGGTGGGGGCTGGAGCTCTTCTACCGGCACCGGCAAAAGGAAGCAGCCGTGGACTCAGGCCCCATCTTCCTCATCGAGGATGACTCTTGGGAATATATCATCCGTTATCAGAGACCCCTGGCTGACCTCAAAATGGATGAATGGACCCTTTCCCTGGTCCGCTCATTCCCAATTCCGGGCGCCGAAATCATGGCGTCAGCCGGAGGGAATATCGCCCGGCTTTCCTTGCCCCTGACCGACCTTTATTTCCGGTATTTGCATGAACCCTGGACAGATGATTTTGTTTCATTCAGCGGCCTGTATTCGACCGCCGGAACCGCCTGGACGTGGGGAGCGCGACTGGGGCTGGGTCTCCGCTTCACGATCATCGGCCCTCTGGAGGGCCGGATCACGGGAAGCTATAACTTGTACAGGAAGGCGCAGATCCCGATGGACGCGGCTGAGATCGAGCTTGACGATGAGACTTGGGGATATGGAGATCTCGACCAGCTGACTCCTGAAATGCTAATGATAAGCCCGGCCGCGTTGGCGCTCGATGCGTCCGGTTTTCACCTTGCTTTTTCCCTGGCCATCGCCTTTTAATCCCGGTCGACGGCGCAGGCGGCGATGAGCTCGGTGAATTGTTTTTCCTTTAAGCCCGCCAGGTGCTTCCCATCAAGCCGCTTATGTATCTTCCCGGCCTTGAAGAAGATAACCGTCGGGTAAACCTCGACGCCATGCTCATCGAACAACCCTTCGTTGCCGTCCA
>CAYGXD010000291.1:0-1806 GCA_964353705.1 uncultured Eubacteriales bacterium | reverse complement strand
GATGGGGAATTCTCTTGCTGGCGATGGTCATGTCTGTCTCTCTCCCTGCCCAGGAGTCGCGGGTGGACCTCCATTTGTTCGGGCTGGCCTCCTATTCTCTCAACCAACTCGCCGGCACAACGTCGACGCTCAACGTTTATGGAGACAGCTGGGACTCCTATCAAGATATCGTTTTTGAGAAGAGCTCTCTCCGGCTCGGCTGGGGAGCCGGCCTCACCTATTGGGTCGGCCGCAGCTTCGGACTTCAGATCGAGGCTCGCAGCTGGACAACCCGCCAGCCCAGCCGGGACAATTCTGTCCATATAGAGTATTCCTATTTCCCCTGGTATCCCTATCTTTCCGATGAGCCGGTCAATATTGTTTCCGACCTGAAAAGTCCCCTGCCGCCCGAACTCTCCTGCCGGGTCACCGCTTTTTCGCTCAATGGCCTGTGGCGCGAAAAGATCGGTTCGGTCTTCCTGGAACTATCCGGAGGGTTGACATCCTATCAGGTGGGCGGCGGGTTTAAAGACCTCTATCTCTATCGGACGATCCCCAGCAGCCACGGCACGTTTCAATCGGATGAGATCGTGTTCGCCACAAGGTTCGATTTTTGGAGCCTCGGCGGAAACTTGGGGATCGGGCTGGCCGTCCCTCTGGGCGGAAACTGGGAGGGTTTCCTGGGACTTAAGTATTTCTTCGGCGGATCCGAGGACCCGGAGATGTTCGTGGACTCGATGGACGGGCTCGATGGCCCGGTCATGTCGGTCGTCATCCCGGGCGTCGACGATATCAAGGCTCATGTCCGCTACGGTCCCGCCAAGATCAGCCCCTCTTCCCTATCCCTGAATCTCGGCCTTAAATTCAGGCCTTCCCTCACCCTGGATCCAGGGGAAGGAAGGAGAAGGTTCAGGCTGATGCTCGAACTGGGAGGGTCCCGGATCGACCCCGACCTCCTCTTGGAAAGAACGCAGTACGTCACGGCTGATCAGTTGCGGCTTCTGACCCAAGAGATCGAATTGTTTAACAGGAAAATCGTCTATTCCTACGGCCTGGGGATCGGCTGGATGATTTCTCCCCGGTGGGGGCTGGAACTCCTGTACCGGCACCGGCAAAAGGAGGCGGCTGTGGATTCGGGCCCCATATTCCTCGTCGAGGGTTACTGGGAGAACATCATCCACTATCAAAGACCCGAGGCCGACCTCAAAATGGACGAATGGACCCTTTGCCTGGTCCGCTCATTTCCCATTCCGGGCGCCGAAATCCTGGTCTCGGCCGGAGGGAACATCGCCCGTCTTTCCCTGCCTCTGGCCGACGTTTATTTCCATTATCTCCACGATCCTTGGAGCGGCAATTTCGTTTCCTACAGCGGCCTCTATTCAACGGAGGGAACCGCCTGGACGGGGGGGGCGCAACTGGGGCTGGGTCTCCGGTTCAATATCAGCGGTCCTCTGGAGGGCCGGATCATGGGAAGCTACAACTTGTACAAGAAGGCCCAGATCCCGCTGGCCGCGGCTGAGATCGAGCTTGACGATGAGACCTGGGGGTGGGGAGACATCGATCCATTGGATCCCGAGCTGCTGAAAATGAACCCGGCCGAGTTTCCGCTGGACGCGTCCGGTTTTCACCTCGCTTTTGCGCTGGCCGTCGTCTTTTAATATCGGTCGACGGCGGCGCAGGAAGCGATGAGCTCGGTGAGTTGATTTTCTTTCAACCCCGCCAGGTGCTTCCCATCCAGCCGCTTATCGACTTTCCCGGCCTTGAAGAAGATGACCGTCGGGTAAACCTCGACGCCATGCTCATCGAACAACCCTTCGTTGCCGTCCA
>CAYGXD010000290.1:0-1814 GCA_964353705.1 uncultured Eubacteriales bacterium | reverse complement strand
GGGGGCGGCCCTTTTTCGGCTACGCCGTCCTGGCAATCACGGCGCTGGCCTTCTGCGTCCTCATCTATATCCTCGTCTTCCGCCTGAAGGTCCGGACGCTGGCGAACTACTTCTGGCTGGCCGCCGTCGCGGCTTTATATATCTATTTTACCCTTCAGCTATGGCGGGCCCCGGAGGAAGCCGTCCACTTCCTGGAGTATGGACTCCTGGGCTATTCCCTATTCCGGGCCCTGAGCCTTTCGATCCGCGACACGAGCATCTATCCGACGGCCTTCCTCATCGGGTCGCTCATCGGGATCTTCGACGAGATCCTGCAGTGGATAACGCCGGGGCGCTACTGGGATTTCCGGGACGCCGGGTTGAACGCCCTGGCTGCCGGGCTTTTCCAAGTCGCCCTCTGGAAGGGGATCAAGCCCCGGGTAATCGCCGAAAAAATCAGGCCCGGGGCCGTTCGCCGGGTCTCTATTCTGCTGGCGGTGAACATCCTTCTCCTCGGCATCTGTGCATCCAATACGCCCCGGCGGGTGGCGGCTTATACCAAAAGCCTCCCCTGGTTGTCTTTTCTCGTCAAGGAAGAGCCGATGTACGAGTTCACCTGGAAACACATAGACCCGGAGATCGGGACCTTCTATTCACGCCTTTCGACCGCTGAGCTGGAAAAAGAAGACACGGAAAGGTCCGGCCATTGGGGGACGATCTTAAAAGATTGGAAAAAGAAGGACTACGCCCTTTTTCTGCGCGAGCATCATCCCCTTCTCCATCCTTTCGTCTATGAGATGCGCGTCCACATCTTCCGCCGGAACAACAGGGCCTGGAGCGTAGTCAAAGCAAAGGACGAGAAGTCGCGCCGGGAGGCCCAGTTCGTCGCCTCTAAAGAAAATATGATTTTGGAAAAATACTTCGGCCGGGCGCTCAAGGAATCGACCTATCGATGGAGCGAAAAAAAGAAAGCGGAGATTGCCGCTTCCATCGACCTGACGAAACCCTACCGGAGCCCGGTGAGCGCCGGGCCCTTCCATATCAAAGAAAACACTCTCTGGCTGGGGATCGTCGTCTTTCTCGGCGTGTTGCTCGGGCTGAACCTGGCGGTCTCCCTCGGCCGCCGAAGAAACCCTATTCCTTGATCGGCTTCGCCGCCAGTCCGGAAAAAAGATACCTCCAATGGACAATGCTTTTCTAATTGTCATATGGGCGTCTAATTGTCAATTATTTATCAACGGATGCCCCTATAAAGATGCCAGTCTCTTCCGGGCGTCGACGAGTTCGGGGTGGCCGGGGTCAGCGTCTTTCCAGTATTCGAGGAGTTTCCGGAGACAATAAATCCAATTCTTGATAAGCTATTATTCATATGATTCGACTTGCGGCTACGGTTTTAAAATGAAACAGGGGTACCATCTTTTATTGCCGTTGGTCTTCTTGCTCTGTTCCTGCGACACCGAATCTACTCCCGACAATAAACCTGTCCCGGACATAACCATCCAAATCAATGGAAAGGGAATGGCCTCAGGCGACAGCTTTGACTTTGGCTCTGTTGAGCTGGATACCACGCAGCCAGTGACGGTCAGCCTAAAAAATGCCGGATCGGATAATTTGCTGCTGACCGGCAACCCCCCGGTCTCCATAAGCGGAGCAGACGCCCCGATGTTCGCTGTCCAAGACCAGCCGGCATCTCCCGTCGGACCTAATTCAAGCCAGGATTTTCCACTCATCTTCACGCCGCTGAGCGTGGGGACGAAAACCGCGAATCTATCCATTGCCAGCAATGACCCTGATGAGGGCGTCTTTACTGTGGGGCTTCAGGGCACCGGCTCTGA
>CAYGXD010000289.1:0-1817 GCA_964353705.1 uncultured Eubacteriales bacterium | reverse complement strand
GCGGAGAAATGTTAGTGTCTCCGCCAAAGGCCCGAGGGGGGAGCTTGACTCCCCCATGGAAGTGTCCCGTCTCCGGAGAGGAATTATGAAAGAAATTAATGAGACGGGACACTAGTGGCGCATCTCACAAATAACCTGGCTATGTCATAACCATCGGAAGACGCGCCAGTGCTCCCTTATTTGAGATCAATGCGATAGACAAGGGCATATCGGCTCGGCTTTTCCTTTGGGACGGACAGCTCCAGCCCACCGTCCGTCTGGCGCCATTGGATGTCCTCCTTCGAGCCGAGCAAGCGGGCGACGGCGATGTCCTCCCCGGGCATGGCCTTGCGGCCCAGGGCGCGGATCAGGATGCTCTGTTCGGGCCAGGTCAAGCAGAGGACATAGACGGTCTTCGGTTTCGCCGTGAAGCGGATATCGAAGGACACTTGTGCCGCTCCGGCGGCTGCCCTGTCGAAACCGGGGCCTTCTCCATTAACTCTCCATGGGGACGTACCGTAGATGGCTTCCCCGTTCGTCCTCAGCCACGTCCCAACTTCCACGAGCCGGTCGATGCTCGGCTTCGGGATGAGGCCCTCGGCCGTGGGGCCCACGTTCAGCAGGTAGTTGCCGCCCTTGCTGACGATATCGATGAGCCGGGCGACGATCTCCCTCGCGCTGATCCAGGCGTTGTCGTTCCGGCTGTAACCGTAGGTCGTGTTCATCGTGCCCGGATTCTCCCAATCGATCCCCGGCGAGGTTTTCAGGATTTCGTTGTCTCCGAAGGTGAGGTAATCGCAATAGTGGAACGGGTCTGGAAGGACTGGAAGGACCGTCTTGATCCTGCTGTTGATGAGACAGCCCGGGCTGAGCTTCCTGATCGTTCGGAAGAGGTCCTCGAACTGGGCGTCGCTCTTCATGCCGATGCCGTCGAACCAGAGAATGTCCGGCCGGTATTCGGTCAGGAGCTCCACGACCTGGGGCTTGGCGAACCCGGAGAAATAGGCGTCAAAATCCGCCGGCTTGGAAGCGGGATAATCCCAGGTGTTGGTCTGTTTGTACTTGTTCCCCGGGCCCTGGGGGCGGTGCCAGTCGCGGTCATCGGAATAGTAGCACCCAAATTTGAGGCCGGCCTCCCGGCAGGCCAGCGCCAGCTCCCCCGTGACATCTCGCTTGAACGGTGTGGCGTCGACGATATTGAAATCCGTGAGGGCGGTCTTGAACATGCTGAATCCGTCATGGTGCTTGGCCGTGAGGACTATATATTTCATTCCGGCGTTGGAGGCGATCGCCGCCCATGCCTTGGCCTCGAACTTCACGGGATCGAACTGCCCGGCCAGGCGGGCGTATTCCACAACGGGGATCTTCTCGTCGAACATGATCCATTCGGAATAGTTGTCCGGATGGATATGACCCTTCCAGACCCCGGCCGGAATGGCGTAAAGCCCCCAGGTGATGAACATTCCGAACTTGGCTTCCCGCCACCAGCGGATGCGTTGCTCCCGGCTCAGTTTCGGGGCGTTCGCAGCGCCGGGGACGAGTGCGGACCGGGAATAAAGTTGCCCATAAGTGCCGACCACCAGCCCGATCACAACGATGAACTTTTTTATGGAAAATTCCCGGGGAGCTGGGTCGTCAGGCTTTTGTTTACCGGCTTGTCTTGATCGAAGCATACGCGGACCCCTTGCGTTTTTATCCCTTCGTAAACCTTTCTGTGTTCTCGACAGTGATCCGGGGGCTTCCTCCTCCGCCGAATCGGGCCGGCGATCAGGCCCGTTTCAGCTTCTTGAGGAAGGCCGGGTCGACGTCGGTACCCAGGCCCGGCTTCTCGGGCAGGG
>CAYGXD010000288.1:0-1832 GCA_964353705.1 uncultured Eubacteriales bacterium | reverse complement strand
ATTCGTCCCGTGCCCTCCGCCCACGCGAACGGAGGAAGCACCCTCAGCTTAGTGTTCAAGCCGTACGAAGCATATTGGCTCGTTTTCGACCCGGAGAAAAAAGCGGTCGGCGGTCCGGCCGAGAAAAAACCCGAGTTCGAGCTCGTCGCGTCCATCGAGGGGCCTTGGAAAGTCATTTATGATCCGGCGATCCAGCCCCTGATGGAGTTCCCGATGACACCGCCGGCCGAGTTTGCACGGGGTGTCGAGAAACCGCTCGAGGACTGGGCGGCCTGGGGGCTTCAGAAATTCAGCGGGCTGCTGGATTACACCAAGACCATAACTGTGGAAAATCCAGGGAAGGGGATGAGCCTCGATCTCGGCAAGGTCTGTCACGTCGCCGAGGTTTGGGTGAACGGAAAAAGCTGCGGCGCCCGGCTCTGGGGCCCGCACGTGTTCGAGGTTGGAGATGCGCTGCGTCCCGGGCAGAACGAAATCCGCATTCGGATCGCCAACCTGATCAACAACAGCTACGGCGAATTGGCCGAATCCGGCCTCTTCGGCCCCGTGCGGTTTGTCCGGCTCCGCTAAGGGCGATTTCGCCGGCGGCGCATCTAGTGGTGCGTCTCGTAAATAACTTGGGTAAGTCATAGTCATCGGAAGACGCGCCACCGCGGGGGAGTTTGAGGGGGACGGCGTCGTTCCCCTCAGGGGGTCAGCGGAGCAAAGCAAAGCGCCGAGGGGGGAGCTTGACTCCCCCCTGGAAGTGTCCCGTCTAGGCAGCGGACTTTAGCAAGGAACTTACGAGACGGGACACTATCCCCGCTTCGCCCTCAGAACGATCTCGCGGAGCTTCTCTTTGGTCTTGGCGGGCAAAGGCTCCGGTTTGTGGTCGGCCAGGATGGAATCGATCTTTTCTTTGGCCCTCTCGGCCAGGCCCTTCCCGCCCTTGGAGAGCCAGGATTCGTAGGTCGCCCGTTCGAAGAGATCCGGGTACCAGCGTTCCCGGTAGTGCTTGAGGGTGTGAGGTGTGTTCAGGAAATCCCCGTCAGGTCCGAGCTGGGCGATAACGTCCAGGGCCAGCGTTTCATCGTTGACTTCATATCCCTTGGCAAAAGCCTTGATCCAGCTGACGACCTCATGTCCCAGGAGGAGCTGGGCGAAGGAGAAGGTGAGCCCCGACTCCAGATAGCCCAGGTCGTGGATGATGTGGCTCCCGGCCAGGGTCTCGACGACCAGGCTGAGCGCCGCTTCGGCCGCCGCCTGCTGGTCGAAGACCTTGGCCTCCGAGGCTCCGGCTATGGCGAACATGGGAAAGCCGTAGTGGCGGCTCAACGAGGTGGTGATCGTGCGTTCCGGTTCGCAGTAAGAGGTCACGAGGGTCTTCATGTCGAAAGTGCCGCCGGGGGGCATGCCCGAAACGATAACCGGTGCGCCTTCCCGCTTCAACTGGGAAAGGACGAGCCCGACCAGGACGCCGGCATAGTCGAGCGCGACCGAGCCGGCCGGCGTTACCGGGCTTGTGATGGCGGCCGTCGAGGAGGGGATATAGAGCGAGGGCAGGCTTTTAGAAGCCAGGAAGAGGAGCTTTTCGAGCGCCTCTTTGTTGTGCCGGAGCCCCGAGACGGCGTTGATATAACAGGCGATCGTCGGAGTCCGGCGCAGGGCTTCCTCTCCACCCATGACCGCCTCGGCCATCTCTACGGCGTCCCGGCAGCCGCTCATTTCGTAGGTGACATAGATAATCGGTTTGGTCGTATGGGACAGCATGGCTTCCATCTGAAAGCGGTCGGCGATCGTCCCGTCGATGTCCGCGGGAAGCATCATGGACATCACGAAGTCGATATGCGGCA
>CAYGXD010000287.1:0-1842 GCA_964353705.1 uncultured Eubacteriales bacterium | reverse complement strand
AAGCCGACGCTCATCCTCCTCGACATCATGATCCCGGAAAAAAGCGGCTATGACGTCTGCCGGGAGATCCGGAAAAAGGACGAAAAGACACCCATCCTGATGCTGACGGCCAAGGGACAGGAGGTGGATAAGGTTGTGGGGCTGGAGATGGGGGCGGACGATTACATCGTCAAGCCGTTCGGCGTGAGCGAGCTCCTGGCCAGGGTCCGCGCCGGCCTCCGCCGCTCCCGGACAAAATCGGCCGCCAGAGAGGCCGGTCCCGTCGCTTTCGGGGACGTGGCCATCGATGCCAAAACTTACACCGGGAAGAAAGGGAAAAGGACGTTCAACGTGTCAGCCCGTGAGCTGGCCCTCCTTCGCTTTTTCCTCGATCACGACGGCGAGGTCGTCGAACGGTTCAGGCTGCTGGACGAGGTCTGGGGAATCCGCTATGAGGGAACGACACGCACCCTGGACCAGCACATCGCCAAGCTGCGGCAGAAGGTCGAGGATGACCCCGCCAACCCCCGGTTCATTCAGACGGTCCACGGCATCGGCTATCGCTTCCAGTCCAAAATCTAGCCGTCCGTGGCCGCTATTTTTCCGTCCGTTTGGCCTCGAAGATGCCGCCGGGCTGAATGAGCTCAATCGCCGTGACATTGCCCTTGTCGTCCATCTTAAAGCGCAGGCTGACGATCTTCATCTGCTTGAGGGTGAACTCGTCGCCCAGGCCGGGCACGAGCTCCATGTCGGGCGCTCCCGGAACAGTGGCGAACAGAATATTCCCCTTCAAGCTGATGGTAATGACCTGCTCGATGAGGACGTAGCTTCCGGCGAACTTTCTCAGATAGGTCGGGTCGGAGAGCCGGGCGTCGGGTTTTTTCTCGAAGACGATCGGGTCGAGGGTGGCCTCAAAAGGAGCTTCCAGACGGGCGACGTTCCCATTCGTGTCGGTGATGAAGTTGAGCTTGGTGTCTTCGAACGCCGGGTCCCCGGCCCGCACTCCGTTGAATGTATCATAGTGCCAGTGCTCTAGCGGAGTCGTGATGTAATTGTACGTGAAGGCGAGCTGGCTCTTTTCGACCGCCACCTTGAGATCGCCGTAGCCGGGATTGAAGTAATCGCCGGCGTAGTCCTCGAGCTTGTGGGACGGCCTGGTGTTGAGCACCCGGCGCGCCGCCTTCTTCTTCTCCGCCTCCTTGGCAACCTCATCGCCCTTGACCTTGGACTTGGCCGCCTCTCCGACCCAGTCCTTGGCCTCTAGCCCCAGGATCAGGTCGGTGGCGTGCCGGATGAGGAGCTCGGGGAGCCCGGTGGCGTTTTTGTTGGTCAACATGACAAACCCCACCCCGTCCTGGGGGAGCATGCTGACCATGGCCGAGAATCCGTCGATATTCCCGCCGTGGTGGACCCGGCCGTGGCCGCGGTAACTGTCAACGAACCAGCCCATCCCGTAGTCGGCCGGCATGACTTCCGGGATCTCCGGCGTCTCCCCTGTCGGCATGTGGGCGAGGTGCATGTCCTGGATAGTCTGGGGGTTGATGATCTGTTTGTCCTTGAGCTTCCCGCCGTTGAGATGGACCAGAACCCAGTGGCTCATCTCATTGACACTCGAGTTGATCGACCCGGCAGGGCCCATGTTGGTGAGGCTGCGGAAGGGGATCTTCTCGATCTTGCCTTTATCTTCCCTGTAGGGCAGGGCGAAATCGTTGTCCTTCTGGGAGTCGGCGACGGAGAAATTCGTCCGTTTCATCCCCAGCGGGCTGAGGACCTGGGCGCGGACTCCGTCTTCCCATGTCTTCCCCGTCAGGACCTCCACCAAGTAGCCGGCCGTAAGGTACATAAGGTTATTGTACTGCCATA
>CAYGXD010000286.1:0-1864 GCA_964353705.1 uncultured Eubacteriales bacterium | reverse complement strand
AACAACCAGTTCGGCGCCCATCCCTGGCTGAAGGCGATCGGCTACTTCCTGTCGACGATGTTCCTGCTCATGGGAGTTCAGAGCATGTATCAGAAGTTCTACAGCGCCCGGTCGGGCAAGGACGCCAAGAAAGCCGTGTTTTGGTGGACGCTGGGCACGATCTTTGTCGAAACCGTCGTCGTCATCATCGCCGTCTTTGCTTACAGCAAACTCCAGGGGCAGATCGACCTGACCGTCCCCAAGGCGGGCGGAAAGGTCGTGCTGATGGCGGCCAGGAACATGGTTCCGGCGCCGGTCGGCGTCCTTCTCCTGGGCGCCGCCTGCGCCGTGGTCATCTCGACGGGAATGAATTATCTTCTCTCTCCCTCGACGACCCTCATGCGGGACATCTACCAGAGGTTTATGAAGAAGGACGCCTCCCAGAAAAACTTGGTGGCCCTCCAGAAAGTGCTGGTCGTTGTCATCGGTGTGCTGGCCTTCCTCCTGGCGACACAGCTGAAAAGCGTCCTCGAGATGAGCTTCTTCGCCTACACGATTTACGGCGTCGCCATAACCCCCGCCCTTATCGCCGCCCTGATTTGGAAAAGGGCGACCAAGGCGGGCGGGCTGACCTCGATCATCACCGGGACGGCCGTGAGCATATTGTTCTTCATTTTTTCCAAGGTGCTCCCGGCGGAGAAGGTTCCGGACGGAGATCCCTGGGGCATTCCGCTGATCTATCCGGCCCTCATCGCTTCGCTCGGATCGCTCATCATCGTCAGCCTGCTGACCAAGAAGCCCAGGCCCGAGGACCTCGAAAAGTTTTTCCCTAAAAAGTAGGCTCGGGCATGGATTCGTCAGCCCGCTCGTTCCCCCAGCGAGGGAACTCGCTCCGCATCCTCCTTCGCTCTTCTCTCCCTTCAGTCGAGAAACCATGCCCGCTCAGTCGTCCACGGACTTCCTCATCCACGCCCTTCGCCTTGGCCACTAGAAGAGATCCGCACCGGCTAAGCATCATGTTCCCCATCATGCCCGTAGTCAGAAGGGAAGTATTTTTCTTGTTGGATAGGTGAAAAAACATGAAGACGGGAATCGTCAAGGATTGGCGGTATGTTGAGCACAACATGGGGGCGGGCCATCCCGAGAGCCCCGAAAGGATCCGGGCTATCTACGAGAGGCTTGAGAAAGAAAAGGAGCTGGATTCTTTGTCCGTCATCGCACCGCGTCCGGCGACAGAAAAGGAAGTCGCCCTCATCCACACCCAGGAATATATTGAGCAGATCAAAGAGACCGCCGGCTGCGAAAGGACGTTTCTCGACCCGGACACCTCGACATGTGCCCGGTCCTACGAAGTCGCTCTTTTAGCCGCCGGCGGGCTGATCGAGGCGGCCGACCGGGTCATGGACGGAAAGGTCCAAAATGCCTTCGCCCTGGTCCGGCCGCCGGGTCATCATGCCGAAGCCTCCCAGGCCAAGGGATTCTGTATTTTCAACAACGTGGCCATCGCCGCCCAGTATCTGGTCGAGAAGCGGGGTCTCCGGCGCATCCTCATCGTGGATTGGGACCTCCACCACGGCAACGGCACCCAGAATGCGTTTTATTCGCGGGACGACATCCTCTTTTTCTCCACCCACCAGTTCCCCTATTATCCGGGCTCGGGCCACTGGAGTGAGGTCGGCAAAGGCAAGGGCGAAGGATTCACCGTGAATGTCCCTCTGGGGCCAGGGAAAACGGATGACGACTTCCTGTTCATCTACCGGAAACTGCTTTCTCCCATCGCGGCCGCCTACAAACCCGAATTCATCCTGGTCTCGGCCGGGTTCGACATTTTCGCCGGCGACCCTTTGGGAGGCATGGAAGTCAGTGTCACGGGATTTGGGGCCTT
>CAYGXD010000285.1:0-1895 GCA_964353705.1 uncultured Eubacteriales bacterium | reverse complement strand
CGCGGTCCGGCTCAGCGGCTACCTGACCCCGCACCACTTCGGCTACAACCCGGAAACTCCGGCCTACCCGCACGATACGGCAAAGGCCCGCGCCCTTCTGGCAGAGGCCGGGTATGCGAACGGCCTGAAGCTGGTCTTCGACATCCCTATGGTGATGCCCGACGAGGCACCTCGGCTGGCGGAGATTATGGCCGGTGAGCTCGCCGAAGCCGGGATATCGGTCGAGATCGTCAAGCACGCCGACCGGGCCGGCTATTCCGAGATGGTCCGGGAGAAGAGGATCCACGACGCCTGCTGCTTCGATTCGAGCCCGAGGAGCACCTTCCGCGTTCTGAGGGAGAAAATGCAGTCCACGCTCCAGGGGCCGTGGTGGCAGGGCTACGAGAACGAAACTGTCAACGCTCTGATCAAGAAGGCCCAGGCCACATTTCCGGACGGAGAGAGACAGGCGATCTACCAACGGATCTACACTCTCATCCGGGACGACGCCCCCTGGATCTTTCTCTACCGGCCGACCTATTTCTGGGGCGTCGGCTCGAAGCTCGCGGACTGGCAGCCCAGTCCGGACGGCCTCCTCATTTTTTAGATGCCGCCAGAGACCCCCTGGCCGGCGGCCGGCGCGTTAACCCCTCCTCCCTCCCCTGACCAATCAGGGTAAATAAAAATGCTGCCCTTTCGGGATAAGGCCTTGTGGTATAATAGGGATGGGAACGTCGTGTTCGCTAAGCTCCATCTTCCGTTTCTTTCATTAGCCGGTATCTGCCTTTTGCTCCTCCAGGCCTTGCCGGCCCAGGTCCCCGCCGCCCAGAGCACGGAAGCCGTGCCGGCGGTCCACATCGACGGGCAAACCGGCGATTGGTCTGCATCTCGGCTAATGCTCGACGGCAAATCCGGCGCGGAAATCGCCTTCCAGAACGACGGAAGGGTCCTCTATGTTCTTTTTATCGTAAAAAAGCCCGAACCTCGGGTTTCTCTTCAATCAACCGGGCTTATGGTCCTGGCGCGAAAGGAAGGGAGCAAGACCTCCCGGGGTGTCCTGTTCCTGAAGCGAACGGTCCCGGCCGAGACATACATCCGCTGGCGCGAAAGCCGGGGCGAGCTCCTGACGGAGGCTGAGAAGGCAAAACTCAGGGACTCGGTTCAGCACGATATCTACTTCGCCTTCGCCGTCGGAGCGGGAGGCAGCATATACGGACCCCTTCGGCGTATCGGCGAGAGCGAGCCGCCGGAATCCGCCGTCTCCGAAGCGGCGTCCGAAACGATCTACGAGCTCAAAATCCCGCTTCTGTCGCCCGACCTCGTCCCCGGCGGTCTGGGCGCCGCGCCCGGGGAAAACGTCCGGATCTCCTTCGAGTGGGGCGGCACCTCGCGGGGCGTCCTCAGCCCTAAAACGACCGAAGCAGCCTCGGCTTTGGATCAAAGGGCCGACGTGTCAGGGAGCGGCGTGACCTGGGGCCAAGAGTACATCGACTCGTTCGATTCGCTGTCCCGGCCCACCAAAGGAACGAAGAAATTCTCGTTCTCGGTCGACCTTAGGCTCGCAGAAGCGAAATAATATTCTAGGACGCTTTCCCGAAAAAGCTCATCAGGGCCCGGACAATGATGTAGACATAGAAGACGAACCCGGCGCCCAAGACGATGATCGACAGCTTGCCCGGCCTGAGTTCCTTGGGGAATCCTCTATAAAGAACGACCTGCCCGATGATGGTAGCGAAGACCGAAACGACCAAGCTGACCAAAGTGAGCATGGCCGAGTAGGTGACGAAGCTGAACGGGTTGATCTTGCCGCCGGAGTACTGAAGCGCGATCAGCACGAACGAGATGACGAGGTAGACTCCCCACCAAGCGAAGTAGACCTTCTTGATATCGGCCCCGCGAAGGAAGCCCATGGTCGC
>CAYGXD010000284.1:0-1910 GCA_964353705.1 uncultured Eubacteriales bacterium | reverse complement strand
TACGGCGCAGCGGGTGGCGATCGTGGGCGGCAAGCCTTCAAACCCGGCGGCGAGGCCGGCCAGCCGGGCGGTGTCGTAGCCCAAACGGCCGGCTTGCTGGTCGAGAAAAACGCCGGTTCCCGAAGCACAGTCCGTATTGATCTCATGGCCGGAGTAAGTACCGTCGGGATGGAGAGTGATCAAAAGGACATTCTCGCCGCCGATGAGAAGAATGGACCGGGGGGGACGCCGCACCGCCCACTTGACTCCCTCGACCGTCGCCACGACATCGTTGACCCGCCGGCCCTTGGGGAGGTTCTTTGTCCCCCGGCCCGTCAAGCCAACGGAAGCCTGGGATATGCCGAGCCCGCGGATCATCCCTTTTAAGGTTTTCGGGATGTCCCCATGATGGTAAGCATAAGACTTGGAGACAAGAGAATCGTCTTGAACGACGGCCATCCCGATCGTGACCGCGCCTATGTCGATCCCGACCTGGATTTTATCGCTCATGGAATGGAAGTTCAGTCTGAAGAAACATGATGCCGCTCTATTATGGGCCGCAGGCATTGGGGAAATCAAGGACCGTCTCTTGACAGGCCGGATCCAAACACCATATATATCAAGTCGGATATTGAGGAGGCGATATGAAAAATACGGTTATTGGCGCATTATTGGTTCTAGCGGTGGCTTTGTTCCTGGTTGCGGCCGAGGAAGATAAGCCCTTCAACGGGCTTAACCTTAACCTGGGGGATCTGAGCCGGCTCTCCAAGGCCCAGACGCGCTCGATCAGCCCGGAGAACTTCACGGGCGAGAAGGGCAAGGCCGGTATGTCTGTGGACGGCCCCGCGCTCAAGGCGGCCCGGGACCTGGGCCAGGGATGGAAGGTTTCTCCCTATGTCCGGATCGAGCCGAAGACGACCTTCGTCATGGCCGACGTCAAAGGGGAGGGAGCAATCCAACAGATCTGGCTGACTCCGGCGGGAGCGTGGCGGTTCGCCATCATCCGGTTCTATTGGGACGGCGAGACCGAGCCTTCGGTCGAGTGCCCGGTCGGGGATTTCTTCGCCTGCGGCTGGGGCCGTTACGCCCAGATCTCCTCCCTGGCTGTCTGCGTCAACCCGGGCAGCGCCTTCAACTGCTACTGGCAGATGCCTTTCCGCAAAGGCTTCAAGGTCACGCTCGAGAACATCGCCGAGGACACCTTCACTCTCTATTACCAGATCAATTATGCGCTGACCGAAGTCCCGGACGACGCCGCCTATTTCCACGCCCAATTCCGGCGGGTCAATCCCCTTCCCTACAAAAGCGTCTACACGATCGTGGACGGTATCAAGGGTTGGGGCCATTATGTCGGCACGTACATGGCTTGGGGGGTCAATAACAACGGCTGGTGGGGAGAAGGCGAGATCAAGTTCTACCTCGATGGCGACAAGGATTTCCCGACGATCTGCGGGACGGGAACGGAAGACTACTTCTGCGGGTCTTACGATTTTGACACCAAGAGGCCGGACGGCACCGTCCAATACACCGAACACACCACCCCCTACAGCGGGCTGGCCCAGGTGATCCGCGGCGACGGGCACTACGACGTGGAGCAGAGGTTCGGCCTGTACCGCTGGCACATCATGGACCCCATCCGGTTCGAGAAAGACTTGAAAGTGACCATCCAGGCGCTCGGCTGGCGCTCGGGCGGCCGGTACTTGCCTCTCCAGGACGACATCTCCTCGGTGGCCTATTGGTATCAGCAGGAGCCCCATTCCCCCTTCCCCAAGCTGCCTGACAAGGACTATCTGGAAATCATTTAGTGGCCAAGGGAACGGCGCTCACCGGCGCCGGGGAGTGCAAGTTCAAGGTTGATCTTTTAACAAGCGAACAGCTAGTGTCCCGTCTCGTAAATAACTTGCGTAAGTCTTCTGCATAGACGGGACACT
>CAYGXD010000283.1:0-2011 GCA_964353705.1 uncultured Eubacteriales bacterium | reverse complement strand
CCCCAACCGGAGGTTCCCTTGGGTAAGATTTTTAGATGGCAAGACGATACCCGCTGCGGTAAGGTTTTTAAATGGCTTGACAGGGGCAATTTCGACCGGTGTGGCCGGCCGGCGGATAGAAGGCCCTCAATGGATATAGCCCCGGCAATCGGGAAACATTCTTCCCGATGAGAATCGAACTCAAGCCGGTTTTAGAGCCTATTTCAGCTCGAACCGGACGGTAACCGTGAAGATGACGCCGCGGGGCTTGCCGTTGATGATCATCGGCTCGTAGACCCACTGCCGGACGGCGTCGATCGCCGCCTGGTCGAGGAGCGGGATGGAGCGCAGCACCTTGACCGTCGCCACCCGTCCGTAGATGTCGGTCGTCGCCTCCAGGATGACGGTGCCCGCCACCCGGGCCTGACGGGCGATCTCGGGATAGGCGGGGTCGATCTTTCTGATGAGCCGGGGCTCCTTGATCTCACCGATCGCGCGGACCGGCGACTCGGCCTCGCCGACCACACCTCCCAGCACGCCTCCGACGACGCCGCCGAGGACTCCGCCCACGACACCGCCTTCCACCCCTCCTTCGACGCCGCCTTCGACCCCGAAATCGGAGACCTGCTCATCGGCGATCTCCTCAGGGATCTCGACGGGCGCGACGAGCTTCCCCGGCTCAATGTTGGCCTGGGCCTGGACCGGCTTGATCCTGGTCTTGGCCTGGGAGCTCGACCGCTTTTTCGCCGGAGGCGGGGGCGGAGGAGGCGGTGGGGGCGGGGGAGCGAGAAAGGCACTATAGACTTCGACACGGGGCAGATTCCCCGTGTTCATCAACGGAAGGATAACCAGCAGGGAGACAATGATGAGATGGGCGGCTACCGACAGCGGGAAGACAATCGCGGAGCGACTGAGGCTTCGTTCGGCCACGATGAAAGAATCACTAAACATGGCGGCCTCCTTTTCCCGGCCGGCATGGAGCCGCTGTTTGACGGCGGCCTTGACCCTGGCTGGGAACGCCTCCCAATAGGCTTCTTCCTGGGGAGCGGGTGAGAGCGAGCGGGCCAAGTCATCAAGCTTCTTCAGGAGCTCGAGCTCCCCCCGGCAGGCCCGGCAGACCCGCAGATGTTCCTCGGCCTGAAGCTTGTCCTTTCCCAGAAGCTCATTGTCCAGATAGGCCCCCAAGAGGTCCTGGAGCTTACGGTGTCTCATCAGTTCCTCCCCAGGTATTCGGCCATCTGGACCTTAAGCTTCTTCCGGGCCCTGTTCAGCCGCGACATGACCGTGCCGGTCGGGATGTGCAGCGCCTGAGCGATCTCCAGGTAGCTCAGGTTTTCAAAGGTCCGCAGCGAAAAAATGACCTTCTGATCGGCCGGAAGAGCGCTTAGCGCCTCCTTGAATTTTCTCTTCAACTCTTCCCTCTGGGCAGAGTCCGGAGGCGATTCATTCGGAGAGGACAAGAAATTGTGCCGGGCCACATTCTCCTCCTCGGCCAGCGGCCTCTCCCTTTTCGCTTTCTTGAGGTGGTTGAAGCAGTTGTTGAGGGCGATTCTCCGGATCCAGGGAAAGAAGGCGTGGCCGTCAATAAAATGGGGAAGCGCCAGATAAGCCTTTATGAAGGTGTCCTGGGAGAGGTCGTCGGCTGTCTGGTGAGTGCCGGTGATGTGGCGACACAGGATATAGACCGTCTTCTGGTATTTCCTGACCAAAGATTCGAAGGCGTCCATGTCTCCCTTCTTAGCTCTCGCTATGAGGTCTCCTTCGTCGCCATTATCCGGCCTCATTGACGCTCCCGTCCTTTATACAAGGGATGTCCAGGAATTATTCCCGGTCCTTTCAATGCATTTTGCCACTGATCCGTTCCATTAATCAGCAATTTCTATGCCAGGAACGGAACGCGCAAACCTATTTTTTTGAGAGAGATAGAGAGGAGAACTCCAGCCGGGCCAGGGACGTGCCGGCAGTCTTGTAAAATACCATTACGCGATGTAAAGAAACTTAAGATTTGGGTGTGAGTCACTTCCCCCGGATT
>CAYGXD010000282.1:0-2034 GCA_964353705.1 uncultured Eubacteriales bacterium | reverse complement strand
CAAACTGGACTTCTGGCGCAACGCCCTTCCTGAGCTCCTCATCACCGACCTCTCTCAGTCGAAGTACATGCGCGTCGTTTCCGGCGACGAGATGCTGACGATCCTCCGGAAACTTGGTCTGGACGAGGCCCAGGAGTATTCCTCCGAGGACATCGGCAGGATCGCCGCCCAAACCCGGGCCACGCAC
Source organism: uncultured Eubacteriales bacterium (assembly GCA_964353705.1). Classification (GTDB taxonomy): domain Bacteria; phylum Acidobacteriota; class Aminicenantia; order Aminicenantales; family UBA8522; genus UBA8522. The sequence continues at coordinate 1,847 of CAYGXD010000282.1, read as the reverse complement.
GTGCTCAGAGGCAGTTTCATAAAAGTGGGGGAGAGCATCATCATCACAGCGGGTCTCCAGAGACCGGGGACGGGAGAAACGGCGACGACCCTGCGGCTCGAGGCCCGCGGCGAGAACGAGATCATCCCCAAGGTGGACGAGCTGACCCGCCAGGTCAAGGAGGGACTTGACCTCACTGCGGCCCAGCTGGCCGGCGACATAGCGGGAGATATAGGGAAGATCACCACCTCCTCTCCCGAAGCTCTCAAGTATTACATCGAAGGCCGAAGACTGCATTTCAAGACGGAATATAAGCAAGCCATCGCCTGCATGGAGAAGGCGGTGGAAATAGACCCCGAATTCGCCCTGGCCTACCGATCGATGGCGGCGGCGAACTTCAATATGGGAAATCAAGCCGAGGCCCGGAAATGTGACTTGAAATCTCTTGAGCTGAGCAGCCGGCTTCCTGAAAATGAGCGGCTGCTCATCGAAGCCGATAAGCTGAGGGGAGACGGGGATGAGGCAGGAGCCATCAAAGTCTATAAAAGGCTGCTGAAAGCCTATCCCGGCCACCTTTCGGGGCATACCAACATAGCCTTAGCCTACGCTTCAGTCGGAGATTACGACAAGGCGATCGAACACCAGGAGTTCGAGGTCCAAAACCGGAAGACAATAATATCCGTTACAAACCTCGCTCAAAGCTATATGGCCAAAGGGCTTTATCAGAAGGCCGAAGATATTTGCCGGTCGTTCCTCCAGGACGGCGAGGAAAATTTTTTTGTCCGCTTTAATCTTATCGTCAGCTATTTCTGCCGGAGGCAGTGGGACCTTGCTCTTGCCGAAGCGGAAAAAATCCAGTCTCTTTTCCCATCACGGAATGCGCCCAAAGGCCAGGTCCTTCTTTTCAGGGACGATCTCGCCGGAGCCGAGGAAATACTGGGCGGCGAACCACTTCTTTTGATCCGCGGCCAATTCAATAAGAACGTCAGCCTCAGTCTTCAGAATCTGGAGAAATGGAAAGGGGATAAGGGGAGAGAGGTATGGGCCCATTGGCGATTGGCCGACGCGCTGGAAAAAGCGGGGCGATATGAAGAAGCCCGACAAGCCTTTGACCAGTTTCTCAAGCTCTCGGCTGAGAACCGAAGGGGAGCGATCGAATCCGGTCTGCCCTATCTGCCCAGCCAGCAGAAGTCCGATCTTTTCATCAAGGGAAGGATCCAGGCGGAAATGGGATCGCTTGACGAGGCCCAAAGGACCGCGGGTGAGCTGAAATCTTTGATCGACAGAGGCCTCAACAAGAAGGACCTGCGCTTTTATGAATATATCCTTGGCCTGATTGAACTGGGGAAGAAGAGCCCCCGGAAAGCGGCAAAATTTTTTGACAGGGCGTGTGGACGACTGGATTTCGAGGGGCTGGCGGGGGAATTCGACCAGGCCATGTATTATGGCGGCCTGGCGCGGGCCCTCCACGAGTCGGGCGACCTGGAGAAGGCCCGCAAAGAATATGAAAAGATTACACTCTTAACAATAGGTAGGGCCAGGCACGGAGATATCTACGTTAGGGCGTATTACGGGCTGGGGAAGATCGCCGAGCAGCAAGGGGATATGGTGGGCGCCAGGGAGAATTATCAGAAATTCCTCGACTTCTGGAAAAATGCGGACCCGGGCAGGCCCGAGGTCGAGGATGCCGCGAAGCGGCTGGCCGGGCTGCCGCAATAAGAACTCCTGACTGGAGGGAAGGGAGCCCCTGTCGTCCGCTTGACCTCTGTCTCGGGCCCGTGCTATCTTCGGCCTTCCCGGACCGGAACGCGCTAGGAGGCCCGACCGATGAAGATACTGGGCAAGGATTGCGAGGTCTATCCCGACGT
>CAYGXD010000281.1:0-2048 GCA_964353705.1 uncultured Eubacteriales bacterium | reverse complement strand
TCTCCTGAGCGGCCAGGACAAGAAAGCCGATAAGCTTTTAGGCATCGAGACGTTCCTGGACATGGAGTCAGTGGGGACTCCGGCCATCTCACCCGATGGCCAGAACATCATCTTCACGCGCACCTGGACAGACAAGCTCAAGGACCGCTCGAACTCGAGCCTTTGGATCACTGACTTCGAGGGGAAACGAGTTCGCGAACTCACCTCCGGCAACTGGCGCGACTCCTCGCCCGTCTGGTCGCCGGACGGCCGGAAGATCGCCTTCATCTCCGACCGGGATGAAACCTCTCAGATCCAGGTGATGTGGCTGGACACCCGTGAAATCGCCCAGCTTACCCATGTCGAAAATTCCCCCCAGAGCCTGGCCTGGTCTCCCGACGGCAAGAAGCTGGCCTTTGCGATGTTCAGGGCCGACGAAAAGCCGATCCTGAAGGTTGAACTGCCGCCCCGGCCGAAGGGCGCCAGTTGGGCCGACCCGGCGATCATCATCGACCGGCTGTCCTGGAGGAGCGACGGCCGCGGACCGCTGCCCAAAGGCTGCTCCCAAATATTCGTCATCGACGCCGAACTCGGAGGGACTCCGCAACAAGTCACTTCGGGAGAATATTCCCAGGATGATCCGGAATGGTCGGCCGACGGGCAAAAGATCTTTTTTTCGGGGATCCGCAAGCCGGACGCCGAATACCAGGAGAATGATTCGGAGGTTTACGCCGTCGACCTCCATTCTCTTGAGGTCAAGGCCCTGACCGACCGCAAAGGACCCGATAGCGGCCCCAAAGTCTCGCCCGACGGGAAGTGGATCGCCTACACCGGCTATGATGACAAGGATTATACAAACCATCTGTCCAGCCTGTATCTGATGGATGCGGACGGAGGGAGAAAGAGGCGGCTCTGCGGAAACCTGCCCGGCTCGCCCGGCGACATCTTCTGGGCGGAAGACGGCTCCGGAGCCTACTACCTGATGGCCGAAAAGGGCGAATCCAACCTCTACTTCGCTCCGCTCGACGGCAAGGTCAGGAAGGTCACTTCCGGTGTTCAGTACATAGCCGGGCTGTCCGCCTCCAAAACGGGCCGGGCGGCCGCCGTCGTCTCGACTTTCCACCGGCCCGGCTCGATCGCCGCGTTCGCCCTGCTGAAGCCGGCGGAAATGAAGACGATCGTCGATGTCAACTCCGACGTCCTGGATGGAATAAAGCTGGGCGAGGTCGAAGAGCTCTCGTATAAGTCGTCCGACGGATGGGACGTCCAGGGATGGCTGATCAAACCGGCCGCGTTCGAGCCCGGCCAAAAATATCCGTTGGTTCTCTGGATCCACGGCGGCCCCTGGGCGATGTACAACGTCGCCTTCAACTGGGAGTGGCAGAACTTCGCGGCCAGCGGCTATGCCGTCCTCTACACGAACCCGAGGGGAAGCACCGGCTACGGCCAGGACTTCGTCAACGGCATCCAGTACTCCTATCCCGGTAAAGACTACGACGATCTGATGGCCGGTGTCGACGCCGCCATCGCCAAGGGATTCGTCGATAAGGACAACCTGTTCGTTTGCGGCGGCAGCGGGGGAGGAGTGCTCACGGCCTGGATAGTCGGCCACACGAATCGCTTCCGGGCTGCCGTTTCCATGCGGCCGGTCATAAACTGGCATTCTTTCGTCGGGACGACGGACGGCCACATGTGGTACCGGCAGTTCAAGAAGTACCCGTGGGAGGATCCCATGGAGTATGCGGCGCGTTCCCCCCTTCACTATGTCGCCAATGTCACGACGCCGACCATGGTCATGACGGGAGAAGCCGACCTGAGGACGCCGATCGGCCAAAGCGAGGAATACTACCGCGCGTTAAAGATGCTCAAGAAAGACACGCTCCTTGTCCGCATGCCCGAGGAATACCATGGCTGGAGGCGGCCATCCCACCGCCTTCTCCAGCAGCTTTACCTCATGGCCTGGTTCGAGAGATATCGGACCAAGCCTGCGGAGGCAGAGAAATAAATGGGCCTCCGAGGCCAAAGAGTAGAAACCCAAAGGAGGACAACTTTGAATAAAAAAAGCATCG
>CAYGXD010000280.1:0-2054 GCA_964353705.1 uncultured Eubacteriales bacterium | reverse complement strand
TGGCTTGATGAGTATTCACGACACCGATTTTGCCTCTTCCCATCGTTGGGGATGGCAAATCAAAGACCTGCCGCTTGTCAATTTGAGTTGAAACTAAAGGAAAGGGGTTGGGAAGGCTCGGCCCGGACCCGGCTGTGGACATTGAACCCCGTGTGGCGCCAGGAGAGAATCCGTTCCGCCCATTCGGGGCTGAGAAGCTCCCGGTCAAGGACCGGAGAGCCGAGCGGCAGAGCTCGCCCAGCAGCCGGCGGTTGTACTTGAAGAATATCCGCAGCATCCTGGGGATGGTGAAGACGACCTGGCGGTGAGGGACACCGAGAAGGAACTCTCCAAGGACGGTAGATTCCTGGTGTTTGTCGCAGTCGATGCCAATAGAGGAATATTCAGGGATCTCTGGTATATGGATCTATTGAATGGCGGTAAGCCGACGCCCTTTCTTGAAAGCCCATTCGATGAATTTCATGCGGTCCTTTCTGTCGATTCGCGATAATTAGCGTACGTATCCAACGAGTCGGGAACATACGAAGTTTACGTTCGACCATTTCCCAAAGGAGCTGGCAAATGGAAGGTCTCGGATAACGGCGGAGTTCAGCCGAGGTGGGGACGCGGCGGAAAAACGCTGTATTATGTCCGCGGCAATTCGCTGCTGGTAGTTCCAGTGGACACTATATCCGATTTTCAGCGAGGCCGGACGGAGGAAATCTTCCGTGGCGACGCCATCGGGCTCCAGCTTTCCATGCCCGCCGCGCTATACCGCCAGTTCTACGACGTTGCCCTCGATGAGCAGGGCTTCGTCATGGTCCAACCTATCCTATCGAGGGAAGCCGGCCTTGTCGTCATTGAGAATTGGGTTTCGCAACTTGGCCGCTAGCCAAGTGTGCGGGTTCGAGAATAATAAGGCCAATAAGGTGGATTCAGGGAGCAGACGGGGCGTTGCCAAACTTCGGGCAGGACGCCGACCCCGGCTTGCCCGAGGTTGAGGACGCCAATGACGCGGATACGCTGCGGCAGGACCCGGCGTTGAAGATGGCCTGCGAGAGAGTTCCCGAGGACGAGCCGTTGGCCAGCCAGCCGACGCTCTCGCGGCTGGAGAACGCCGTCTCGCGGACGGACCTTTATCGCCTCGCCGAGGTTCTGGCCGGGTCGTTTATCGAGTCCTACCGAACGGCGCCTGTGGCGATCCTTCTGGATATCGACGACACGGAAGACACGACTCATGGTCATCAACAGATGGCTCTCTTCAACGCTTTCTATGACGAGTATTGTTTTCTGCCGATTCATATCTACGAAGGAAAAAGCGGGAAGCTGGTGACGACGCTGCTGCGGCCGGGGAAACGGCCTTCGGGGAAGGAGATCGTGGCCATCCTCAAGCGGGTGGTCCGGAAAATCCGGAAGGCCTGGCCCGAAGTGGAGATCCTGCTGCGGGCCGATTCGCATTACACCGCGCCCGAGGTCATCGAGTTTTGCGAGACGGAGAACCTGCGGTATGCCCTGGGGCTGGTGCCGAATGCCGTGTTGCGCCGGGAGGCCGCTTCGCTGGGCGAAGAAGCCGAGAGGTGGTACCGGCGGGAACGGCAACCGGTCCGGCTCTTCGGCGAGTTTCTCTGCCAGGCGGGGAGCTGGGAAGACGAGAGCCGGTTATCATTCCCCCTGACCAACCTTTGCCTTTTTCTGCATTTTATGAATAGATCAGGCTATGTGCTTTAAATGTAATAACGCTTTCTGGCTGGATATATTCATATAAACCACTTACTTTATCCTTGCTATTTATACTATGTTGACCTATATTAGCCTTGATATATCGATTTTCGAGGTGATTATGGAACGGTTGATCGAAAAGCATTTATCCGAATGGTTCACCGACAAGGACCGAAAAATTCTGCTTCTTCGCGGCGCGCGACAGGTCGGAAAAACATTTTCGGTACGCGATTTCGGCCGCCGCTTCAAGAAATTCGTGGAAATCAATTTCGAGGCTCGCCCGGATATCGCCCGATTTTTTGTCGAACATCGGACCCCAGGTCCTCTGCTGGAAAAAATTTCGATCATTACCGGAA
>CAYGXD010000279.1:0-2103 GCA_964353705.1 uncultured Eubacteriales bacterium | reverse complement strand
ACTTTTCCGTCCACGGGCTTCGGCTACATCCATTTTTCGAACAAGGGCCGGCGGCAATTCGGGGGGGAGGACTTCCATCCCGTGCTCCGGTTCAAGGAGAAGCCGGCTGTCGAACAAGCCAAAAAGTACCTGAAGCAGGGGAGGCACCGCTGGAATTCCGGGATGTTTATCTGGCGGGCCGAAGTATTCGCCCGGAAGCTCGAGCGATATTCCCCGGAGTTCTTCGTGTATTGGGGAAAAATGTTGGCCGGGCTTAGGAAGAAAGATACGAAGAGGATCGCCGCCGCCTTTCGGGACATACCAGCGACCTCGATCGACTACGCCTTGATGGAGAAAGCCGAAGGTGTGCTGATGGCGGAGGGAGACTTCGGCTGGTCCGACGTTGGGTCCTGGGCTTCGCTGGCCGATATCTGGCCGAAGGATAGTTCGGAGAACGCTCTTCGCGGCGAGGCGCTCTTTCTGGATTCGCGGAATTGCCTCGTCTACAGCCCTCACCGGCTGGCGGCGGTCGTCGGTCTCAAAGACGTGATCATCATCGATACGAAAGACGCGCTGCTCGTGTGCAGCCAAAAGGCCGACCAGCGGGTCAAGGAAGTCATCGAGGCCTTGAAGAGGCGGGGACGGAATAAGCTCCTCTAGAAGCCGGACCGACATTCCTATTTAAGCATATCGTATCTTTTCGTCTTCTCGAACACCGCCGCCATGATCTCGAGTCCTATACCCGAAGAGGGATCTATTTCCAGGATTCTTCTGAGGTGATAGGCGGATTTTTCATATTGCTTTCTATTGAAATACATAAGCGCGAGGTTGAGATGAGCGGTCGTCAGCTCCGGCTTGAGTTTCAGGGCGGTTAAGAATTCCGCTTCGGCAAGATCCGGCCGTCCGGAGTAATCATAGGCCATCCCCAGGAGGTTGTGTGATCCCGGCAGGTCCGGCTTAAGCGAAATCACCTTCTGACAACTGGAAATCGCCTCTTCTAGCATTCCCGGGGCTGCATTATTCGCGGAGGAAGAGACGGCTTCCCACTTCAGGACTAGTCCAAGGGCCAAGAGATAATGCACCTCGGGCACATCGGCGGTTAGGCCGAGCGCTGCCCGGCAGGCATTGATTGAGTTGTCAACTTCTCCCTGCCTTATATAAGCGGAAGCCAGGTTGGCATAGGCATCCAGGTAATCCGGCTTGGCCTTGATGGCCTCCTGGAATTCGGCGATCGCCTCGTCGGTTTGCCCCTTTTCGAGGAGCGCGACTGCCAGATTATAATGGGGGAGCGAGAACCCCGGCCGCAAAGTCAGTGTTCTCCTGTAATTTTCGATCGCGCTGTCGATATCTCCTTGGGCGAGATGGATCTGGCCCAAAATCGTGCTGGCCGTTGCAGATTCGGGATTTATGGCGAGGCAGTTGGCGCATTGCTCCGAGGCGGAAGCATAGTCGCCCTTCTCGAAGCAAAGGAGCGCCAGCCAGGCGTGCACATTTTCCTCCCGGCGGTTAAGGGCTGCACGTTCCCTGAAAAGAGAGATGAACTCGTCCTTCTTTTCCGCTCCGAAAAGGGGAGAGCCCTGATAAAAGGGCCGGTTTCTGTTGAGAAGAATGATCTGAGTGGTAAATCCGTCAAAAGCATATCCGGCCTCTCGGCCGGACATAATGGAGTCTTTTTCCGCAAGGTCGATGGCGCCGAAGAGATGACAGATCTCATGCTGGATCACAAATCCAAGATTTCTTTTTGAATTGAGGTATTGGGCCAGCACATAGTTCAGGCAACAGCACGATATTCCCGGCCGGCCGCCGAAGTCATATCGGGAGGAGACGATGCCAAGCACGACATCACATCCTTTGGGCAGGACCTTCTTCTCCAGGTTACCGAGCAAGCCAAAGCAGGAATCCGCATCGGGATCAGGGTCCCAGGCCATGATTTCTCTAATCTTTATTTGGATTCCGAAGCGGCTCCTGAACGAGAAAAATGCGTCTCTGAGAAGACGGCTGATATCCGGACTCCAAAGGTCCCCGGACATCAGGTGTTTATCGACAGCGACCCGGACATTGAGAGTTCGCGGCGGGAGATCTTCGGAGTTCAGTGGACTATGAATTAATACAGCCGTTAGAAGA
>CAYGXD010000278.1:0-2121 GCA_964353705.1 uncultured Eubacteriales bacterium | reverse complement strand
CGGGCCTCGCCGCCGTATTTTTCGGCGTTGGAAAGCAGGTTGAGGATCGCCTGCTTAAGAGCTTCCTCGTCCCCTTCGATGAAGGCTTCTCCCAGGTCGTTCTGAAAAGTGACTGTGAATCCGTTGTGCTCGAGCCGCACCCGCTGGCCCTCGATCAATCCCTCACAGAGCAGCGCCACTTCCAGCCGCCTTTTCTCGTACTTCCGTTCTCCCCGCTCCATCCGGGCGAAGTCGAGGACGTTGTTGATGAGCCGCGTCAGGCGTTCGGTCTCGGAGACCATCAAATCCAGATATTTCTCCTGTTTCTCCGGGTCGGGCTGGCGGCGCTCCTTGAGCATCTCGGCGAACATCCGGATGGAGGTGAGGGGGGTCTTGAGCTCGTGGGAGACATTGGCGACAAAAGTGGTCTTCTGCCGGGCCAGGAGCATTTCGCTCCGCAGCGTATTTAGGATATAGGTTCCTCCGGTCGCCATGGCCACAAGCAAAAAGAGCACCAGGATCCAGAGGATGAGAGCGGTCAGATTGGCCCGGGAAGCGATGGCGTCCGGGCTGGACAGATAGGCGGCCACTTCCCAGCGCGGCAACTTTTCGCTGATCTCCCGGGCAGCCAGGGGCCGCCGCCAATCCAGGCGATCGTTTTCGTCCGGGGTTATGAGGGGCCGGCCGTTTTCATCCAGGATGGTCAGGATTCGAACCGGGGTGTAAATATTCGGCAGTAGGCCGGCCAGACGGCCGCGGAGGGTCTCCCCGTCGATCACACAGCCGATGAAACCCCCTGAAGGATCCTTTTTCCAGAAGAGAAGCGTGAGTTCATTCTGGATGAAGCGCGGGATCAGCCCGTTCTCGCGGCCTTGGGTGATCTCGCTGAACGACTGAGGCTCGGAGATGAAAATGGACTCCTCGAGCGGCGCCTTCTTTTCCGGCGAGAGGGAAGCGCCTGGCGCGACGGTCCGTTGAGCTGTCTGCTGTCCCTTTTCTCGGGCCTGGTCGTAGACGGACCGGCGGAGTTCGGGGCTTCTTTCAAAATCGCTGATCGCTTTTTGCTCGACCTGAACTTCCTCAACCAGGTTTTTGGGCTTCCGGATGCCTGGTTTTTCTTCCGGCGGGGCGGGCGGCCTTTCTCTCTCCGGGCTGAACACGGGAGACTCCTCGGCAAGCGTCGCTGCTTCCGGGGCCGCTTGGACCTTTTTGCCCAGGCTTTCCTGGGTTTTTGTGATCTCGTCTTTATAGACCAGGGCGATGTTCTGATAAACCGGGATGGGCGCCCGGCCGGTGATGAATTCCCTGTTCCAGTTGAGAAACGCCCGCTCATCCTCCGAAAGCATCCCGGAAAGGGACGGCCAGACGATCTCTAAATCTGGAGAGAGCAGGAACGGGACACCGACCAGGCCGGACCGGGCCTTCCACCCGGCGAGCGCGGTCTGCGGCGAAGAAAACTCCTTGCCGGTCAGGGAGGAGACGAGTTCCTCATTGATCCTGTCCAGGTCGGAGTTTAACAGAGAGACCATGTGAACAAGCTCGGCGTCGATCGTCCGCTGGAGCCTCATCTTGATGAAGGCTTCTTCCCTGTTGATGGAGCGGATGGCGATGACGCCGAGGACGAGGCAGGGGATGACGACGGCCAGGACAAAAAGCAGCCGCAGGTGCGACGCGCTTCTTTTTCTTTTCATCGTCATCCCTGCCCGTTCATTATAACCACAGAATCAAAGCTTAGGGCAAGCGGATCAACGCCCTCGGATCGCTCCGGTCGTCGCGGATGACCTTGATCCTGTCCTCCTCCTGCGGGAAGCCGGCCAGGTGCACGACCTCATCTTTATAGACGAGGGCCTGGATGTTGGCGTCAGAATCGATGGATGTGTACTCGACGCCGAGGTCGAGTCCGGACTGGCTCCGGTACTTCCGGTCCAGGAATGATTTCAGGAATTCAGCCGCTTGGGACCTGTCGAGCGAGCCTCCCTTTGCGCTTCCGATCGAGGACAGGGCCGATGACTTCAGGATCTTCGGCCACTGCCGGAGAAAGAGGTCGGGGTTGGCGAAGATGTCCGCGCTTATGACCTCGCTCCCCAGCCCGATGACCACTCCGACGGTGTCGTCGTGGAGGCGGGGAAGGTCCCTCATCTT
>CAYGXD010000277.1:0-2157 GCA_964353705.1 uncultured Eubacteriales bacterium | reverse complement strand
TGAATCCAAAACCGATCATGGAGAGGCCGGTGCGCACCCAGGCCATCGCCGTCCGTGAAGCCGCCCAGAGGGTCCGGTCGACGGCGAGGTCCGTGCGGTCGACGGCGAGGTCCGTGCGTTTCTGGGCCAGGACATCGCCCAGCTTGGGTTCCGGTTCTTTCATGGTCATTCCCTCCTCGTTCTCGGGGCCTCAAGTCAGGCCTCCGGAGTGTCGCCCTCCCTATTTAATATAAAAAGGCCCCCCCTGGCAATAGGACCTTAGTCTAGGAAACGGCTGCAGAGACAGGAAGGGCGATATAGGCCTAAGGTCCAATTGCATACAATACACCTGAGTGATAACATATTATAGAAAATCGTGATTTCAGTGCGTTGAATAAGGGATGCGAAGAATGTCGATCAAACGGTTAATGCGCAAGACGGCGGGTGCCGCCGTGGTTATCATCGGGCTGGCCGTCATGGCCGCCGGCGCGGCCGCGCAAGAGCAGCAGGTCACTTCGCCCGAGGCTCCCGTCCCGGCAAAGGACATCTTTGACGTCCTGCGGGAATGGCGCCACAAACCGCCCAAGCAGCCGGAGAAACGGCTCCCGGGAGAACCCGGGAAACCCATGTTATCCTTCATGCCCTACGTCGGCGCCAACTCCTCGAACGGATTTATCATCGGCGCCGCCGGCAATATCGCCTTCTACCGGGGCGACCCTGCGACGACGCGCATCTCGACCGGGGTGGCGAGCGCGTCCCTCACCTCGAAGGGCCAAGTGCTTCTGTCCGTCAAGATGGCCTTATATTCCAGGAACAACACCTGGTTCATTGACGGAGACAACCGCTTGAACCTGACGTCCCAGGACACTTATGGCCTCGGCACCAATACGCCCTTCAGTGCCGAGATCGACACGAAGTATGATTTGTTCAGGGTTTATGAGACGCTCTATCGCCGGGTGTTCCCGGGATTCTCTTTGGGCGCCGGATTTTACCTTAACACCCACACAGATGTCCGGCCGGCGCCGGCCTCGGAGGCCGTTTGGGACGAGTCGCCATACGTGACTTACTCGGAGCAGAACGGGTTCGAACTGTCGCCCCAGACTTCTGCGGGGACCGGAATCAGCGGGATGTTCGATAACCGGGATAGCCCCATCGACCCGAGCCGGGGTTGGTTTGCGAGCGCCAAGTACCGCTTTTTCTTCAAAGGATTCCTGGGCGGCGAGTCCTCTTGGGAGGAGCTCGAGGGCGACCTGCGGACGTATTTCCGGCTGTCCGGAGATTCCCGACATAAGATTGCCCTCTGGCTTTATGGGGATTTTGTCACCCAGGGGACGGCGCCATACTACGGGCTCCCCGCGACGGGGATGGACACTTACGGCCGGAACGGCCGGGGATATCTCCAGGGGCGCTATCGCGGCGAACGGCTGGCCTACGGAGAGATCGAGTATCGCTGGACGATATCCAGGAACGGGCTGATGGGGCTGGTCGTCTTTTTAAATACGGAAACCTTGAGCAACAAACAAACCGGCGAGGAGCTCTTTGACACGTTCGCTCCCGGCGCCGGAATCGGCTTTCGGCTCCGGATGAACAAGCATTCGAAAACGAACATCTGTTTCGACCTGGGCTGGGGCAATCTGGGATCAAGCGGATTCTACGTCGGGATTCAAGAAGCTTTTTGAATAGATAGAAAGGAGGTTAATTATGAAGATTCAAAAGTGGGCCGTCGTTTTTCTAGGGGTTCTCTTCCTCCTTGGTGCCGGTCTTGTGAACGCCGCCCAGGAAACTAAGGAAGAAGAGCAGTTCACGGCGTGGGTCGTCAACATGGGGGGCGCCATAACATCCGGCACCGTCTATATCACTATTGAGCGCTGGTCCACCCCCGAGGAGCGAGCTGCCCTCATCGCAGCGTTCCAAAAGGGAGGCCAGGATGAGCTGCTGAAAGTGCTGCAGAAAACGCCGAAGGTGGGCTATATCCGTTTTCCGAAGACCCTCGCCTATGACCTGCACTATGCCATGCAGTTTCCTACCGAGGACGGCGGACGGAATGTCGTCATCGCTACAGATCGAAAGATCGCCAAAGGGGAAGTGTATTCCATGACCCGGAGCATGGACTATCCTTTTGAGCTGATCCAGATGAAGCTGGACGCCAAAGGCGAGGGTGAGGGCCGGGCTGCGCTT
>CAYGXD010000276.1:0-2231 GCA_964353705.1 uncultured Eubacteriales bacterium | reverse complement strand
ATAGGCTCAGGCCTCGGCGATGGATTCTTCCCCAGAGGACCGCCATGGATGAAGATGACAGCGGGCCGGAGCTCGTTTGCCGCCAAACCGAATTGAACCCTCCTGATTATGGGCTCTTATATTAGCGCCCAAGAAAGCCTGCCTGACAGACTGCTTGATCTTCAGAAAAGGAAACGGGTTCCCTGGACGTCAAGGTTCGTGAGCCCGGCTTCCCGGGCCGTCTGAACGACCCCGCCATATTCTTCGCGGGTGACCTTCCGGGAAATCTCCGGATATTGAAAGGCCTTGTACATCGGCCTGTACTGGGACATGATGTTGAGATAGGTGTCCTTGGGAAGGTTTCGAGCGATCCACTCGATAACCTTCTTGGATCCGCTGACTCCGTTGGGCATGACGAGGTGGCGGATCATTAGACCTCTGTGCATGAGACCGTCCGAGGCGGGCTTGGCCACACCCACCTGGCGGTGCATTTCCAAGAGCGCGGCCTGGGTGATTTCGGGATAGGTGTCGGCTCCTGAAGAATACTTCTCCGCCATTTTGCCGTCCGAATACTTGAAGTCGGGAAGATATATGTCCACTATCCCGTCAAGGATTTTGAGAATCTCGAGACGCTCCCAGCCGCAGGTATTATAGACGACGGGAAGTCTCAGGCCCTTCCCCGCGGCGATGTCCAGCGCCAGGACGAGATGCGCGGAGTAGTGGGTCGGGGTCACGATGTTGATATTATGGCAACCCATTTTTTGGAGACCGAGCATCATCTGCGCCATGTCCTCGATTCTCCTGGGCTTCCCTTGACCTTTCTGACTGATTTCCCAGTTGATGCAAAAGACGCATCTCAAGCTGCAATTGGTGAAGAAAATCGTCCCCGACCCTCCTTTGCCGACCAGGGGTTTTTCCTCGCCAAAATGCGGATGAAAAGCGGAGATCTCGAGTTCCGAAGAAGCCTGACAGAAACCCTTTTCGCCTTTGAGCCTACCGGCCCCGCATTCCCGGGGACACAGCCGGCAGCCCTTCATCATGGCCCAGAGCTCCTCGCCTCTCTTTTTTAGCTCTCCACTTTTGTGTAATCCCAGGTAGGACGGGGGGAATGTCGAATCGGCTTTGGCCGCGCCCTTTTCCGAAGGCGTTTCCCGGGGTTTCTTCTCCCTGAGCCCGGCACAAAAGAGGCTCAAATCCGGAGCCAACCCGCAAGCGACAAAGGAGAATAGGCTTTTAAGGAAAGTCCTCCTTGCCCCTTTCGGAATTTTAAGTCCCTTCTTCTGCGAACCCTTCACTTGGCTTCCGATTTCGGATATTCCCGGGTCGAGCACATCGGCCCGGTTTTTTATAGCATATTCTTATTGGAAAATGAACCTGGACTTCCGGGATGTCAGGCCGTAGCAGCGCGGACGGACCCGAAGAGAATCACCATCCAGAAGAGCTGAGCAAAATTGCTGGTTCCAGACGTCATATGTTGTGAAACTTAAGATCACGCTGCCGGCGGTATTTAGCAATAATGATGCCTTGACATCATATTGAATAATGCTATGATGCTTATCATGAGGACAACCGTGACTCTTGATGAAGATATCGCCCAAAAAACAAAACAACTGGCGAAGATCTTAAAAAAACCTTTCAAAGCGGTTCTTAACGACGCTCTGAGAAGGGGTTTGAGCCAGGTCGACAAGCCTCGGAAACATCGAGACTACAGGACAATTCCGCATGAAATGGGTCTCCGGGACGGACTGAGTTTCGACAACATTCAGGAGTTGCTGGCTCGAGTGGACGGCGAGAACACAAGATGATCGTCGTCGACACGAACATCATGCTCTATGCGGAAGATCGCCTGAGCCCGCTCCACGAAGAAGCACGGCAGTGGTGGGATACGCAGCTATCCGGAGAGTCCCCTGTGTGTTTGTGCTGGCCAGTTGTCACTGCGTTTTTGCGGATAAGCACGCACAGGCAGATATTCCAAACGCCTTTGACCCTTGAACAAGCCATCAGGCGAGTCCAGAGTTGGATGGACCAGCCGTGCGTGCACATGATCCATCCGACAGAGAGTCACTGGCAGATTTTTCAAATACTGCTCATTGAAGGCCAGGCGGCAGCAAATCTTGTCGCGGACGCTCACCTGGCGGCACTCACGATAGAGCATGGATGCTGGTTGTATTCGACGGATTCCGATTTCAGCCGTTTTCCAAAGCTGAAATGGAAGAATCCTCTCAAAGGCAAGTCACAGCCATAACACCCTT
>CAYGXD010000275.1:0-2244 GCA_964353705.1 uncultured Eubacteriales bacterium | reverse complement strand
ATCGGCCCTTTCTTTAATATTCAAGAATTTCTGGTAGGACTCCTTGGCCGCAGCGCTCTTTAGCCCCTCCTGCGCCCGGCCGAGATAATAATAGACCGGGGCAAAGTACCGATAAGAAGGAAAGTCGTCTAAGAAAATCGAAGTCGCCTCGCCCCTCCTTTTCAGACACATATCAAGTTCCGAATGCGCTTCGACGTACTCCTTAGCTTCCAGGTGCGCACGCCCGAGGGACAGATGTCCGATCCACGTATTGAGCAGCGCCGCGGATTTATAATACAGATCCACGGCCCCCGGAATGTTGCCCTTTTTCTGAGCGACCTCTCCTTCAATAATCCGAGCGTAGGCTTGAAACTCCGGATTGGGCTTGGCATTGAGCGCTTCTGCGACCTTCACAGCCAGTTCGGGTTGTCCTGCCTGGATATAGACAAGTGCGATAGAAAAAAGACTGCTTCCTTTTTTGCTCGACGCGGCCACGCGCTCGGCCGCTTGGATAGCCTCCTGCATTTTGCCCTGAGCCAACAACGTCTGGGCGCGCATAACCGATTTTAGACTAGCCTCATCCTCAAATTTGTTCTTGAGATCGGCCTCAATGCCCGCGTCCAGAATCTTCCGAGCATCATTCAGCCGGCCTTCGTAGAGGGCAAGGTCCGCTAAGCCTATTGCTGCCAAGGAAGCCAGCCTGGCGTCTTTTGATGAGAGTTCAAGATAGGTCTTCTCCGCCTCTCTTGGACGATCCTGAGCCAGCTGGATGAGGGCCAGCGGGACCAGGGCATCGTAGAATTCCGGGTTCATTTTCATGACCTCTTGGAATTCTTTTTGAGCCACGTCAAATTTTCCGACCCCGATCGCGTACCAGACCAGGTTTGAGCGGGGGAGGATATTTTTGGGCGCGAATTCAGCGGCTTTTTGTCCCTCCTCAAAAGCTTTCTGCATCTCCCGGTTATAGAAGTAGGCGAGCGGAAGGTTGGTGTGGGCGGCGGAGTCCATCGGAAATTGCTGGATGAGGGCGCTGTACTCTTCAGCGGCCTTCTTAAAATCTCGATTGAGAAGATAGTAAACCCCCCGTGTTCGGTATTTTTCGCGGTCCGTCATCTGGTCGATCAGGGGCATGACTTTCTCAAAGTACATATTCGCCTTTTCGTCCTGCCCTCGATTCCTGTAAACGAGTGCCAGGCCGGCATAGGCGCGTCCCATTTTCGGGTCTTTCTCAATGGCCTTCTGATACTCCTCGATGGCCTCGTCCTCCTTGCCTGCCAAGACGAGGTCCTGGGCGTGGGCGTAGATCTTCATGGCTTCGAGAGACGTGGCTGTGAACGTCTCCATGGAGAGCGCCTGGACCGTCTCGGCCGGAATTCGGCTCAGGTCGTCCCTGAGTTCGGCCACGAGGCTGTCGGCAGATTTGAACACCTCGGCCTTGGTGGCCATTGTTTTCGACCTTTCCGCCAGGGCTAAGTAGCTCAGTGGGTCGAGGGCCCGGACCTTGAAGATGTAGCCACTTCCACTGGACTCGATGGAGGCCGAGATGACGACATTGATACCCTCGCGGCTGCAGAGAAGCTGGGCCGAATCGGCCTCGATCTTGCCGTTGGCATTCGGATCCATCTCGTTCACGAGCGTTCGGGCGCGAGTGCGGTCGTACATCTTGATAAACGGAGCTCCCTCGAGGCCGATACCGAAAACTTGCTCAAAAGCTCCTTCAAAGGCGGGATCGCCTGTTGTGTTTACGAAGTCGGCGATCAGAATTGACATCGGTCTTTGTCCCGCTTTGGACGGTTGTGTTGTGGACTCGGTGCCCTGATGGCGGAAGCGCAATACGCCGACGACTCCCAATGCAATGATCAATACTGACGCAGCGGAGATTACCAGCAGACGGCGGGGAATATGAATGCGGAATCCTTTTTCTATTTGAGCCTTTCGCAGATCGGCAGCGAAATCAGTGATGCTCTGGTACCTTTCTCCTGGATTTTTCGCCAGGGCTTTGCGCAGGATGGGGTTGAGAACAGGATTCACGGATTTTGGGGTGATATGGGTGGGAGGAATGGCGTCCCTGAGAATTGAGGTCAGGGTTTCTATTGGGCTGGGTTTGGAAAAAGGATGTTTTCCCGAGAGCATTTCATAGAGGATGATTCCGAGAGAGAAGATATCGCTTCTCGTGTCGACACTTTCTCCTCTGGCCTGCTCGGGCGACATATACGATATCGTGCCGGCAATGGATCCTCGCTCCGTGATGGAAGCCTGGGTTAG
>CAYGXD010000274.1:0-2292 GCA_964353705.1 uncultured Eubacteriales bacterium | reverse complement strand
AGGAATTCAACGGCGGCCACGAGTACATCAATTGGCGGGGCACGCTCGCCGAAGGCCTGATCGCCCTGTTGGGAAACCGGTGATATTCTGGCTGTCCGATCTGGACTTCCTGACGTTGAGGCAAAGGAAGCCCGGGACAGCGAGGACACCGCGGGCAAGCCGGCGCGCACTCGCAGCCAAGCCGGGAGGGAAGCAGCGCCGGCCTTGATTTACATATACTCTTGAGTATAATACTCATGAGTATATCAATGGAGAATCGCCTTGAATAACCATCCATTTATCAACCGCGAACGGGAGCTCGCCTTCCTCGAAACTGTCTGGAGCCAGAAAGCCCCGCAGCTTGTCGTCCTTTGGGGAAAACGCCGCGTCGGCAAGACAGAGCTTATTAAGCAGTTCATGAGCGGAAAACCGCACATCTACTTTCTCGGAGAAAGCACGAGCGAGCCCCAGCAAATTCGCCGCTTTTCCGAAGCCTTGGCCGCCTTTTTCAAAGACCCGCTCCTCGAAACGAGGGGCTTTGCCGGCTGGGAAGAAGCCTTCCGTTACCTCGCCGCAAGAAAGGAAAAAATCCTGCTGGCCATCGACGAGTTTCCTTATCTTATTGAATCGAGCCGCGCTATCCCCAGCCTATTTCAAAAGGCTTGGGATGAGCACCTTTCGAAAAGCCCTTTGCACCTCATCCTTCTCGGGTCGAGCATCTCGATGATGGAGGAGGATGTGCTCGGCCTTCGATCTCCTCTTTTCGGCCGAAGGACCGGGCAATGGAGGGTTGATCCTTTGTCATTCGTTTCGGCCGCGCTGTTCCGTAAAAATAAATCATTCGAAGACCGCTTCTCTCATTATGCCGTGGCCGGCGGGGTGCCCGCCTATTGGCTTCAATTTGATAACAAGGCCGGATTCTGGGAAAACGTCCGACATCGCATTCTCACCAAAGGTCAACCTTTATATGAGGAAGTCGAGTTTATCTTAAGAGAGGAACTCCGCGAACCCCGTTATTATTTTGCTCTACTCCAAGCCATCGCTCAGGGCAAGCGAAAGCTTGCCGAGATTGTGAATGCGACGGGCATTCCACAGCCTTCGGCCAATAAATATCTGGGCGTTTTGGGAGACTTAAGAATCATTGAACGTGAAGTCCCCATCACAGAGAAGACGCCCGCTAAAAGCAAGCGTGGCTATTACAGGATGGTTGATGAATTCTTCCGGTTCTGGTTTAAATACGTCTTCCCCTATCGCGCCGACCTTGAGCTTGGGAATGTGGACAGCGTCCTCGGCCGGATCCGCGCTTCCTGGCCGGACCATCTGGGAAGCGTCTATGAAACGGTGGCCAGGGAAGCGATCTGGGGCCACCGCGACCGTCTATTTCCGTTTACCGCCGCAGGCCGGTGGTGGAACAAAGGGGAAGAAATCGATATTGTCGCGGTCCATCCGGAATCAGACTCCATTCTATTCGGCGAGGCCAAATGGACCGCTAAGCCGCTAGGAATCGACCTCTTGGAGAAGCTCAAAGAAAAGGCAAAAAGTGTCGTCTGGGGGACGGCGAAAAGGAAAGAGGTCTATGCTCTCTTCAGCAAGGCCGGCTTCACAGATGCCGTCATGAAGATAGCCCAGAGGGGTGATGTGGTTCTTTTCAAACAAGGATCAGCACTCGGTCCCAAGGAATAGGCTTGGTCTTTTCAGGCCCTTCCGCGCAGGTAGGCGATCATCTTAGGCACGACCAGAGGCACAACATCGGGCAGCATATGCGGCATCAGGTTGTCCATGACCTTGGGCATCATCTCCGGCATCTGCTCGGCCATGTAGTCGGGCATCGGGACCATGGCCCCCACCCTCTCGAGCATCGTCGGCATGACCTTGGGCATCATCCCGGGCAGGAGCTTGGGAAAGAGGACCGGGAATACCGGCTTCATCAGGGCGAACATAAAGCCCCCGACCGGTCCCAGCTTGCCGATCCCTTTCATCATCCCGCCCATCCCGAGGGGCATCGACGCCGGCCGCATCCAGGAGCGTCACCGCCGCCTGGCTCTGCCTTTTCTCGGCAGCTCAACTCGGAGGCAATGAGCGGCTGATCGAAAGCCCCAGACTGGCCGCGCTCGCCGGCCAGGTCGAAAAAGGCGACTTAGCCGCCGTCGGAAGGTTTTGGGATGAGATGGCCGTACAGCGGACGCCTCTTGTCGAACCGATCAAAGGCCAGACAGACGATGCCTTGGTGACTTTTCTCTTCCTTGGCGGCGAAGATACTCCGTCGTCGAACTGCCGGAAGCTCCGGCTCAGCCCTGGGTAGCGGTGAGGCCC
>CAYGXD010000273.1:0-2350 GCA_964353705.1 uncultured Eubacteriales bacterium | reverse complement strand
GCGCGCCCAAGTTCCGGGGCGGCATGGGCGAGTTCTTTCTCGGCGACCTTCTGGGGCAGATCCTGCCGCCGACCTGCTTTTCCCTCCAGCACCGGTTCAAGAGCGGCGAAAAAGTCGACGCCGCCATTAATATCAATGACCGGCTAGTTCCGGTGGACGCCAAGTTCCCCCTGGAGAATTTCAAGAAATACATCCAGGAAGCCGATGAAAAAAACCGGGAGTCCATGCGCCGGAAGTTCATCACCGACGTCAAGAAGCACGTCGACGACATCGCCACCAAGTATATCCTGCCCGAGGAGGGGACATACGATTTCGCTTTGATGTACATCCCCGCCGAGAACGTTTACTACGAAACGATCCTTAAGGAAGAAAACCTGGGCGAGGAGCGGGGTCTCTACAGCCACGCCCTCCGGAAGCGTGTCATCCCGGTATCCCCCAACTCCTTTTTCGCCTATCTCCAGGTGATCGTCTACGGGCTCAAGGGCATGGAGATCGAAAAATCCGCCCATCTCATCTACGAGACCCTGGCCCAGCTCCGCGGCGACCTCACCCGGTTCCAGAACGATTTCCAGGTATTGGGCACGCACCTCGGCAACGCCAAAACGCGCTTCGATGATGCGGAAAAGCGGCTGGTGAAGTTCTCCGACCGCCTGGAGCTCGCCGGCGGAGAGAAAACGGCCGAGCTCGCCGAAGCTAATAAGCCCGAACCGGACTAAGCCCGCTCGCCACTCGTCAAATTCCCGAGCACCTTCAGCATCTCGGGGCTGCCGATAAAAATGAAGACGTCGTTTTCCTGGACAACCCTATCGGATGAAGGGTTGAACTCGTAATCCTTTGTCTCCGCCTTACGGACGGCCACCAGCAGGGCCTTGGTACGCTCCCTGACGGCCGACTCCCGGATGGTTTTCCCCACAAGCGGCGACCCCTTCCCTACCGCCACCTCTTCGACCCTCATGACGTGCTCCTTGTCATAGAGCATCTTGTCGAGGAAGGTGACGACGGCCGGCCGGACCATGTCCGAGACCATCCGCATCCCGCCGATGAAGCTGGGGGAGACGACGCTGTCGGCGCCGGCCCGCTTCATCTTGTCGTGGGATTTGAGGTCGATGCCCTTGGCGATTATCCGCGCCTTGGGATTGAGGCTCCGCGCCGTGAGCGTGACAAAAAGGTTGGCCTCGTCCGTCGGGAGCGAAAGCAGGATTCCCCTGGCCCTGTCCACACCGGCTTTCTGGAGGACGGCGTCCTCCGCCGGGTCGCCCAGAATATACAGAAAGCTCCCCAATGTGCCGAGCTTCTCGATCCTCTCCTTGGCCGGATCGACGACGACAAATTCCCGCTGGGTCAGGAGGAGCTCCCGGATAACGGTCCCGGCGGTCTCGTCGCTCCCGCAGACGATGTAGTGGTCCTTGAGCCTGGCGATGTCTTTCTCCATGCGTCTTCTCCCCAACAGGTTTTTGAGCTCGCCCTCGACGATGAAGGCCGTGATCGAGGAGACGGCGAAGGCGATCGTCCCCAGGCTGAGGATGATGAAGAGGATGTTGAAAACCCGGCCGGCCGGGTGTGCGCTGAGGTCGACGACCTCACCGTAGCCGATCGTCGAGATGGTGATCGCCGTCATATAGACACAGTCCAGGAGGCTGACCTCCGGGCCGCCGAAGAGCTTGAACCCGGCGACGCCGACAAGGTATACGGCCGCGAACAGGATAAGCGAAATATAGATTTTTCTTCTGTTATCCATCGGCGGAAGCACCCTCTTCCATCGCTCCCGATTATAGTCGATTCCGCCGGGTTTTTCAGCAAAAAAAATCCTGTTGTCTAGCCGGGCTAATCTCCCTATAATCTGGGAATCATGCGGCCGCTCGGCTTGCCGAAGAAAGGAAGATAACCATGCATCTCCAGACCATCGACTGGGTCATCGTCTTCGCCAGCCTTTTTATCTGCTTCGTCCCGGCGCTTTTCTTCCGCAAGCGCTCGGGTCAGAGCACCTCGGAGTTCTTCGTCTCCGGCCGGGCCGTCCCCTGGTGGCTGGCCGGACTGTCGATGGTCGCCACGACCTTCAGCAGCGATACCCCCAACCTGGTGACCGATATCGTCCGCCGGAACGGCGTCGCCGGAAACTGGGTCTGGTGGGCGTTTACGCTGACCGGCGTCGCCACGGTGTTCTTTTACGCCCGGATGTGGCGGCGCTCCGAAGTCATGACCGACCTCGAATTCTACGAGCTCCGTTACTCCGGTAAGGCGGCCGGCGTCGTGCGCGGTTTCCGGTCGGTTTATCTGGGATTCCTGTTCAACTGCATCATCATGGCCACGGTCAACCTCGCTGCCTGCAAGATAGCCGCCATCCTGTTCG
>CAYGXD010000272.1:0-2374 GCA_964353705.1 uncultured Eubacteriales bacterium | reverse complement strand
CCAGTCCCGTCGGTTCCCCCCGTCTCCGACGGGTCCCCCCTCCGCTACGGGGTCTTTTGGGCGGCACACTGTACCCGTTGTCATCAAAATCAAAATGTAGGGGATCTTTTCCGGATGTTACCAGGTCAGGGGGGCCCGGAACTCAGGCTGTAGATATTCCCCGGTTGAATAGCAGGGCTTTCTTTTTGGGTGTGATGAGGAGAGCCCAGACATCGGGGTGCCGATCGCAGTAGCGTCGAGCCTCTTTGGTGCTCATGGACATGAAGGCCGTGGACAGAGCGTCAGTCACGGCGGCCGAAGGGTGGGACACCCAGGCGGCAAGATGCCCCTCTGCCGGCCGGCCCGTCCTCGGATCGCGGATGTGCCGTCCTTTGACCTCTGTCCCTGAGCCGCTGAGGGCCCGTCCGTTGAGGAGAAACCGCTTGGGGACTTCCGCTAGCTGCCAGGTCCCGCCCACCCCGACCGGCCAGCCTTTCTCTCCTTGACTCAAGCCAGGTGCGTCACCCGCCGCCAGGGCTGAACTCGTGCCACCGTGGATAAGGAATTGCTCAATGCTCCAGTCGGCTAGGATGGAGGCGGCCCTGTCCAGCGCGTAGCCCTTGCCGATGGCCCCAAGGTCGAGGTCGAGTCCGGCCGCTGCCCGCCCCAGGAAACTTGGCCTTATCCGGATGCTGAATCCCGATTCGACTTCTGCCAATTCGAAGTCGGGGCGCTCCGAAGGCCCTTCCGGACGCCGGAAGTTGATATCGAAAGCGCCCGCCGTCTCCCGCTGGATGCGCTCGGCGGTTCTGAGGCACTCGAAGGTGTCCGGGCTGATCGGAAGTGACTCGACTGGACGAAGCCGGCTGATTTGTCCAATCTCGCTCGTGGCATTGAAGCGGCTGAACAAGCCCTCCAGGCGGTCGATCTCGCGGAAGACGGCTTGAGAGGCTTGAGCCGCATATTGGGCTTCCGGCCCGGCGATCAAGACCTCAAGGATCGTCCCCATGGCCTCATGGGCAAAGCGGTGAACGGTTTCGGAAGGGTACTCGCTCATGCCTCTTTGCGGGGGATGACCGAGTCGAAGAAGGCCATCGCCGCGAGGACGGCGGCCAGCGCGCCCCAGCGATGCGTCTCGACGAGGCTGAGCTGGGTTCGAAATGAGAAGTAAGGGAGCATGGAGAACAGGGCCGTCGAAATAAGAGCCAGTCCGGAGATAACGAAGACCCAAAAAAGGACTGACTGCCGGAGCGGCCGGGAGAACAATCCGAGAAGATACCCCATGGGACGCCCGCCGGAAGTGAAGACCTCGATGATAGAGCCATATTCCTTTGCCCGGACGATGACATCCGCAGCCAGGCTGACGGCAAAGACGCCGCCGGCGACGACATGGAAAAGAAGGGGAATCCCGAACAGGCCGCGGGGGCTGAACAGCGCGAAGGCGAACCCGCTTAGGGCTAAATAGATGAAGCTTGTCGACATCCCGACGAAAATCCATTTCAGTATGGGCGGCGAATAGAGGGTGCAGCAATAAGCATAGGTGGCACGCACCCACCTCCAGCCCGCCGGCTGGAATAGGGAGGCAACGCCGCGGCCGAGCCAGCGAAGATAGGCCGCCCGGGAGAGGCTTCCGGGCTGGGCCCCGGCCTGTACGGTGTCATGTCTGAACCGGAGATAGGTCAGCCGGCCGGCCAGCGCCAGGAGGGAAAAGGCGGATAGTATGCGGAATAACATGGCGGCTAATTCCTTTTCTCGATCAGCCCGGAGAGACGACCCAGGGCGAGAAGGACGACGAGAACCAGGGTGGAACCGAGGATGAGGATAGAGAGGAAAAGAACCCATTTAAAGAGCGGCCGGACCACAAAGGACAGGCCGAAGGCCGTCTGGTAGGGCCGGTCGAGGTGCATGAAGGCATTGGCCGAGATGGTCTTTGCATGGTCCGTCTTGAGCGGGCCGGTCCCTTTGGCTTTGCGGAAAAGGAAAGGCGAGCCGAACCGGTGGCAGTCCTTGCAGCCGTTGACGCCCAGAGACTGGCGGGCCGGCCTGACCTCGTGGCCGAGCGGCCAGGTGACGGGATCGGCGGCGTTGTCGTTGACCGCCTCAAGACGGCCGTCCCTGTCCAGCCGGAACAGCTTGCCGCCCGAGACATAGACGTACTTCTTCTTTCCTTGGGCTTCCTCTCCGGCAGGGTTTTGGGAAAGCTTTTCGAGGATCCCCTTGACTTGGTCTTCGGTCAGAGTCTGCTCCCCGCCGGCCAGAGCGGCGATGGTCCCGAGCTCGGACCCGGGCACGAGCGGCGCGACCTTTCCTTCGACGAGCCAGGCAAGCTCCGGGGAAGCAGAGGGAGGAAGCGGGTTCTCGGTTTTTTCCAGGTATGTTTCAGTAACTTGATAGA
>CAYGXD010000271.1:0-2422 GCA_964353705.1 uncultured Eubacteriales bacterium | reverse complement strand
AGGGCGACGAGAAAGCCGTACGTATGGATGGTCAGCGGGCCGATTCGGACGAGGATGGGGAACATGCGGGTTTCCTTATCAAGAGCATAATCAGTAAGAGGACAGCGCCTACCGTGATGCACGAATCCGCGACGTTGAAGAACGGCCAGTGCCGGGTCCGGACATAGACGTCGAGGAAGTCGATCACGTAGCCGCGGGCCAGCCGGTCTATCTGGTTGCCCAGCGCGCCGGCCAGTATGAGCGAAAGGGCCAGCTTCATGCCCCGTTCGGCGGCCGGCGTCTTAATAAAATAATAAATGACGAGCGCGAGGGCGATGAGCGAAGCCGCGATCAGGGCCAGGAAGACAGAGCGGCTTCCGGAGTGGGAGAAAAAGCCGAATATCGCCCCCTTATTCCGGATGTGGGTGAGGTTGAAAAAGCCGGGGATGACTTTTCGGCTGCCATAAAGCGGGATCTCGCGGGCGATGAGCCCCTTGGTCACCTGGTCCAAGAAGAGGAGAAAGAGAACGAAGGCCAGATAGGGAAGGTTTTTCCTCATGCCGGTCCCCGGACGACATCCTCGCAGCGCCGGCAGAGTTCGGGATATTCGCGGCTCGTTCCGACATGGGGTGAATAGTTCCAGCATCTCTGGCACTTGGCTCCCGGTGCCCTGGAGACCCTGACACCGAGCTCCCCGAACGAGCCGGGTTCGACGGTCACGGCTGATACGATGAACAGGGCGCCGAGGTCCTGTTCGTATTTCCGGACCAGTTCCTGTTCGCCCGGGGGGACGGCGAGATGGACCTGGGCCTCGAGAGAATTGCCGATGAGCTTCTCCTCCCGCGCTTTTTCGAGCGCCTTAAGGACCGTCTCGCGCAGGACGAGCAGCCGCTCCATTTCCTGATCGACTTCGGCGTCAAGCCATCGCCTATCGAAGGAGGGGAACAACTCCAGGTGGATGGAGTCTTCCTTCCCGGCAAAAGGCGGCAGGATCCCCCAGGCTTCTTCGGTCGTAAAAGGCAGGATGGGGGCCATCAACTTCAAGGTCGTCCGGACGATCTCGAACAGGGCCGTCTGGGCGGACCGGCGAAGCGGGGATTCCTTGGCCGAGCAGTAGAGCCGGTCCTTGAGGACATCCAGATAGAGGGAGCTGAGCTCCACGGTGAAAAAGCTGAAAAGGGAATGGAAGCCGGTGTGATATTCGTACTCTTCGTAGGCCTTGAGGATGCGGCGGCCGACCTCGGCCGTCTTCTCCAAGGCCCAGCGGTCGAGCAGGACCATATCTTCGGTCTTCACCAGATCCCGGTCGGGAGAAAAACCGGAAATGTTCCCGAGGATGAACCGCCAGGTATTCCTGATCTTGCGGTAGGCGTCCTCGAGCCGCTCCAGGATCTCGGGGCCGAACCGGGCGTCCTCCTTGTAGTTGAGCATGGCCACCCACAGCCGCAGCACTTCCGCCCCGTCCTTGGAAATGATCTCTTCGGGTTCGATGACGTTTCCGAGCGATTTCGACATCGCCCGGCCCTGCTCATCCAGGATGAAACCGTGGGTAATGCATGTTTTGTAGGGCGAGGCTCCCTTGGCCCCGACAGCGATGATGAGAGAGCTGTTGAACCAGCCCCGGTATTGGTCGTGGCCTTCGATATAGAGGTCCGAAGGCCAGGGGAGATCCCGTCTCCGGCCGAGCACCGAGTGGCTCGATCCGGATTCAAACCAGACATCTAGGATGTTGTTTTCCTTTTCGAACCGGCTGGAACCGCAGGCAGAGCAGGCGGCGCCCGCCGGGAGTAACTCCTCGGCCGACTTGGTGAACCAGGAGTTGGAGCCCTCCCTGGAAAAAACGTCGGCCACCCGCGTCGCGATCTCGGCCGAGGCCAGAATGTGACCGCAGGATTGACATTCGAAGGCCGGGATGGGCACACCCCACTTGCGCTGCCGGGAGATGCACCAGTCGGGGCGGGCGCTCATCATGTTGGACATCCGTTCTTCGCCCCACGACGGGATCCAGTTCACCTTCTTGATCGCCTCCAGGGCCTTCTCCCGGAGACCACCCTGATCCATGGAGATGAACCATTGTGAGGTCGCCCGGAAGATGACCGGGTTCTTGCAGCGCCAACAGTGTGGATAGGAATGGGTGATTTTCCCTTCCTTGAGCAGACTCCCTTCGTTCGCCATGTCGGCGGTGATCACGCCGTTGGCGGCGAAGACGTTCTGCCCTCCATAGCGCTCGACCTGGGGGATGAAATTCCCCTCGCTGTCGACCGGCGTGTAGATCTCCAACCCGTAAGCGACGCCGGTCAAATAGTCTTCCAGTCCATGTCCCGGCGCGGTATGGACGCAGCCCGTGCCGTCCTCAAGCGTCACATAGCCGGCGAGGACGAGAAGCGCGTCCCGGTCGATCCAGGGATGCCGCGCTTTCAAGCGGTCCATTTCTTTGCCCGGG
>CAYGXD010000270.1:0-2442 GCA_964353705.1 uncultured Eubacteriales bacterium | reverse complement strand
AGTATTCGACCAACGGCGGGGCAAGCTTCACTTCGATCGCGGCCTCGACGGCCAATGACGGCACGCATCCCTGGACGCTGCCGAGCGCGGTCTCCTCGAACTGCCTCGTCAGGATATCCAACGCGGCCAACGCGGCGGTCAACGACATGAGCAACGGGAAGTTCTCGATCATCTCGATGGCCAGCAAAAGGCTGACCTGGACTTCGGGCTATTCCGGGGCCCCGGCCATCGCCGTCGACGCGTCCGGCAAGCTCCATACGGTCTGGCTGGATAACACCCCCGGCAACTACGAAATCTATTACAGGAAGAGCACGAACGGCGGAGCCACTTGGACGGCCAGCCAAAGGCTGACTTACACATCGGGCTATTCCGCGGCCCCCGCGGTTGCCGTAGATGCCTCCGGAAACCCCCACGTGGTCTGGCAGGACAACACCCCGGGGAACGCCGAGATTTATTACAAAAAGAGCACGAACGGCGGAGTCACTTGGGCAACCACCAAAACGCTCACCGCCACATCGGGCCCCTCTCAGAATCCGGATATAGCCGTTGATGCTTCCGGAAACCCCCATGTAGTCTGGCAGGACAACACCCCGGGGAACGCCGAGATTTATTACAAAAAGAGCGCGGACGGCGGAGCCACTTGGGCCGCCAGTCAAAGGCTCACCTGGACCTCGGGCGTATCCGGGTTTCCGGCCGTCGGCACAGGCCCCTCGGGCCGGATCTGCGTGGCCTGGCAGGACAACACGGCCGGGAACTATGAGGTCTATTTCCGGAGAAGCACAAACGGCGGTCTCAACTGGACCGCCAGTCAAAGACTCACCTGGAATTCGGGAGCGTCCGAAGCTCCGGCGATCGGCGTTCTCCCCTCCGGAAACCCGCATGTCATCTGGCGGGATAATACGCCCGGGAATTATGAGGTCTACTACAGAAAGAGCGCGGACGGCGGAGCCACTTGGGCCGCCAGTCAAAGGCTCACCTGGACCTCGGGCGCTTCCAATTCCCCGGACATAGCCGTAGGACCCACGAGCCATGTTTCCGCCGTCTGGCCGGATCTCACTCCGGGCAATTCCGAGATCTATCTCAAAAGAAGCGCGAACTGGGGAACCAGCTGGACCGCGAACAAGAGGCTCACCTGGACTTCGGGCGGGTCCGAGGTTCCGGCCATCGGTGTCGACTCCTCCGGCAATCTCCATATCGTCTGGCAGGATAATACACCCGGCAACTATGAAATCTACTACCTGAAGTTCTAGGGGCAAGAGATTTGCGGCCCAGCCCACATCTGAAGCAGCGAGCACTCAGCCATGGGAAATGATCGAAGAGCCTGCGGAAGACGGATTCTCCGAGCGGTCCTTATCCTCTATTTGGCGGGGGCGGCGGCCGGCACCACCAAATCCAAGGAGGAGCCCCCGGTTCCCGACCCGACTCCCCCCAACTCTGGCCCTCTCAATCCCAACCCCCCCGCCCAGCCGGTGCGTTTGATCTTCATCCATCACTCGACGGGGGAGAACTGGCTCTCGGATGAGAACGGCGGATTCGGCAGAATCCTTCGCGACAACAACTACTTCGTGAGCGACACCAACTACGGCTGGGGACCCGACGCCATCGGCGACCGAACCGACATCGGGAACTGGTGGGAATGGTTCCGGGGACCCAGCAGCGCGACGTATCTCAACGCCCTCTACAGCGAGGGAGCGCAGAATTGTTCTTATTCCCGGCTGTCTCCGGCGCCGTCCGGAGCCAACGAAATCATCCTGTTTAAATCCTGCTTCCCGAACTCCGCACTCCAGGGAAGCCCGGACGACCCGGTCCCGGCGATCACTGAGAACCCCCTGCGGGGGGAGGGGAGCGGGAGCGAGTATCACACGGTGGCCAATGCCAAGGGAATCTATATCGACCTTCTGGAATATTTTGAGACGCGCCAGGATAAGCTGTTCGTCGTCATTACGGCGCCGCCGCTGAGCGACCCGACGTACGCCGCCAATGCCCGGGCTTTTAACCAGTGGCTCATCAACGACTGGCTCAAAGACTATCCGGATGGAAACGTCGCCGTCTTCGATTTCTACAATGTCCTGACCACGAACGGGGGAGGGCCCGATACGAACGACCTCAACCAGGAAACAGGCAATCACCACCGCTTTTGGCAGACGGCCATCCAGCACAAGACGGACGGGGACGACGACGGCAATCCGGATATCCTGGAATATCCGAGCGGGGACGATCATCCGAGCCGGGCCGGGAATCTCAAGGCCACGGGTGAATTCACGGCTTGGCTCAACGTGACCTATCATCTCTGGAAAACCGATTTCGTCACCTCGCCCAACGGCGGGGAGCAGTGGCCTGTCGGTTCGTCACAGACGATCCGGTGGACGACGTCGGATAGCTGCCCGACGATGAAGGTTGAACTCTCGACGAACAACGGCAGCACCTGGTCGGCGATCGCAG
>CAYGXD010000269.1:0-2456 GCA_964353705.1 uncultured Eubacteriales bacterium | reverse complement strand
CCGGTCGATGCTCATCCCCCGGTTGAAGACCTGGAAATATTCATATTCCGCATAGCCTTGCAGGCGGCTGTCCTTGTTGATCTGCCAGGTCAGCTTGCCGAACCCTTTGGGGATCTGCTCCGACTCCCGCTTGTCGAATCCCTTATACTCCGTATCCTGCTGGATGAAACCGGCCGAAACATAGAACCAGAGCTTGTCCCTGACGATCCGTCCTCCGAGGCCGAAGTGGGCGTCCATATAGAGGATCCGGTTGGGCTCCTCAAAGAGCGAGAACATGGGGTCGCTGGGGTCGAAGTTCTTCTGGCTCCAGGCCAACGGAGAATAGGAGAACTCGGCCAGCCCTTCGAGGTCGTTGCCGCCGCTCTTGGTGATCAGGTTGAGGACGGCGCCCGTGAAACCGCCGTATTCGGCGTTGGCGCCGGAACCTGCGACCTGGGCTTCCTCGATGATGTTGAGATCAGGATACTGCCAGTCCGCGCCCGACCCGATGAAGGTCAGCAGGCTCTGGCCATCCAGGTTCCATTGGTTGCTGACCCGGGAGGCCGCGCCCATGGCGCTGTCGTCCTTAACACCTGGAGCCAGGTTGATCAAGTTGGTGGAGTTCTTGAAGCGCATCTCTCCGCCGACGGTCTGAAGCATCTGGATATCCAGGTTGGTGGCATTCATCTGGGAATCTTTGACATCGACCAAGGGAGATGTCCCCATGACGGTGACCTCTTCCTCGAGCGTCCCTATCTTGAGGGTGAGATCGACCGTGATAGTCTGCCCGACAAAGATCCTGACGTCATCCCTCTTCACACCAATAAACCCGGCCAGCGTTCCTTCCATTGTGTAGGTCCCGCGGGGCAGCGCAACGAAACGGAACCTTCCTTCAGCCGTCGTCATTTTCGACTGCATTCCCCCGATGAGGTCGGGGGAAGAGATCTTGACTTGGGCGCCGGGAAGCGGGTTCCCCTGTTCGTCGAGCACCCGGCCTTCAATGGCTCCGGTGGTTCCGCTCTGAGCGTTGGCCAGCCCGGAAAGCACAAGTAACGCCAGGAGCAGGGCCGGGATCGTGTTGAGCTTGATCTTCATGAGTTCCTCCTTCCCTTGGCGAGCGGGGTTTTCGCAAGGGCCGCTCCGCCGCTGGATACTAAACAGGATATATCATATATTTCCCAAAAATCTTCAATACCTCATCTTAAATGTCAATGTCAACAATTTTCTTGCCGGGACGGTTTGAAAAATGCATCCTTCAATGCTAAGATAAGGCCCCATGGCGCAGGAGCATTCGTTCGACATCGTTTCCCGGATCGACTGGCAAGAGGTCTCGAACGCCGTTCATATCGCCCTCAAGGAGATCACCAACCGGTTCGACTTCAAACACAGCCGGGCCGAGATCGTCCAGGAAAAAGACAAGCTCATCTTGATCGCAGAAGACGGCGTCAAGCTCAGGAGCTTGGTTGATGTCCTGGAACAGAAAATGGTCAAGCGGAGAATCCCTCTCAAGGCTGTCCTCTACCAGAAGGTCGAGGACGGGCCCAACCGCACGGTCAAGCGGGAGGTCCATTTCCAGGTCGGGATCCCCCTGGAAAAGGCCCGCGAGATCGTCAAGCTGCTGAAGCAGCAGAAGCTCAAGGCCCAGGCGGCCATCCAGGGCGATCAAGTCCGCATCTTCTCCCCCAAGATCGATACCTTGCAGGAAGCCATCGGCTTTCTGAAGACCCAAGACTTCGGCATCCACATGGAATTCGCCAACTACCGATGAGAAACGCCGTCCCCCAAAAGGCCCGCGACCTGCTGAGACAGAGAAAAGACCTCAATGATGTCTACAACAATATTCAGGAGGAGCTCGACCGCGTCGAGGAAAGCCTGAAGATCTTCTCCTCCTCCCCCAACCCGCTGATCTCCGAGATCGGCACCTATCTCTTCCAGAAGAAGGGCAAGCGTATCCGCCCGGCCCTGCTCATCCTCTGCTCCAAGCTGCTCAATTACCGGGGGGACGAGCACATCGTCATGGCCGCGCTCGTCGAGTTCATCCACACCGCCAGCCTGATCCATGACGATATCATCGACAACGCCGACCTCAGAAGAGGGAGGGATTCCGTCCACACGCGCTGGGGCCCGAACGTATCCGTCCTGCTGGGCGACTACCTCTACATAAAAACCATCGGGATGTCCCTCGACAGCGCCCATCCCGAGGTCGTGCGCATCCTTTCCGAGGTCACGTCCCGGATGATCGAGGGCGAGCTGACCGAGTATCATTCGAGCGGCAACCTGGAGACAAGCGAGAAAGACTACGTCGACGTCATCGACAAGAAAACGGCCTCACTCTTTTCCGCCGCCTGTCAGATCGGGGCGGTCCTCGGCCGGGCGACGGCGGAAGAGGCCAGGAGGCTCATCGATTACGGCCGAAATCTCGGCCTGGCTTTCCAGGTCACCGATGACCTGCTCGATTTCCAGGGAGATGAAAAACG
>CAYGXD010000268.1:0-2481 GCA_964353705.1 uncultured Eubacteriales bacterium | reverse complement strand
CCGAAGCCGTAGGGATAGGCCTTGCCGCTATTGAGCTTGACCGGCGTCCACATCTGGTCGAGGCTCGTCCGCTTGATCAGCTTTTCCGTATAGAGGGCAGCATCCCACTTGGCCAGGTCGAGGACGGTGAAATAGAGGGAGCCGTCCGCCGTTGTATTGAGGGTGGGGTTTACCCACTCCTGGTTCTTGACAACGCCCTTGACCAGGCGGTACCCGGCGGCGCGGTTGGGGACGATGTCCGCCTCGCTGATGATTCGGGTGGTGGTCATGCCGAGGGGCTTGAAGATGCGCTCCTGCAAGAAGTCCCCGTAGAACTTACCGGTGACCTTGTGGATGAGCATGCCCAGAAGCATATACCCCGTATTGCTGTAGCTCCATTTGTCTCCCGCGGCGAAGTCAAAGGGCTGGGCCTGGGCCATTTTCAGGAGATCCTCTTCCGAATAATCCCGGCGATAATCGAAGTCTTTGCCCGTATATTCCTTGATCCCGGAGGTGTGGGTGAGGAGATTCCTGACCGTGAACTTGTTCCAGCTCTCCGGCGCTCCGGGGAAATACTTGGCGACCTTATCGTCCAGCCCGACCTTGCCTTCCTCGACCAGCATCATGATGCCGGTGGCGGTGAATTGCTTGCCGACCGACCCGGACTGGAAGATGGTCTGAGGGCTGACCGGAACGTTGAGCTCGATGTTGCTCAGGCCGTAGCCTTTCGCCTTTACGACCTGGCCGTCGCGCATCACGGCCAAGGCAAGGCCGGGGATCCGCTGCTCGCGGATCGAGTCCTGGACGAATTTGTCGACCCGGCTGTCGATATCCCCCGTCTGCGCCTGGACGGTCAAAGCCAGACAGCCGATGCATAGCGCTGCGATTGAAGTTTTTTGCCAAATCCTGATTAACATATGTCTCCTTTCCTATTCTAAACGCAATAAATCTTGTGACGTCACCCTCTCCCTTACCCTCCCCCCTCGAGGGGGAAAGCGGGGAGAGGGGGTATCACGATTTAATGCGTTCGCATTAGTTCTCCGGCCGGCTCTTGAATTTCTGGTAGAGGGTCTCCCACCAGTTCGACATGTCAATGGCCCGGCCGTTGATGACCAACTGCTTCACTTCGGTCTTAATGTCCAGTGGGTCACCGGCGGCGATGATAAGGTCGGCCTCTTTCCCCACTTCGATGCTGCCCAGCCGGTCCTCGACCCCAAAGATTCTGGCCGGGTTGATGGTTAGGGCTTTGACAGCTTCCTCATAGGGCAGCCCGAAGGCCACGGCCTTGGCGGCATGGTAGGGGAGGTCCTTTCCCTGCGCCGGAGAATCGCCCGTCGAGAAGCTGATCAGGACGCCCGCCTTGGCCAGTTCGACCACGTTCCGGTACGGAGCGTCGTACCCGTCCTCCGGCTCGGACGGCCCCGTATACAGGCTGTCGATGATCACGGGAATTCCGGACTGCTTGATCTTGTCGGCCACCTTGAAACCCTGGGCGCAGCCCCGGAAGATAGCCTTGAGCTTCTCGTCCCGGACGAATTTTATGGCCAGCTCGATATCCTTGGCTTTTTCAACGGAGATGATGACCGGGAGAGTCCCGTCGAGCACGGGTCCCAGGGCCTCGTACTTGGCGCTGTATTCGGGCGCCTTGATGCCCGGGTCGCCGGCCGCCAGCTTTTTCAACTCCAGGTAACGGCGGGCTTCCTTCAAATAATCGCGGATCTTGTCGACCAGCTTGGAGGTGACATCCTCCTTGGCCTCCGCCTGGACGGCGACGCCTTCCCCGACCGGCCGCGGCGTCATCGGGAAATTGATGAATGATGTGGCGGCCTCCTTGAACGTCATCTCGGGGACGGTCCAGCCGTCCATCTTGACGAGCGCCGAAATCCCGGCGAACGTCCCGCCCGTGGGAGCCACGAGCGCCGTCGTCGTCCCCGTCACTCTCCCCGTGCCGAAGTGGACCGAATGAGGGTTGATGGCCCAGACGACCCGCAGCTCGGGGTTTTCCTTCCCCATCTCCCGGAAGTCCGATGTGCTGGCGATGGCCGCGATCTCCACCAGGCCGAAATGGCTGTAGGAATCGATGAAGCCGGGATAGACGAACATCCCGGAGGCGTCGATAATCTCTGCGCCCGCCGGCGGTTGAATCTCCTTGCCCACGGCCTTGATCTTCCCGCTTTCGACCAGGATGTTGCCCCCTTCTATGCGGGCACCCGCCACTGGGACAACCGTGGCGTTCTTGATGAACAGCCGGGCCGGCTCTGTCTCGAAGGAGAGGAGAGCCGCCGACATTAACAAGGCCGCCGCTGCGATAACCATGAGTCTTCTCATCTCAAACCTCCCCTCCGCTCTTCTTTTCCGGCTCTTTTTTCGCCTTCGCCTCTTCCTCGGCCTTCTTCCGTTCGTCGAGATATTTGGCGCGGTCGAAAGAAACCGCGCCGTCGACGAATGTCATCTCGCAGACCGTGAAGGGATCGAGGGGATGCCGGTTGAAGACGGCCAGGT
>CAYGXD010000267.1:0-2482 GCA_964353705.1 uncultured Eubacteriales bacterium | reverse complement strand
GAGGACGGGTTCATCGTCGAAAACGAGGGTGTGCCGCCGGACATCGAGGTCGAGCAGTGGCCGGCCGAAGTCGCGGCCGGGCATGACCCGCAGCTCGAAAAGGCCATCCAGGTGGTCATGGAGGAGCTCAAGGCGAACCCGCCCAAGAAGCCGGTCCGTCCTCCGTTCCCGATTAGGGTGAAGTAACAGGGTCGATAGAGAACCAGGTTTTGGCTGCGCTTTCTATTTAGGATCCCTTTTGGAATCGGAATACGGATTTGACCGCTGGGAAGCGCTCGAAGTTCTTTCTCAGTTCGGAAGCGCCCGGGTGGCCAATGTTGTGGACCCCAATTTCACCGTGGTGTCGAAGTTCCCAAAAAGGTATCTGCCCAGCAACTAAAACAAACTCACTTGCCTCTCTTGTCGTTAACTATTGAGGAGGCCATCACACTTTCCAATAAACGATCGCCAATCCGGCTTATAGTCGCCTCCTATTTCCTTTGTCTTTCGTCAGGCGTCAATTCAGGTTGATACTTATACCTTGAAGTGAAGAGTTTTATCGTTTCTGCCCGGATGGGGATTTGTTCTTCCGCAGGAACTCCAGAATTGCCTCACCGAACGCGGCGTGCGCGAGGGTCGTGATATGATCGCCGCCCTCAATCACCACCACAGTCGCCCTTGCCAGCGCTTTCCGCAGCGTCTCCACCCGTCCCTTCAAGTGCTCCGATTCAAGCGAACCGTAAATGAACAGTGTTGGGGCGGGACAGGCCGTAAGGTCCTCCTGCGAGACTTGCAGATCATCGAAGCTAAGACCGGCCGCGGCCAGCGCCTTCACGTCCTTGCCGTTCAACATGAACGCCGCCAGGGAATTGGCCTGTTCCATGGTGGGCTTGGGTCTCCCGGGAGGGAGGACTTCAATGAGGTAAGAGCCCATGCCCTTCCCTTCCTCAGCGGCTTTCGCGAAGACGGCCGTTTCCCGGGTCCCCGATGGCGGAGCTCCGATGACCAACGGGACCTGGCCTCCATAAACCGCGCTGATCACCCGGTCCGGGTAGGCGGCGGCGATCTTACCGATGATAAACGCGCCCATCGAGTACCCTACGAGATGCGCCTTCGGGATCTTCAGATGGTCCATCAGCCGCGTTACATCCAAGGCCATCTCCGTCCCATACAGCGCGCGATCGTAAGGCTTGTCGCTCTGCCCATGTCCCCGGCAGTCCAGGGCGATCGCCCGGAAGCCGGCAGGGGGGTCCAGCTTCGGGTTTCCGGCGGCGTCCCTCCCCCACATGCTCGCATCCGACATCCAGCCGTGGACCAGCACGATCGGCTCGCCTTCGCCCGCCACGGCATATCTGATCTTGACGCCGTTCGAGTCGAAGAAACTGATCTCGGTCGAAGGGCCCGCCTGCTGAGCCGCGCCAAGGCCCCCTGCGGACAGGATCACCAGGGAAAACACAGCCCCGTAGGAAAGATATTTTTTATTCACGGAAAATCAATAATCCATTCTAGGGTCGATGTCAAAGAGAAGGTGGGCAAAAGAGAGCGGCTCGGCATACCATCCGCCGTTCCTTTGGGAAGCTCAACGGAGGGCGACGAGGCTTTCGTCGTCGCTGCCTATGCCTTCGGCGTCGGCGCTTTTCCCGTTCTTTCGGGGAAAAGTGTCTTCATGCATTGCCTTGGCCCGTTTCTTGAGGCCAATCTCCCGCCATGGGAGTGTATCGTCCTCGCCATCCCGAGCGGACTGTCCTTTATCGGGTCTTGTTCCATTATTTCAACCGTTTCCTCGCCGAGTATGAGAGCCGTTTCGAGAAGGAGTACGGCTTCTTCCGTCCGATAATCAAAGAAGTCGTCGATCGTTATCTGGACTGCGGCAATCCGCGCTGCGGGTTTGCCCGCATCCGCTGTCCGGACTGCCAGGCGGAACGCCTGCTGATGTTCTCCTGCCGCACCCGCGGCTTCTGTCCCTCTTGTCATGCCAAGAGGCTCGAGGAGTGGGGCGAGTGGATGCGGGAGGAGCTTCTCCTCGATGTCCCCCACCGCCAGGTGGTCTTCACCATCCCCAGGATGCTGCGGATATTCTTTAAGTACAACCGCCGGCTGCTGGGGTCACTCTGCCGCTGCGCTTTTCGCTCATTGACTCTTTATTTCGAGGCTCTAGCCGGCGGCGAAGTGATGCCCGGCGTCATCGTGGTCATTCAGACCTTCGGAACCAAGATCAATTTCCACCCGCATCTCCATTTCCTGGTGACCGAGGGCGGACTGGGCAAGGACGGGCTCTTCCATAAGGTCCCCCGCATCGATGACTCGCGCCTGACAGATCTCTTCGCTCGCCAGGTTCTTGGGTCTTTGGTCCAGATGGTGGAGGAGGAGCTCCGGCCTGTCCCCGCCAAGGGCTGGGCCGAGATGATCCGCAAGGTGTACGAAGTCGACCCCATGGTCTGCCCCCAGTGCGGCGGACAGATGAAGGTCATCGCTTTCCTCACCGATTTCTCCGTGGTGGACA
>CAYGXD010000266.1:0-2537 GCA_964353705.1 uncultured Eubacteriales bacterium | reverse complement strand
CGCTCTTCCGTGAATCTTCTTTTTTGAGCATGACGGCGAAAACAAAACTCATGACGCCGAGCCCGGCAAACATCAGAGAGGTATTCGAGTAATCTAGCAGAGCACGGCCGCCCCGAACCATCTCGGTTGTTACCCCCGGATTGGATAGGTCGGTGATCCGTCCGGCCAGGTAGGGAAATGTCAGTATGCCCAAGCTCTGTGTCCAGGTCATGATCCCATACGCGGTGCCCACTCTCCGTTCATCGACGATCCGCGGCACAGCGGGCCACAGGGCCGCCGGGACAAGAGTAAAGGCCAATCCCAGGACGACGATGGCCAGATAGGGCGTAAGTCGAGTCGTGGCCAGGACGAGATGGGAGAAAAACAGCATCCCCGAACCATAAAGCAGAAGAGAGGCGATTTTTCCCTTGTGGTCGACAAACCAGCCGACGATGGGGATGAAGATGATCGTCCCCCAGATCATCAGGCTGCTGAGGGCTCCGCTCAGCCGGAGCGACAGCTGGAACTTGTTGTGGACGAGGTCCGGAAGGAACGACAAGAAGGGGAAGAAAGCCGAATAGAACATCACGCAGAGAAGGCATATGAAAACGAAAGACCTGTTCTTCAGCAGGGCCGTGACCTCGCGGCTTTGAAAATCATCGACAGCGTCCTTGGGGGCGTCCGGCGAGCGCCGGTCGAAAGGCAGATAGGCCAAGAGCAGCAGCAGCCCGAGAATCATCAGCCCGGCCGAAACCCAGAGGGATGTGGTCCATCCCGTCTTGGCCTCGATGAGGACAGGGGAGAGGATCAAGACGGCGGCCGTGCCCATCCGGGCGATAATGGTCATGAGCGAGAAAGCGAAAGCCATTTTTCTCCCTTTGAACCATTTCACCAGGATCTTGAGCACGACGATATTAAGAGTCTCCGCTCCCAGGCCGAATAGGAAACGGCCAAGGATCATCATCTTCAGGGGGGCGGAAAAGCGCGGCAGGAAAGAACTCATGAACGAATACCCGAACCCTCCCCGGATGAAAAACCCGCCCGCACCATAAGCCGTGATGACGGCCCCCAGGGCACAGGCGAGGGCCGCCAGCAGCCCCATTTTCCGGATTCCCCAGCGGTCCGCGAGGAGGCCTCCCAGGATCACCATGAACAGGATGGTGTTGGGGATCGAATACACGGAGACCAGAAGGCCGTAGTCGGTCGAGCTGAAGTTCAGTTGGACCTGGATCGTCTCCTTGATGGGCGACAAGGAATCATAGGCATAGAAGCTCAAGGCCAGCACGACACTGACCAGGAGGAGGACGATCCATCTCATTCTTCTGTCCTCGGGATTATAGTCAGGTTCGGTCGTTTGAGCAAATGAAAAGCTCAGGATTCCAGGTATTGGCAGAAACCCTTATTTTATTGATAATAGCCTGACAGGATCGAGCGGAACTCGAACGACCATGACGATCCCTAGATTATCAAGCTTGGTTCTGGAAGGAGAACCCATAAGATGAATAAAGCCTGCCTCGTCTGCCTGTCCATCCTTATCCTCTCCTCGGCGACTCTCTCCGGCCAGGGAACCCGCTTTCTTCATCAGCCGGATATAAGCCGCGACCTCATCGCCTTCATTTATGCCGGAGACCTCTGGACTGTCCCTGTCCAAGGCGGAACGGCCCGGCGGCTGACGGCCCACCCGGGCCAAGAAAGCAACCCGCACTTTTCGCCCGATGGGAAATGGATCGCTTTTTCCGGCGAATACGACGGCAACACCGACGTCTATGTCATCCCATCCGAGGGGGGCCAGCCCAAAAGATTGACCTATCACCCCTTGCCGGACATCGTTCAAGGATGGACGCCTGACGGCGGGAAGGTTCTTTTCAAGTCCGGCCGGACGAGCCATAACAAAAAATTTAACACCCTGTTCACGGTCGGGCCGGACGGCGGGTTTCCACAGGAGCTCGCGATCCCCATGGCTGAATTCGCCGACTGGTCTCCGGACGGCGGGTTCATCGCCTACAACCCTATCTATCAATACTGGCAGCCCAACTGGCGCCGCTACCGCGGTGGAACGGCGCCCCCGGTCTGGATCGTCAGCCTCCAGGATTATTCCTACAAGGAGATTCCCCGTCAGGATTCCAACGACATGTATCCCGTCTGGCTCGGAGAGACGGTCTATTTCCTGTCCGACAGGAACAGGGTCATGAACCTTTTCGCCTACGACACGCTGAACGGGAATCTGAAGCAGCTCATCAACCAGGGCGAGTCCGACATCAAGTATCTCGGAGGAGGCGGGGGCCTGGTGGTCTACGGCGTTGAAGGGTATCTCTATGTGTATGACCCCGGGACCGGCCGAAGCCGGCAGGTCGTCGTTTCAACGCCCAGCGATCTGACGGCCCTTCGGCCGGAATACAAAAACGTCGCTTCGGAGATCTCGAATTTCGACCTTTCGCCCACGGGCCGGCGGGCCGCCTTCGAAGCCCACGGAGAGATCCTGACCATTCCGGCGGAGAAGGGAGATTGCCGAAACCTGACCCAATCGCCGGGAGCGATGGACCGCTCTCCTGCCTGGT
>CAYGXD010000265.1:0-2543 GCA_964353705.1 uncultured Eubacteriales bacterium | reverse complement strand
CAAGGGCCGGCTCACCCTGAACCTCGGCCTCCGGACGGAAAGGGAGTATCTGCCGAGCTACACGGACGATCCGGCTCTCAAAGGGATAAAGCCCATCGAGTTCGACTTCGGAGACAAGCTCGCGCCCCGCCTGGGGTTCGTCTATGACGTCTTCGGGGACGCCAACCTCAAGGTCTTCGGGAGCTACGGCATCTACTACGATGTCATGAAGCTCTACACCGCGGCCACGAGCTTCGGAGGGTTGAAGTACAAATCCGCCTTTTACACGCTGGATACCTATGAGTGGGACAAGATCGGCAAGAACGGCTATTATCCGGGAACGCTCATGACGGTCATCGACTGGCGGCCTGTCTCTTTTGACACGGTCGATCCCGGCTTGAAGCCGATGAGCCAGCAGGAATTCTCGTTCGGGATCGAGAAGAAGCTCGTGGAGAACCTCTCGGGGACGGTGCGCCTTGTCCAGAAACATCTCCGCTACGCCGTCGAGGACGTCGGCGTCTTGTCCGAAGGGGAAGTGTACTATCTAACGAACCCGGGGTACGGATATTCCCGGCCGACGACGGAGGGCGGCAAATCCGATCCCAACTATTTGGAGTGCCCCAAGGCCAAGCGCGAGTACTGGGGCCTCAATTTCAGCTTGGACAAGAGGTTCGCCGGCGGCTGGCTGGGCGGAGTCTCCTATACCTGGAGCCGGCTCACGGGCAATTACTCCGGGCTCGCCAGCTCCGACGAAACCGAGTACAGCACGACCGGCTACGGAAGGAACAGCCCGAACGTGGAGCGGAACTTCGACCTCTGGTACCTCTCTTATGACAAGAATCTGAACCCCCTCGGCGGGCCGCTGGCCACGGACAGGCCCCATGTCTTCAAGCTCTACGGCGCTTATACCTTTCCCTTCCGTCTCACCATCGGCTTCCTTATCAATGCGCTGAGCGGAACGCCGTTCACCGAATACTGGTATGTCGATGGCAATTACATGCCCTATAACCGGGGAAACCTGGGGCGCACGCCGTCACTCTGGTTCGCCAACCTGTATGCGGAATACAGCCTGCGGCTTGGCCAGACGTCGCTCAATTTCAATGTCAACGTCGACAACGTGTTTAACATGGCGACGACGACGATGTACTTTCCCATGCGGACGCTTTATCCCCTGACGGTCACCCAGGACCAGATCATGGCGAACGACTGGGAGCTTGACGAATCGGTCGGCTATGTCCCCGACAACCGCTTCAAAAAGGACTACATCTTCTACCCGCCGATCTCGGTGCGGCTGGGCGTCCGGTTCAGTTTCTGAAACCGGGGGCGGTTCCTCTATGGAACTGTCCCCATTTTGAATTTAGCGAGGAGCCATGGGAACAAAGTGCCCGCGATGCCAGGCTGAAAATCTCGACCAATCCAAATTCTGCGCCGAGTGCGGGTCGAGGCTGGGAATCGGCGGCATCCCGCTTTTCACCAAGACGATGACGCTCGAGACCGGCTACAAGGTCTTGAGCAAGGGCAAGGTCTTCGCCGGCAAGTACGAGATCGCCGGCGAGATCGGCCGGGGAGGCATGGGGGTCGTCTATAAGGCCGAGGATATAAAACTCAAGCGGACGGTCGCCCTGAAGTTCCTGCCGCCGGAGCTGAGCCTCTATCCTGAGGCGAAAGAGCGGTTCATCCGGGAGGCCCAATCGGCGGCCGCGCTTTCCCATCCCAATATCTGCACCATCCACGAGGTCGAAGAGGTGGACGAGCAGCCCTATATCGCAATGGAATTTGTGAAAGGCCAGAGCCTCCACCAGAAGATCATCAAGGGGTCGATCGACAGCAACGCAGTGGTGGGCATTGGGGTCCAGGTCGCCTCGGGCTTGGAGGCGGCGCATCAGCGCGGGATCATCCATCGGGACATCAAGAGCGCGAACATCATGGTGACCGAGAACGGCCAGGCGAAGATCATGGACTTCGGCCTGGCCAAGGTAGCCGGGGAAAGCCAGCTGACCAAGGAGGCCCGAACCATAGGCACGATCGCCTATATGTCGCCCGAGCAGGCGCATGGCGAGGATCTGGATAAGCGGACGGATATATGGTCATTCGGTGTCGTGCTTTACGAGATGTTGACTGGCCAATTGCCTTTCCGGGGGGACCGGGAGTCGATCATTCTGCATTCGATCGTGGGGGCAGAGCCGAAACCGCTTCGCCAGTTGAAGCCAGACATCCCGGTCGAACTACAGAAGATCATCGACCGCGCCCTGAAGAAAAAGCGCGAGGACCGTTATTGCTCGGCCGCGGAGATGGCCGCGGACCTGGGGAAATACCTCGAGAGTCGCCGGGCCGAAGAAGCCGGATTCTTCAACCTCAGGTCTCTTCTTAAGCGGCTGCGCAATCCGCTGGTGGCGCTTCCAGTGGCGCTCGTGCTTATTTCGCTCGGCTTCCTTGTATTCCGGCTTTTCGATCGGCAGGCGAAAATCCGTTGGGCCACCAACGAGATCCTGCCTCAGATCAAACAGCTCATCGATAAAGAGGAATATTTCCCAAAAGAACTCTATAAAAAAATGGGTCAGATG
>CAYGXD010000264.1:0-2563 GCA_964353705.1 uncultured Eubacteriales bacterium | reverse complement strand
TTCTTGAGGAAGGCCGGGTCGACGTCGGTACCCAGGCCCGGCTTCTCGGGCAGGGTGATCATCCCGTCCTTGACGGTCATCCCGTCGACGATCGGGTCGAAGGTGTGGGAGAAATACCCGTCGAGGTCGGCGAAGACGATGTTCCGGGTGGCGCCATGGACGTGGGCGGCGGCGGTCAGCCCGAGCCTCGTCTCGATCATGCAGCCGAGCATGCAGCGGATGTTGGCGGCCTCGGCGATAAGGGCGATCCGGAGTCCGTTCGTCATCCCGCCGGCCTTCATCAGCTTGATATTGAAGTAATCGCAGGCCGCGGCGTTGATGAGCTTCAGGGCATCGGCGGGGGAGAAGAGCGATTCATCGGCCATGATCCCGAT
Organism: uncultured Eubacteriales bacterium; assembly: GCA_964353705.1. Taxonomy (GTDB): domain Bacteria; phylum Acidobacteriota; class Aminicenantia; order Aminicenantales; family UBA8522; genus UBA8522. The sequence continues at coordinate 2,189 of CAYGXD010000264.1, read as the reverse complement.
CGGGCTCTCATCCCGGACCTGCTTCATTCCGGCGATGTCGGAGTAAAGGCCCGGCTGTTCACAGAACTGGATCTTGAACTTCTCCATCGCCCTGAGGGCCATGACCGCCTGAGCCGGGGTCCAGCCCTGGTTGGCATCGATCCGGATACCGTGGTCGTAGCCGATCGCGTCGCGGATCGCCTGGAGCCTGGCTACATCCGAATCCGGGTCCATGCCGACCTTGATCTTGAAGGTCTTGAACCCGGCGGCGAGACGCGTCTGGACGCTCTTGGCCATGTTTTCGGGTGTATCGATCCCGGTCGTGACGTCGGTTTCAAAGGTGGTCTTGTCTCCGCCCAGCAGCCGGAAAACCGGCAGGCCCGCCGCTTTCCCGAGGATGTCATAGAGGGCCATGTCAAAGGCGGCGATGAGGGCGGGGTTGCTGTGGAGGAAACCGCCGAAAAGCTTATGGGCGCTCTCGATGGCCAGAGGGTCTTTGCCCTTGAGCATCTCCCGGATGGCCCGGGCGGCCACGACGTTCGTCTCCTGGGTGTCGCCCGTGACCGGCTGGAAGGGGCTGGACTCACCGATCCCAATGATCCCGGCGTCGGTCACAACCCGGATCAGCACCCCGCTCGACGTGGTGACCGTCCCCAGGGTAATAGTGAAGGGCTCATTCAAGGGGATGTCGAAGTAATAGATCTCAACGTCCTGGATCTTCAGCCTTTTAACGTCGGCCTTGGCGGTCTCCATTTTCTGGGAGGCCAGGGCTCTTCCTGCCGGGAGATGGGCACCGATGGCTCCGGCGCCGATCATCTTTAAGAAGTCTTTTCTCGTGATCGTCACGTGTCTTCCTCCTGTTGGGATTTAAAGCGCGGCCTATTTTATCAAAAAAACGAGATCGCTATCTCCTATTTTTTTAAAATGAATTCCCAGGCGCACCAGGTGTTTTCAGCCCTTGGGTCGGGCGGGCAAGTGAGGCAGCGCGTCTCGATCCGCGGGTCGATCGTCCGGGCGAACCCGCCGTATTCGACAATTCCGACCGGCTTACAGGGGAATGGGGCCAGGCCCTGACGTTCCCTCGCTTCTTGAACCCGGCAGCTCCTCATCCTGAAGACCAGGCGGTCGGCGGTCACTTCGCTGATCTCCTGCACGTTGATGTGGGCATAGAGCCGGAGCTTGAGAGCCTGAACGAGGGCCGGGATGCCGCCGCCTTCCGGGAGGTTGATCCGCTTCATGATCCGCTTGGCCTCGAGCTCGGTGAACTTCTCCCAGGCCTTCGCGTCGAGCTCCATGGCGGCCTCAAGTCCGAACTTGTCCTCGACCGCCCGGAACCAAAGGCCGTCGTGGGCCAGCCAGTTGACGGCCGCATCGCGGAGAAGCTCGCTGAGCTCGTCCTTGGAAAAGTCGCTGATTTCCTTGATTTCTGTCATGGGTTCGCCCGGCTCCTTCCGGGCATGTGCGGGGATCGTTTCCTTGCTCCAGTAACCGGCTCCGACGCTGAGTAATAGACAGTCCCCTTATGTCTCTGCCGGCTGATCCTTCTCCAGCAGAGGAGCGTCTCGAGCTGAGGGCGGATTTCGTTTTTTCCCCGGCCCAAGGACGTTGTCAGGTCGTCGAGCGTGACCGGGCGCCGTCCAGCTATGCCCAGGATCGCTTTTTTGAGGTTCTGACCTCCGGGAGAACTTGGACGCCTTCGAACGACAGCGACCACTTCCGCCCGATCGCCCAGATCTTTCCTTATCCTTTCGAGTTCCACCTGGGAGAGCGGCCGGGCCCATTTTTCGGCCGGAGGACGGACCACCGTGTTCAGCTGGATCTTATCCGGTCGGATCCGGGCGACGGCCTTTTTCAAGGCTTTGATGTCGGCCGGCGAATCGTTGATCCCCTTGACCAGCATGACTTCGAGCCAGATGCGGCCCTGGAACTCGCGCCGGAAAAGGATCAGTCCCTTTATGATCTCATCAATCTTGATAGAGGGCAGCGGCCGGTTGACGCGCCGGAAGGAGGCAGCCGTGGCGGCGTCAAGGGAGGGGACGACGATGTCGGCGGCGAGAAGGGCGCGCCGGACCGACGGACGGGTGAGAAGCGAGCTGTTAGTCAACACGACAACCGGGATATCGGTCGTCTTTTTTATCATCCGGATGAGTTCCCCGATCCCGGTGTTAAGCGTCGGCTCGCCCGATCCGGAAAAGGTGATGTGGTCGATC
>CAYGXD010000263.1:0-2591 GCA_964353705.1 uncultured Eubacteriales bacterium | reverse complement strand
ACACCCATGCCTCCGCCGCCGATCTTCTCCAGGATCCGGTAGTGCGATACGGTCTCACCGATCATCCCGTCCTCGTGCTCTGTCCCCTCATAGAAGAAGGATATTCAAGCCGCGGACGAGAGTCAAGTACAGAGGCATGCCATCCCGTTCTATAACGTGACTCCAACACGAGAATGGAGATGCCATTCCCCATTTAGGTTCAAATCACTTTACTTAATTCTGTCGACCACCTATATTTGGGAGAAAAACAGAAAGGAGGTTGACATGAAGATGACGGCATTGGCCATGATTATCGGCCTGGGAGCAGTCGCCTTGATGGGCGGGGAGAATAGCGAGACGTCCGTCTACCAATTCACCCTGAACGATATCGACGGCAGCGCCGTATTGCTGGAAACGTTCAAAGGGAAGGTGCTCCTCATCGTCAACACGGCCAGCCAGTGTGGTCTCACCCCGCAGTATGAAGGTCTGCAAGCCCTCTACCAGAAATTCAAAGATAAGGGATTGGTCGTCTTGGGTTTCCCGGCCAATAATTTCGGGAACCAGGAGCCGGGGTCGAACGAAGAAATTAAAAAGTTTTGCTCAACGAATTACGGCGTCGGCTTCCCGATGTTCGCCAAGATATCGGTCAAGGGGGAGGACAAGCACCCGCTTTATCAATTCCTCACCGCGGGCGCGGGCAAGCCCGAACTCGCCGGGGAGATCACCTGGAATTTCGAAAAATTCCTGTTTGACCGACAAGGCCGCGTGGCCACCCGGTTCGCGCCTAAAACGAAGCCTGAATCGGAGGAAATCATCAAGGCCGTCGAGGCCCTGCTCACAAAAGATTGACCGCTTTCTCCGGAGCCCTAAGCGGACAGGATATCGTGCGAATGGAGAAGCCGCGGAATGGCCCATCGGGAAGGCTTCGGGCTGCGGCCCGGGCCGCTTCATACATCGGGTGCATCACCGCATTCAGCGTGGGATTCACCGCTTCAATACCGGCGATGGCCTTTTCGACGAGCTCGATCGGCTGGACTTCGCCGCGGCGGACACGCGCGGCCAGCTCGGTAGCGTCACAAGTGGGATAGTCGTTCATAATGAAACCTCCTTTCGCTCGGGACCAGAGCCGGCCGGGCGGATCAGGTCCGGCGCAGTGTGGCGGAAAACCTCAGGATCATGCTCCAGTAAAGGATAGGGAATCCATTATTTATCAAGATTCATTTTCTTAAGCAGGGCCTGGAACCTTGGCTCTGAGCGGAGGCTGTCAAAAATGGGCCAAACCTTGAGAAAGGCCATCATGGATTCTCTCTCCGGATAGGCCTTTTCAAGATTCTCCAAAGCCTCATTCTTATCGCCGAGTCCAGTCCAAACCAACGCTCTCCAAAAGGACCCAACATAGCGGTCTTTCGACAGCACGTCGAACTGTCCGAGGATCTTAAGAGCCTCGTCCTTCATCCCTGTCGAGCCATAGGCAAAACCCAATGTGGACAATGCAAACACGGATCCGGCGGTGAGCTCGACGAGTTTTTGAAGTGTGGCGATCGCTTCGCCCCACATTTCTTTGGCCGCGAAATTCCCCGACTGAAACCAATAAGCGATCGAAAACTCCGGATCCGATTCGATGACCTTGCGGAGTTCTCTGAGCGATTCGTCGAAACGCCGAGCATGGTAGAGAGCCAAGCCCACATGCGCGGGGTTGATCGGCTCAAGAGGTCCCAGTTCCCGTGCCTTCTTCATCTCCTGGATGGACTCATCAAAACGCCCCGTGCATGCTAAGTAATTGCCATACCAGTGATGGGCGAGGTCATAATCCGGTTTCATCTGGACGGCCTTCAAGAAATGCTGTTCGGCCGCCGGCCAGTCCCAATCATAAAACATGGCGATAAAGCCAAGAGAAGCTGAGGCCTCGGCCAACTCGGGGTCTATCTCCAACGCTTTTTTCGCCGCCGCGTTGGCCCGCGAATAGGCCTGGTGGGGAGGCATGAAACTGAAGACCCCGAGTATTCCGAATGTGTCCGCTATCCCTAAGTGCGCCATGGCATAGCCGGGATCTCTTTCTATGGCCTGCTGAAAATACTGGAGGCCTCTTTGCACGCCCTTCTCATAGCGTCGATACCAGAAATAGCGTCCCTTCAGATAATAATCGTACGCTTCATGATCGTCCGTGGGCCGCTTGAGGATCTTTTCCTTCTCACCTTTTAATAGCTTGAGCTTCAGATGATCCACGATGGTCAGCGATATCTCTTCCTGAATGTCGAAAATATCCTTCATCTCCCTGTCGAATTGGCCGGACCAGATATGGTAACCGTCCGCAACATTGACGAGCTGAGCGGTGATGCGCAAGCGCTGACCGGATTTTCGCACGCTCCCTTCGAGAACCGCGCCCACGTTCAGTTTTTCTCCGATCTCGCGGATGTCGATCTCTTTTCCTCTGAAAGCAAAGGCCGAGGTCCGGGCCACGACCCTCAGCTCCCCGATATGACTCAAGGCGTTGATAAGCTCTTCGCTCAGGCCGTCGCAGAAGTACTCGTTGTCTTTGTCCGCGCTCATGTCCATGAACGGCAGCACAGCCAGCGATGGGATTCGCGGGGACTCCGCGACGCCGTGAGCGC
>CAYGXD010000262.1:0-2632 GCA_964353705.1 uncultured Eubacteriales bacterium | reverse complement strand
ACCGAATTGTGGGTACCGAATTGTGTGATTACAGGTCAAATGAATGCAGCCGAAAAAATAGGAAATTGATATACTGTCACCGATTGATTCGGCTATAATATGGAAAGATATCCGGGACGGATATACATCATCGTCCTTGAAGGAGGAACGCATGAAACGCTATCGTCTGATCCTTGGTGTTGCCCTGTGCCTGGCCTTCATTCTGGCGCTTCCGGCCTCAGGCCCCGCCCAGGAAGCCAAAGTCAGGGCCAGCCTGAAAGCCGGCGTTATGCAGACGCTGGGAACGGACGCCGTGATCAAGATCGAATACGGCCGGCCGGGCGTCAAAGGAAGAAAGATCTGGGGAGAATTGGTCCCCTACGGTCTGGCTCCAGGAAACAAGTACTCCGAGAACAAGCCCTATCCCTGGCGGGCGGGTGCGAACGAAAATACTATCATCGAATTCAACAAGGATGTTCTCATTGAAGGGAAACCGCTGCCGGCCGGGAAATACAGCATCCACATGATCCCCGGCGAGACGGAATGGGTCGTCATCTTCAATAAGAACAGCTCCGTCTGGGGAAGCTACACCTATAAGCAGGAGGAGGACGCCCTCCGGGTTACGGTCACTCCGGTCAAGGCCCCCTTCAAGGAATGGATGGAGTTCGGGTTTGATGACTTGGCCGGGACATCGGCAACGGCTTACCTTCATTGGGTGGAGCTTAAGGTACCGTTTAAGATCCAGCTGGCCCAATAATTAAAGGCGTAGACTCGCGCGCCGGCTCTCCTCACGCCGGGGGCCGTTCGCAACAGAAGAGAGGGAATATTAGCAAGAAGTTTATCTATCCTATACTCGGCCTGGTGCTGCTTCTTACCGTCCCGATAATGGCGCAACAGGCTGGGATTCCCGACGCTGGTGAACTGGAGATCGCTCTCCAGAAGCTCGGCGTATTGGGGAGCGTTCTTTATGTCGGGGCCCACCCGGACGACGAGAACACCGCGATACTGGCGTATCTTTCGAAGGGACGAAAATACCGGACAGCGTATCTTTCGGTCACGCGCGGCGAGGGCGGCCAGAACCTGATCGGCCCGGAACAGGGCGTGGAGACCGGCCTCATTCGAACCCAGGAGCTCCTGGCCGCCCGCCGGATCGACGGCGCCGAACAGTTTTTCACGCGGGCCGTGGATTTTGGGTACTCCAAGACCGCAGAGGAAACCCTCGAATTCTGGGGGAAGGAAAAAACGCTGGGCGACATCGTCTGGGTCATCCGGAAATTCCGCCCGGATATCATCATGAGCCGCTTTTCCGCCCGGCAGGCCGGAGGACACGGCCACCACATGGCGACCGCGCTCCTGGTCAAGGAGGCTTTCGCGGCAGCCTCCGAGCCGGGCCAATTTCCCGAGCAGTTGAAATACGTATCGGTTTGGAAGCCGCGAAGGCTCTTATGGAACATCTGGCGGCCCTCTCAAGAAGAAGCCAAAAGCATGCTGCGCGTGGATACGGGCGAATTCAATCCCCTATTGGGGAAATCGTATTCGGAGATTGCCGGCGAGAGCCGGTCCCAACACAAAAGCCAGGGTTTCGGCTCGGCCGGACGTCGGGGATCCCAGCCGGATCACTTCGAAGTCGGTGCCGGCGACCCCGCGACCCAGGACGTCTTCGAGGGGATCGATGTCTCCTGGGAAAGGGTCCCCGGAGGGCAAAAGGTGGGGGCGTCCCTAGCGAAGAGCCTGGCCTCTTTTGACCCGAGGCAGCCTTCAAAATCCATCGCCGGTCTGCTCGGTGTCTACGCAGAGCTCGTAAAGCTCCCTGATGGGGATTGGGTCCGGGTAAAAAAAGGAGAACTGCTGCGCGTCATCCAGGCCTGTGCCGGACTCTGGATGGAGGCGATAGCCGTGGATTATGCGGCGGCTCCGGGGGATACGATCCAGATAAAAACGATAGCCATTAACCGGTCCGGCCACCCCTTGACGCTTAGAAGCCTCGGCTTTCCGGGAATTGCCCCGGATTCAATCCTGGACCGTCCCCTCAAAAACAACGAGCCCCAATCCATCGAAACCACGATCCAGCTTCCCGGAGACCTCCCCCTGTCGCAGCCGTATTGGCTCGAGGAGTCCAATCGCGAAGGGCTCGCGACGGCCGGGGACGGCAATCTCCTCGGAGAGGCGGAAAACCCGCCCGCCGCAAGCGCCAGGATAGGATTGCTGGCCGATGGACAGCTTCTCGAGTATTCCGTCCCCGTGCTCTTTCGCTGGACGGACCAGGTCAGCGGCGAGCTCTACCGGCCCTTCGAGGTCAGGCCGCAAGTTACGGTCTGTTGCGAGGACAAGGTCACCATTTTCCCGGACAGTGCTCCAAAAAAGATCAAGCTCAGGCTCAAGAGCCACTCTTCCAATGTTTCAGGCACAGTCCGGCTCAAGGGACCGGCGGCCTGGAAGATCGCCCCGGAGAGCATCGCTTTTTCTCTGCCCGGAAAATACGATGAGTCAGAAGCCTCGTTCGAGGTCTCCCCTCCCGGGCAAGCCGGCGCGCCCGACCTGACGGCGGAAGCCGAAGTCGGCGGGCAGAAGTTCAGCCGTGCCTTGGTGGAGATCTCTTACCCGCACATCCACCGGCAGGTCTATTTCCCGGAAAGCCGGCTGAAGGTCGTCA
>CAYGXD010000261.1:0-2659 GCA_964353705.1 uncultured Eubacteriales bacterium | reverse complement strand
TCGCCCTCGGCGATTTCAGCCGGTTCTTCATCCAGGTGCATCAGGACGAACCGTGAGGCGTTCCAGATCTTGTTGACGAAGGCTCTATAGCCCTGCATCCGCTCTTCGGAGAGGGAGAGGTCCATCCCCGGGATGGCCAGGGCCGCCATGGTGAAGCGCAGCGCATCGGTGCCGTATTTCTCTATCATCTCCAGCGGGTCGATGATGTTGCCCTCGGACTTGCTCATCTTGCGGCGCCGGAAGTCGCGGACAAGACCGTTTATAAAAACCTGGCGGAAGGGGATCTCACCCCTGAACTTGAGCCCCATCATGATCATCCGGGCCACCCAGAAGAAAATGATGTCGAACGCCGTGCCCATGAGGTCGGTGGGATAGAACATCTCCAGGTCGACCGTTTTTTCCGGCCAGCCCATGGTCCCGAACGGCCAGAGCGCCGAACTGAACCAGGTGTCGAGCACGTCTTCGTCCTGGGCGAGATCTGTTTTCCCGCACTTCGGGCATATCGCCGGAGTCTCCATGGCGACGATGATCTCGCCACAGGACCGGCAGTACCAGGCCGGGATGCGATGTCCCCACCAGAGCTGCCGGGAGATGCACCAGTCGTGGATGTTGTACATCCACTCGAAATAACTCTTGGCCCAGTTGGCCGGGATGAACCGGATGGTCCCGTCCTCGACGACCCGGATAGCCTCCTTGGCCAGCGGCGCCATTTTCACAAACCACTGCCAGCTCAGGTGCGGCTCGATCACTGTCTTACAACGGTCGTGGTGCCCCACCATATGCGGATAGTCTTCAACCTTGACCAATAACCCGAGCTCCCGGAGGCGCTCGACGACCCGGCGCCGGCATTCGAACCGGTCGAGCCCCTTGAACTCCGCTCCGGCCGCCTCGGTCATCTTCCCCGACCCATCAATGACGATGACCTGTTCGAGGCCGTGCAGCTTTCCCAACTCGAAGTCCACGGGATCATGGGCCGGGGTGACCTTGACGGCGCCGGTCCCGAAGTCCTCCTCAACCCGGCTGTCCGTTATGACAGGGATCTTGCGGTTCACCAGGGGCAGGAGAAGGGTCTTTCCGTGGAAGGCCTTATAGCGCTCGTCGTCGGGATGGACGGCGATGCCGGTATCCCCGAGCATGGTCTCCGGCCGGGTGGTGGCAACGACGATCGCGCTCTCTCCTTCCAGGCCGGGATACCTGATGTAATAGAGTTTTCCCTGCAGCTCTTTGTGCTCGATCTCGATATCGGAAAGCACGGTGTTGCAGCGGGGGCAGCGGTTGACCAGGTAGTAATCCCGGTAGATCAGGCCTTCCTGGTACAGGCTGACGAACACCAGGCGTACCGCCCGTGAGAATCCCTCGTCCATGGTGAAGCGCTCCCGTGTCCAGTCCAGGGAGCAGCCCAATTTCTTGAGCTGGCCGGTGATGATGCCGCCGTATTTGTGCTTCCATTCCCAGGCTATCTTGAGGAACTCCTCGCGGCCGAGCGTCTCCCGGCTCAGGCCCTTTTCTTTGAGGCCCTGCTCGATCACGTTATGGACGGCGATCGAGGCATGGTCGGTGCCGGGCAGCCAGAGGACGTTATATCCTTGCATCCTCTTCCAACGGCAGATGATGTCGGGCAGGGTGAAGCAGAGGGCATGGCCCATATGGAGCGACCCCGTGACATTGGGAGGTGGAAGGACAAGGGAGAACTTCGGTTTCGCCGAGGGGACCTCGGGTGTGAACAGCCCCTCCTCGATCCAGAAACGGGACCATCGTTCTTCTACCGGCTTGGGGTCGTAAGATTTATCCAGGATTTTCATTGGTCCTTCTTCTCCCTGTCCAGCCATTCCTTGAACTCCGCCCGGAGAGATGCCTTGAGCCTCTTCTCGAGCTCCCGCTCCACCGACAGGACTTCATCTCGCAACATATCCTTGACCTTATCCTCGACCTCTTCCCCCGGCTGCGCGGAAGGAGGCAGAGGGAGGTACTCTTCTTCTTTAAAAAGAGGAAGGACGCCGCCCGGCGAGGCTTCCTCGAGGAGCGCCTCTTCGGGGAAGGAGGGCGGGCTCTTCCTTCGGTCGACGATCTCCCGGACAAGAAGTGCCAGCCCCTCGGAATCAAAGGGCTTCTGGACGATCTGGTCGTGATCGATTCCCCGCAATCTTTCCTCGTCCACCGGATCGAAGGCATTTTTGAGCAGGATGAGGCTGACTTTGCGGAACTCTTCCCGGCTCCTCAGATAGCGGCCGACTTCGTAACCATCACGGGACGGAAGCACCAGGCTGAGGAGGACTGCGTCGGGGCGGACGCGGGCCAGAGACTCGATGGCCTGGAGGCCGTCGTCGAACATATGGACCTCGAAATCCGCCTCCGGGAAGGCCATCTGAATGACCTTCTGGACGGTCGGGCTCGAATCGGCCAGGATCACTTTATACGGCATTTTGATCCCAAAAAAAATAGCAATAGACCGCCTCTAATTATCTTCATTCCTTGAATTCTGTCAAACTTTCTTCGCCTCATTATGCTCCCACGTCGTTTTCTTTTTCTTGGATGATGCCCAAGGCGAGGGGTAGTGGCAGAGAAACCCGTATGAGGAGTGAGCGGGCAGGGTTTCTCGACCGAAGGGAGAGAAGAGCGAACGACGAATCGAGCCCGTTTTCCTCGCTGGGGAAAACGG
>CAYGXD010000260.1:0-2713 GCA_964353705.1 uncultured Eubacteriales bacterium | reverse complement strand
GGCTCCCCCTTGGAACCCTCTACGAGCGGCTCCCCGCGGCAAGCCACGGGGCATAATCGCCGCTCGTCAACGATTTCACTCCTATGAGTGAGCTATCACGGCAAGAGAAATAGACGCCTGTCAGCCCAGGCATTTTCTCACTCGCGGAAATTTCTCCCCGCTTTCTGATAGAATAGAGGAATCTTATCGATGGAGGTATCGATGAAAAAGACATCACCGCTCGTCATCCTGGCCGGGATCTGCCTGGCCTTGGTTCTCTCTAGCCTTCCCGCTCTTTCCCAAGAACCGCAAGTCAAGCCGGCCCTGCTCGAAGAGCCCATGCCGGACTTCACCCTCCCCTCTTTTCAGGGAGGAACCGTGTCCCTCTCCTCGCTCAAGGGGAAAAGCGTCATGATCGTCTTCCCCCGGGGTTTCGCCGCCGAGGGCCGCTGGTGCACCATCTGCAACTACAAGTACGCCGACCTTATCGACGTGGAAAAGACCGACCAGTTGAGGAAGAAATTCGACCTCGAGATACTGTATGTTTTCCCCTACGGAAGGGAAACCGTCCAGCAGTGGATCGACGCTCTCCCGGAGCAGCTCGACAAGATCAAAACCTGGAAAAACCCGGCTGAAGCCGATAAGCAGGACGAGAAAGCCAAAGCCCGGATGGAGATGGCCCGCAAGGGGTTCCCCAAGGACCTGAGCGCCGAGAAAGGGAATGTCCCGGTCCCCTTCCCCATCCTCATCGACGAAGATAAAAAAGTCACCAAAAGCCTGGGTCTCTTCACGACCGAGTGGAGCGGGAGCAAAGCCGAGCAGCTCATCCCCAGTGTTTTTGTCGTTGACAAGCAGGGGATCCTCCGCTTCAAGTACATCGGCCAGAACACCTGGGACAGGCCGAGCTGGGATTATATGAAGAAAGTCCTGGAGGCCACCGTCGCCGCGAAATAGCGTCCCTAGGCGCGGCCCTGAGGGCCCGCCTCACTTGACCGAAGTCAGGGCAGCATAGGTATAGTTTCTGAACCGCTCGACGATGTCGTTGAGCAATTCCTCTTTGCTGATCTTTAAAACCCTGTCCGGCGTGACCTTCTCCATGAAGGTTTCTTCGGACTCCTCGAGGGGCGCCTTGGGTGATTTCCTTCCCTTGATCTGCAGGCGCAGCTTCAGCTGCACCGAATTCTTCGGCAGCGAGATGATGTAGTGAAAGCTGTCCACGCTGCCGCCCGGGAAATCAAATTGGATCCCCGAGGACTTTCCTTTCTGGGTCCAGTATTTGGACTTGACCTTGTACCCTTTCATCTCCTCGGCCAAGGCTTCGAAGGCCGGCTCGGCGATGAATTCGCAGAACTGCTTGAAGTTCTCCCGGGTTTCGTGCTTGCAGAGTTCCAGGACATCGATGCTCTCGAAAAAAATCCGCAGGCGGTCTTTCCAGTCGTCGGCTGTCATTTTTTCGGCTCCAAGGCGTTTGTTGATGATAGCACACTCAAAGAAAATTGGGAACGGACTACTTTTCCTCAACCTCGAAAATCTTCTCACCCCCTCTATCTTGCGCGCTTCTAGCGAGATAGATAGCTCTGTTAACAGGGCTGTGAAAATCCCTGTGAATCTGCTGTGATTATCTTCTCTAACTCGTTGAAATGTTAAGAGTTCTGGCTATCTGCACTGAAACTGGTCAGTCGCGAGCGGATTGCTTCCCAAACAGACTCCAAGCGGATCTCTTTGAGTGATAAAGCGAAGTGCGGATGAACCCGGCCCAGCGGCTCCCATGCAGTCATCAGGTCCTGCCGGAAAAGGACGATAACCTCGGCTCCGCAGGCGGCTGCCAGATGGGTGACCCCGGAATCGTTGCCGAGGTAAAGCCGGGCCCCGTTCAGTAAAGAGGCGAGATTCGTCAGGCGGGGCCGCCGGATCCAAGTCCATCCCGGAGGGAGGGCGGCATTCTCGAGCTCGGCCGCCATACTCTCCTCCGCCTCGCCCGTCACCAGTGACCCGGCGACGCCGTGTTCGCCAAGCCGGCGGATGACGTGGAGAAAATTCTCGAGCGGCCAGCGCTTGCTCTCGCTCCCGCTTCCGGGGTGGACCACGACCCCGCGGTTTTCTCCCTCGGCGCCAAAGATCGGTCTCAAACCGTCGGCCCTCTGCAGCCGGCCGGCCGGAAGACCAGCCCATTCGTCGATGGATAGGGTGCTGCTCGCTCCGATCGCTTCCACCGTCTTCCGGAAGAAGTACCGGCTCAACTGGCCCGGCTCCCGGGGATCGGCATTTATGAAGCGGACTTGGCCGGACTTAGCGCTTAGAGCTATCCCGGCTTTCGCAAAGTGCTCCTTCCCGCCGTGCGTCCAGCCCAGCACCAGATCGAAGGATCCCAGCCGGGAGGAGAGATCTGCCACCGCTCCCGGCCCTTCATCAAACAGTGGCAGCAGCCTTGGGCTGTCTTCGGCAATGATTTCATCGACAACCCCCGCTTCCACCAGAAGTTCTCCATACTGCTTCCGGCAGGCCAAGGTCAGACGGGCGTCCGGGTATTTCCCGCGGATGAGGCGGATCGACGGGAGCGCGACCAGAAGGTCGCCCAAACCTCCGAATCGGATGAGAAGCGCCCTCTTCATCTTTCTCCCAACAAGGCGGCGGACAGGGCCGGGTCAAGACGGACAACAGGAATCTGCCGGCTGTTATCAGCAGAAAAGGGAAAAATGTTTATTTAGGTGGGCAGAAGTTTTCTCCAGCCGGC
>CAYGXD010000259.1:0-2800 GCA_964353705.1 uncultured Eubacteriales bacterium | reverse complement strand
TCACGTTCGATCCGGAGGGCTCTTATTCCAAGACATACAAGGAGCAAGGGGCGGACCTCGGTTTCGCGGCCGGCCTGATGGACTGGGCGATTACTGATGAGCGGTTCCCCCGGGCCCTGGAATCGGCCGCTCAAGCCGGGATAGAGATTGTTTTTCAGACAACCCAGATTCCCGGCGCCGATCATCCCAACACGGTCCATATCGAATTGACAGGGGAGAAGGGAAGGCGGCTGAAGGCGCTCGCCCAATCCGTTGGCGGCGGCCTCATCGTCTTCAGGAAGGTCGATGACTGGGAAGTCGAACTAACCGGCAAAACCCACGATCTTCTCGTGGAGTGCGAGGCGGCGGTCGTTGCTCAGGTGGAAGCCTTGGCCGGGAGGGGAGAGGCGTTCGAGGGCTTGGATGTCACAACGGGTCCGGGGAGCATTGCACTGGTCCATCACCGGAGTCCCGGGGTCGTTCGGGAAGAAGTCCGACGGCGGATCCTGTCTCTGGCAGGCGTTCGCCGCCTCTGGTCGGCGCCTCCCATGTTCTACGTACAGCGCGGGGAACCGCTTTTTTCGAGCGCCGCGGAAATGGCCGCCCGGGCGAAAGAGCGACGCACCGGCCTGGGCCGGGTTGCCTTGGAATACGAGTCCCGACTTCTCGGTTTTTCCGAGAAGGAAGCCAAGGAAGAAATGCTGAGGCGCTGGGACATCATGGCCGCGGCCGTCGACCGCGGCCTCGAGGGAAGAGACCTGAAGATGAGCCTCCTCCGGCCCTCCGCCGCCCGGATCCTAGAGGCCGAGGGGAAGGGAAGCCTGGCGCTCGGCGGCCCAGGAACGCGGGCTGCCGCCCGGGCCTTGGCTGTCCTCCACGTCAGCAACAGCGGCGGTGTCGTCTGCGCCGCCCCGACCGGCGCGTCGTCCGGCGTCATACCGGGGGTCATGGCCACTTTGGCCGAGACAAAGAGGTTGTCGTCCGACGAGATCGCCCTGGCTCTTTTCGCGGCCTCGGCCGTCGGCCTGGTCATCTCCCGGCGGGCGACCTTCGCCGCCGAGGTGGCCGGCTGCCAGGTCGAGATCGGCGCGGCCGGCGCGATGGCCGCGGCCGCGGCCGTGGAAGCGTTGGGCGGCTCGGCCGATATGGCCCTTGATGCTGCGGCCGTATCCCTCCAGAACAGCATGGGGTCGGTCTGCGACTTGGTGAAAGGACTTTGCGAGATCCCGTGTCACACCCGCAATGCTGTCGCTGCCACGAGCGCCCTTGTCTGCGCCGACCTCGTCCTGGGCGGGTATATCAACCCCATTCCTTTGGATGATACCGTGGACGCGGTATTCGCCGTCGGCAAGATGCTACCCAGGGAGCTGCGCTGCACCTCTCTCGGAGGGTTGGCAGTGACTCCTTCGGGGCAATCCCTGCGATACCTAAAGTGAGTCGGAGCCGAGCGCGGAACAGACACCGTGTGTTTCCGCGGCCAAGGATATCGAGGAGCTTTTCCATAGATTAGCTGGGAAGCGAGCCGTCCCGCGCTGGGACCGGTTCCGCTTTCAAGCACTTTGATTTAGTTTGACATTCCCCAACATCAGGATTTATGATGATGGACTTAAGGACCCGCATAGCTTGGCGTTTGAAAGCTCCTCTAACAAACTATACGAAGCACGAAAATTTGCCGCAATTTCAGGAGGGATCTTCTCAATGAGGTGGACAATGTTTTTAAGACGCACACTAATGGGATGTTGGATATGTTGTTTGATCGCACCGCTATTTATTTTCGGCCAGGCTACCAGTCAAGAGGCCGAAAATAACAAAAAGTACACATTTACCAGCACTTGGTTCTTGGGAAATATTCCAGTCTGGGAGAAGGTGCTTCAGCCCTATAAGAACAAAGAAGGCATCCGGTATCTGGAGATAGGTGCATATGAGGGCAGATCACTCGTCTGGATGCTGGATAACATTCTGACTCACCCTACGGCAAGGGCAACGGCCATAGATATAATAATAAGAAAGGAACTTCTGGAAAATTTGCGCATTTCGGGAGCCGAAAACAAGGTCGAAGTCGTAAAGGGGAGCTCCCAGGCGAAACTTCGCCGCATGCAGACGGAATCATTTGATATAATTTATATTGACGGCTCCCACGCTGCGGCGGATGTGTTGGCTGATGCCGTATTGAGCTGGCCGCTCTTGAAAAACGATGGGCTGTTGATGTTTGACGACTACAAGTTGAAAACCGAGGTTCTTCCCATTGAACTGCGGCCGGGAATTGCCATCGATGCCTTCCTGACAGTGCAACGGAATAAATTGGAGGTCGTTTATTCTGGTTATACGCTTATTCTAAGGAAACATAGAGTCAGGTCAACTTATCTGTCCCTTGGCCAATATGAATTTAACTGGGGCGAGAAAAACCTCTACACGGCTGACAAGAAAGAATTGGTGCCATTATCCGATAAAGAAAAGGAGTTGATCGGCAAGTTGTTTATGGGGCGGGGGTTCGGGGAGGTCAAGTTTTCGCCGCCGCCGGAAATGCTGGAGGATGCGGATTTTAAGAAATTGATGGACAGGTTGAAACTGGATTTGACTGACCAGCCCGAGGCACCGTCCAAATAACGACCCTGGCGGGTCTCAGCATTCTCTTCTGATGAGGCCCTCGTCTCCGGCTTCCTCACCCGCTCGTTGGTTCTCTCAATAGGGATAAAATGATCGCCGGTCTCCCTCGCCCAAATGAGGGGCCGTGTTTAGGGGTTTTGTTTTTCCTGTTTTAGCCTTTCCCGGGCTTCGGCGAACATCGGCTCGGCGTACTCGGAGTTCCAGGTACGATCCG
>CAYGXD010000258.1:0-2822 GCA_964353705.1 uncultured Eubacteriales bacterium | reverse complement strand
CGCTACCGCGAGGCGGAGTGCTTTGATGAAGAAACCGTCGACCGGGAGTTGGATCTCCGGGAGATCGGAGAATCCATATCCGACTCTTTTTCCCGCTTCGCCCTGCCGGAGCTCGAGAGGCTTTTTTTCTTGAAAGCGATCCGGTTCAGGAACGGCCTGGTCCTCATCCCCAAAATGAGCCACTTGGCGGGGGATGGATACAGTTATTTTTTGTTTCTCTCCACGCTGGCCGCCCTGGCGCGTCCCTCGATAGTCCCCTTCAGGGCGCGGTTCTTGAATTTGGCCATTAAGCCCAACCACCGGAGAACGGCCCTCCGGGATTTCCTGTTCCGGGGAGCGACGCCGAGGCCTCCTGCCCGGGAAGGCCCGTTCACAGTTGCCTGTGAGGGAATCCCGCGCCGGGATGTCCAAGCCGTCATCCGGGAAGCGGCCTCATCGGCCGGATTGCGGATCTCCACCAATGATGTCCTCTCGGCCCTGGCCATGAGAAAACTCGTCAAGGCGCACGCTGATCGTTGGACCGGAGATATTCGACTGACCATACCAATCGATGTCCGGGGGAAGATCAAGGAGTACGGCCGGGGCTTCTTCGGAAACGGGCTCCTGTTCCACAGGGTGACGTTTGAAAAAGAACAGATCGAAAATTCGGCGATCGGGGAAATCGCGATGACGATCAGGAAATCCATGCCTCTCCTCTCCAAGGAGACATATGTCGATTTTCTCAGGGGCTTGGAAGAGACGATCTCCGCCGGAAAGCTCGATGAGCTCCGGCCCTATGATCCGGAGCGCGGCTGCCTGGTGACAAACCTGTCCAAGCTGCCCCTGGACAGATTGGATTTCGGAACCGGCTCTCCCCGGCTGTCCGTCCCGTTGACCATCGAGAGGAACGGCGCCGCGATACTGACGAAGGAAGAAAGTTATCTCCTCCGGTTCGCCTACTGAACGCCCCGACGGAGGGACCCAGGAAAGGGGCATGGAGTGCCGAGGGCCGGACTCGAACCGGCACGGTTGTTGTCAACCGAGGGATTTTAAGTCCCTTGCGTCTACCACTTCCGCCACCCCGGCAGGCCAACGACATTATACCAAAGTATATGTCAAAAAATCAGACGGATATGATAAGAAGAGGGAAAATACCACACTGGATATCTATCTTTTCACTTGGTTACGATATTCGGATGTCTAAGCGCTGACGTCGACTTGGCCTGCTGCACGAACCGACGCCGCCGCTGCGGGTCGGACATTAGATTTCTTTAAGAAAACTTGACATACTGGATATCAAACACTATATTGTAATACACATGATAATTAAGACATACGGTATTAAAACCCAGGGAAAAAGGAGACCGTCCCATGGATCCTGAAACCAGCCATTTCGAAACCGAGATGAACCGTGGATTCCTCCACATCCTGGTCCTGACCATGCTCGAAAAGGACATGTACGGATACTCGATGGTCCGGACCATCCGGGACCTGGGGTATGAGGTCGAAGAAAACACCCTCTACCCCCTGCTCCGGAGGCTGGAGAAGAACGGCTGGGTCAAGAGCAAGTGGGACGTCAGCGAAGACCGTCCCCGCAAGTTTTACGGCATCACCGCGCCCGGCCGCAGCCTCCGGGCCGAGCTTCTCGGCATCTGGAAAAAGCAAGACCAAATCTTGAAGCAAATCATTAAGGAGACCAGCCATGTTTGAAAAACTGGAAGCTTATCTCGAAGAAATCGGCCATTTTCTTTCCGGCCGCGAGGAAAGAGAGGAGATCCTCTCCGAGATCCGCAGCCACATCCTTGAAAAAGCCGACCAGGAATTCGGCGCCGTCACAGAGGCGTCGCTCGATCAGCTCATCGCCGCCTACGGCCCGGCCCGCCGCGTGGCCGAAAAATACCTGGACGGACGCCCGATCATCGCCCCGGCCTTAAAGCGTTTCCTCTTCCGGTACACAGCGCTCCTTTTTGCCTTCCACTTCGCCCTCACAGTCGCCGCCGTCGCCTTCAAGAAAAGCTTCCTCATGTTCCCCATACTTTATGTGCCGTCAATGGGTCCCTTCGAAGCCCTTTTCTACCTGCCGACAGCGTTCCTGTTCGACCTCGGGGTTGTCACCCTTGTTCTCTACCTCATCACCCAGAGCAAAAAGGAATTCAAACTGCCCTGGCCCAGGTTCAGCGTCGACCTCGATGAGGTCAAGGCATCGGGCCGGACCATCGGCCGCACGGTCGGGCGGATCATCGGACTCGCCGTTATGGCGTCGCTGGCCGGCGTCGCCATCTATCTCTACACCCGATATCAGACGATCTTCCTAATCAAACTCGGCTCCGGCGAGTACCGGCCGATCTTCACGCCCGATGCCGGACAATGGTATTCCCTTATCCTGATCGGGCTGTGGACGCTCGGCACGATCAGCTTGGCCCTCAAGCTCGTGACGTCATCGCCCTGGATCGACGCCGTAAAGGCGGGCCTCTCGCTTGTCCTGCTCGGGCTCGTCTTCCGCCAGCCCTTGGATACAGCGCTGGTTGGCCGGCCCACGGACAGTTTCGTGCGTTTCCTCCAGCTCAACCTGACCGTCATCGTGCTCATCATATGCGTCTTCGTTGCCGCGGATCTTATAAAAGCGCTCGTCCGCATCGGCCGGAGACAACTGGCGAAATAGGAAGAAGCGTCGACGGGGCCTACGGTCTTCCGTTTGGGCCGGCCACGCCCCTTAACCGGCTTGTTGACATCCGGGCCGGCAGACTGCTAGCCTACAGTTGGGGTAAAACAATGCCATATCAAAAGCGATGGGGAATTCTCTTGCTGGCGATGGTCATGTCTGTCTCTCTCCCTGCCCAGGA
>CAYGXD010000257.1:0-2843 GCA_964353705.1 uncultured Eubacteriales bacterium | reverse complement strand
CGAAAAGCTGTTCTCGGTCCGGACATCCGCCGCCCACACTTGGTCATCCCGCCGGAAGAAGAGCTGTTTGCCGTCCCGCGCCCAAAGCGGCTGGGTCCCTCCCTGGCTCGAGACCTGATGCCTGGTCCCCGGACCGGGAAAAGGCCTCACATAGACTTCTTCGCGTCCCGACTCGTTGGATGTGTAAGCGATCCAGCGGCCGTCTGGCGAGAATTCGGGGAACCCTTCCTCGAACGGGGAATTCAGGAAAGGCCGCATGCGCCTCGAATCGGTCTCCAGGAGAACGATGTCATACTGCTGAAAGAGATGACCTTCGATCAGGGCCAGCGTTCGGCCGTCCGGCGTCCACGAAGATGGATACTGCTCTAGATCGCTCGTCGTCAGCCGCTCCATCGGCGAGCTTCCATCGTAGGACTGAGAAAACAGGTTCATGCCCGGTCCGACAAACCATAAGAAGACGACGTTGCGGCCGTCCGGAGTCCAGATCGCCCGGCTGGACATCCCTTCGTGCGTCAACCGGCTGTTCGTTCCGGTCTCGAGATCATACACGAAAATTTGCCAATCTCGAGCCTGAGTGACATAGGCGATCCGCCGGCCGTCCGGCGAAAGACGGGGGGCCTGAAAGGGAAATCGCAGAGGCGCTGCGGGCTCTTCGGACCCCTTGTGGTCAACCCAGACAAGGGTATTCTGCAGGTCGGGAAGGACTCCTCCCTCCGCGTAGATGAGCGCACCCGATGCGGAGACATCGAACTGGCCGGCTAATGTATTATTGCTCCCCCAGGGGACGATGGCCTGCATGACGTCGTCCAAAACAGGGAACGGCTGCCCGATGATTCTCGCCTTTCCCGGGTCGAACCGCACAGCCATCAGCGTGCCCTGCCTCAGGAAGAGGAGATACCCCGTTGGGATATATCTGGCGTCGGCGGCATCTGCGATTAGAGTTCTCCACTCGCGAATCCCGAGATCAAGAAGGGCAAGCTTCGGCCGAGAATCCCAAGGATATCTCTTCGTCGTGAACAGCACGGCCTTTCCGTTGGGGAGCCAGAAAGGCAAGCTATGGTGGCGGTCCTCCCGGTCAGGGCCGGCCGAGGTCAAACTCTCTGCTTCCCCTCCCTCGGCCGAGATGATCGAGAGGCCATCTCCCCCTGAAAACGCGATGCGGTTGCCCGGCCCCCAGCTCGCCCCGAAGCATTGGGGCAAATCACACAATGTCGCAGACACTCCGCCGTCGATAAGAACCTTCTTGAGTTTGCCGTCAGCCCAGAATCCCACCCAGCGGGCGTCGGGCGAGAGGAAGGGGTTGATGCCACCCTCGGTCCCGGCGATGGGCGAGGCCGCGCTCTGGTTCATTCTTCGGAGATACAGCTGGGACTTCGCTTGCGGGCCGGGATTCTCCTCGACCGCGCTGTAGACGAGGAAGCCGCCGTCGGGCGCAATGGCCATGGCTCTGCGGCTCGGCCATTCCCTATCCTGGGCCCGGCGCCTGCCGTCCAGCCAGTGATGCGGCTCGACCTTGATGGTCGATGTGACAACTTGACGGGAAGGAGCGGATCCGGGTGGTCTGGTCAGATATCGGCCGATGAGTATGCCCGCGAGCAACATGACAGCCGCGCAGGCACCCAGGAGCGCAATTGAGAATCGCCGGGGAGCGGCTGCCGTCTCAGAAGGATAGACAATCGGTGCTTCGATCTCGAGCTGCGCATCTCCGATGTCACGCAGGCGTTTTTTGGGGTCTTTCTGAAGGCAGCGGCGCAGGACGCCCCTCGCGTTCTGAGGGGTGGCCGCAGGAAGCGAATCCCAGTCAGGCTCCCCTCTGAGAATCGCCGCGATGGTCTCCGTGACCGTGGCGCCTGAGAAGGCGCGCTTTCCGGTCAGGCACTCGTAGAGGATGCAGCCGAAAGCCCAGATATCTGCCCGTTTGTCAACGGGCCTCCCGGTAGCCTGTTCCGGGCTCATATAAGCGGCGGTCCCGAGAATCACGCCCGGCTGCGTCATATCTGCCGTAATGGTTGGCGACTTGCTGATATCGACCTCCGAAGTCTGGTCGTGGAGGGCTTTGGCCAGCCCGAAATCCAGGATCTTGACCTTCCTCTCCGGGGTGATTTTGACGTTCGAAGGCTTGAGGTCGCGGTGGATTACCCCTTTCTCATGGGCCCCTTCCAGCCCTTCTGCGATCTGGCGGCAGACCTCAAGAGTGTCTTCAAGCGAGAGTGGACCCCTGCTTAGCCGCTCGGCCAAGTTCTCTCCTTCGACAAACTCCAGGACAAGAAAGCGCTTGCCGTCGGCTTCCTCAACTCCGTAGATGGTGGCGATGTTCGGATGATTAAGGGAGGCGAGCACCCGGGCTTCGCGCTCAAATCGGGCCAGCCGTTCCGGATCGACCGTAAAGACTTCCGGCAGGACTTTGATGGCGACTTTGCGGGCAAGTTTCGTGTCTTCTGCTTCATAGACGACGCCCATGCCGCCGCGGCCGATCTCGTCTAGAATCCGGTACTTTCCGGCGATAAGGCTTCCTTTGGTTAGAGCAAAGACAGGCGATTCGAGCGTCTTTGTAAGAGCAGATAGCCGCCCAGTTGGCGTGAGTGCCGTCGCGCAGTTACTGCAGAACCGCGCCGTATCAGTATTTTCAGACTGGCACTTTGGGCATTTCATACCTGGGCAAACCCATTACCTGACTGGCGAAAGGTTAACGCTTATCGGGCCGGAAGTCAACGACTGAACAAAACCTGTCAATGCAACGTGAATATGTCCTATTGTTAGCAACATGAATCTAAAGCTAAGAAGTTCTTTTTCTGCTGCGCCGGCTTGATGAGTATTCACGACACCGATTTTGCCTCTTCCCA
>CAYGXD010000256.1:0-2845 GCA_964353705.1 uncultured Eubacteriales bacterium | reverse complement strand
AGGGCGCCGATCGTCGTCGGGGCCAGGGCGACAAAAAGCGAAACCAGCTGGGTCACTGACGAGGTGCCGCCATGGAATCTGAGGAAGGGCTCGATAGTCGCGGTGGCGAAAACGAAGATGATGGTCAGGGAAATGAGAAGAATGCTGAGGGCAATTTCATTGGGCGTCTTGCTCCGGCTGGCACCCTCAACCAAGGAGATCATCTTGTCCAGGAAAGATTCCCCTGAGTCGGCGCTTATTCTGACCACGATCCAGTCCGAAAGAACTTTTGTCCCTCCCGTGACTGCCGAGCGGTCTCCGCCGGACTCCCTGATGACGGGCGCAGATTCCCCAGTAACCGCGGATTCATCGACCAGCGAAACTCCCTCTATAATATCACCGTCTCCGGGGATCAAGTCGCCGGCTTCGATCAAGACCAAGTCGCCCTTTTTTAAATCGGCGGCCGACACCGTGGAGACGGACTTCCTGTCCCTCGAACTGAACCGTTTGGCTGTCAGGTTTTTGCGGAGGCTTTTCAGCGAATCCGACTGAGCCTTCCCCCGGATCTCGGCGAGAGCCTCGGCAAAGTTGGCGAAATAGACGGTGAGCCAAAGCCAGATGGCAATCTGGATGTCGAACCAAATCTCCCGGGCGCTTCCGGAGAAGAGCCGAGCGGCGATTAGTGAGGTGAGAAGAGCGGCGCCCGCCTCAACACAGAACATCACCGGGTTGTGCCATTGGATTTTAGGGTGGAGCTTGCGGCCGGCATTCCTCAAGGCTTGCAGGACAAATTCCCGCCGCCAGACGCTGAGTTTTGTGGGTTGGACCATGGTTTTACAGTCTTCAGAAGACATTCCCCGAAAGCATCGTCAGGTGCTCAACAACGGGGCCAAGAGTTAGGGCCGGCATAAAGGTCAGGCCCCCGACCAGGATGATGATGGCGACCAGAAGGAGGACGAAAGTCCAGCCGGTTGTGGGGAAAGAGCCGGACGTCACAGCTGTGTAGCGGCGTTGGGCCAAGGCCCCAGCCAGCCTGAGGGCAAGGATAATGGGAAGATAGCGGCCGACAAGCATGACCAGGGCCAGCAAAATATTCCAGAAGCGGATGTTCGCGTTGAGCGAGGCGAAAGCGCTCCCATTGTTGGCGCCGGCCGAGGTGCTGGCGTAGAGTATTTCGCTGAACCCATGAGCTCCGGGATTTCCGACCGACGCCTTGGCCCCGGCCACCAGGGAGCCCGCTGCGGCCACGACCAGGATCATGACTGAAGAAATCAACACGGCCACGACCGTCAGCCTGATCTCCAGCGGGCCGATCTTTTTCCCAAGATATTCAGGAGTCCTTCCGACCATCAGCCCGGCGATGAACACGGTCACGATCGCGAACAGGATCAGCATATAGAGGCCGGAACCGGCGCCGCCGAAGACGATTTCTCCGATCTGCATGTTGAAGAGGGCCACGAACCCCGACATCGGGACCAGGCTGGAATGCATGTTGTTGACGGCGCCGCAGGAGGTTGCCGTGGTCGATGCCGTGAACAGAGAAGAGGCGGCGATCCCGAAGCGCACCTCTTTTCCCTCCAGGTTGCCCCCAGGTTGATACGGAGAGTGACCCGTCTCGACGACTCCGGCCAATTCTTTCCGGACGAGGGAATTGCCCCTCCATTCCGAATATGCGACGACGGCCAGACCGGCCGCATAAAGAACCAGGACGGCCTTCATCAGGGCCCTGCCCTGGCGGATATCCCCCGTCATTTTGCCAAATGCATAGATCAGACCGGCCGGGATGAGCATGATCGCCAGAAGCTCGAGGAGGTTGCTGAGAGGAGTCGGGTTCTCATAAGGATGGGAGGAGTTGGCATTGAAAAAACCGCCTCCGTTTGTCCCGAGTTCTTTGATGGCTTCTTGAGAAGCCACAGGGCCCTGGGGGATCACCTGGACTTTTCCTTCCAGGGTGGTCGCCTCGACAGCAGGCTTAAAATTCTGGGGAGAACCCTGCCACAGGAGAACCACGGACAAGAGGAGCGAAAGGGGCAAGAGCACGTAGACGATCGACCGGCTGAGGTCCACCCAGAAATTGCCGATAGATTTCGCCTCCTTTCGGACGAAGCCTCGGACAAGGGCGAGTGCGACGGCGATCCCGGTGGCGGCGGAGAGGAAGTTCTGGACGGCCAGACCCAGCATCTGAGTTAAGAAGGACATGGTTCTCTCGGGAACATAGGCCTGCCAGTTAGTGTTGGTGCCGAAAGAGACGGCCGTGTTGAAGGCCAGGTCGAGAGGGACGTTGCCGAGTCGCTGGGGGTTGAGGGGAAGCCATTTCTGGATGAGCTCGAGCAGGAGAAGGACGCCTATCCCCAGGGCGTTGAAAACCAGCAGGGATCTCCCGTACTGGGCCCAACCCTGTTCTTCTAGAAATCGGGCTCCGGCAACTCGATCAAATAGCCGTTCCAGAGGCCGGAGGGGAGCGGTCAACTTGGAAGGAGTCCCATTCAAGCTTCTATAGAGGTACAGGCCGACCGGCTTGGCGGCGATGAGAATGAGCGCGATGAAAAAGACGCACTCGGCGACCGGCTTCAAGAAGTAGAGATCTGGGTTCATAGGTCCTCGGCATGGAAGAGCGCATAGAGAAGATAGCCGATGAGCAGGACAGCGATCAGAGCAGCCGCGATCCACATAGTGGGGCCGACCTGTTTAGAAGCTCCGAGAAGTAAACCACCAGAACTCGTCTTGTCATTGTGGCTTTATTCGTAGAATCGATTGTCCTAAGTGATTCAATCATACCTCCGGGAGTGCCGCCTGTCAATCTCCCCAGAATTCTTGACTTGGCCGGACATTCATTATATATGAGTATTCTTCTCTCAGGAGGACT
>CAYGXD010000255.1:0-2854 GCA_964353705.1 uncultured Eubacteriales bacterium | reverse complement strand
TCCAGTCCATGAGCTGGCCGCCGCCGAAGTCCATGTTCCAGCGCCAGTTCATGTGCACGCGGGCCTTGCAGTAGGGAGCGTAGGGCGCGGGCCCGACCCACATGTCATAGTCGAGATCGGGCGGCGGGGAAGTGATGGCCTCCTGTCCGAATGTCTGGGCGAAATCGTAGTGGCCCTCGGGGAGGCCGACCTCGATCCTCTCGATCTTCCCGATCCGGCCGTTGCGGACGAGCTCGCAGGCGGGGCGGAACTTTTCCACCGAGCGCTGCCAGGAGCCGGTCTGCCAGATGCGGCCGTAGCGGTTGACGGCGTCGCACATGGCCCGGCCCTCGCGGAGGCTGTGGGAGAAAGGCTTCTCGCCGTAGATATCGCAGCCGGCGCGGAGGAAGGAGATGGCGAGAAAGGCGTGCCAGTGATCGGGGACGGCGAGAGAGACGGCGTCGAGGTCGGAGCGGGCGAGGAGCTCGCGGAAATCAGTATAGGCCGCGCAGTCCGTCGTCCCGAGCTTCGTGTCGACAATGCCTTTGGCCTCGGCGAGGTGGTTCTTGTCCAGGTCGCAGACTGCCACCCACTGAACCTCGTCTTTGCCGAGAAATGCTTCCATGTTGGGAATGCCCATCATGCCGAATCCGATGCCGGCCATGACGATGCGGTTGGATGGCGCAACGGCGCCCTGGCGTCCGAGGGCCGACGCGGAGACGATGGCCGGGAAACCGGCGGCACCGGCGGCGGCGATCGGCAGTGCTTTCAGAAACTGGCGGCGTTTCATCCTCTTCCTCCTCTCTCACTCAGGTCAATATCCTATCCGTCTAAGACTGAATCTCGAATATCAAATTATCTTCAAAATAGCGTCGAAATAGCAACCTTTTCTTCTTCAGGATAGAGGTCTCTTTATCCGAGATGATACCGCCGGGCAATCCGGAAATCTCCGCAACTTTGCCGCGCGGACCACGTATTATATAATGACGGGAGATTTGCGCGCTTCGGGAATTGTGGTTTTTCATCCGAGCGCATTATTTTTGCGCATTTCTTGGAGGAGGGATTCATGACCAAAATCAGCCGGCGCTCTTTTCTAAAGACAGGCGCCACGGCCGCCGCGGCGACCATCGCCGTCCCTACGGTCCTGTCCAGGGGATGGTATGCCTTCGCCCAGGCCGAGGCCGCGGGCTATTTCGAGCGGGAATTCGGGATCACCGAAGGCCTGTGCCGCAAGGTCCTGGCCAAGGCGCTGGGCAAGGGCGGCGATTTCGCCGACCTCTACTTCGAGCACACCATCAGCAATTATCTGATCCTTGAGGATGGGAAGGTCAACCGGGCGGCGTCCGATGTGGCTCTGGGTGTCGGCATCCGGACGGTCAAAGGCGATCAGGTCGGGTATGGGTTCACCCAGGACCTGAACGAGAAGGCCATGCTGGCCGCCGCTTCGACGGCCGCCACGATCGCCGATGCCTCGGGCAAGGAACCCGCGGGGAAGTGGATCACCCTTAAGACGAAAAACTTCTATCCCATGAACACGCTGTTTTCGTCCGTGCCGCTTGATACCAAGCTTCCCCTGGTCCAGTCGGTCAACGACAAGTGTTTCGCGCTGTCTCCTTTGGTGATCAAGGTCAACGTCGTCTTCCACGATCAGCAGAAGCGCATCCTGGTGGTCACGAGTGATGGAACTAAGGCCGAAGACCTTCAGCCGCTGAGCTTTCTTGCCTCCACCGCGGTCGTCGAGAAGAACGGGAAGCGGGAGCGGTCCGGATGGAACTACGGCGGACGGAGGGAGTTCTCCTACTACACTCCTGCGCTTGCGGATAAACTGGCCAAGCTGTGCGTCGATCGTGCCCTGGTCCTCTTCGATGCCATCCAGCCTCCGGCGGGCGAGATGCCCGTCGTGCTCGGCCCGGGTGTCACCGGTGTCCTGCTCCATGAGGCCATCGGCCACGGCATGGAGGCGGACTTCAACCGGAAGAAGATCTCGACCTTCTGCACTATGATCGGCAAGAAAGTCGCCGAACCCTTCGTGACCATTATCGACGACGGCACGGTCCCCAACCTCGCCGGATCGATCAATTTCGACGACGAGGGCACCCCGGGACAGAAGACCGTCCTGGTGGACAAGGGGATCCTGACGGGCTACCTCCATGACAAGATCTCGGCTCGGTTTTACGGCGTCAGCCCGACCGGGAACGGCCGCCGGCAAAGCTACGAGCACTATGTTATCCCGCGAATGCGCAACACCTATATGCTTGCCGGTCAGGCCACTCCCGAAGAGGTCATCAAGGCGGCGGGCAAGGGCATTTACGTCGAGGATGTCGCCAACGGCCAGGTGAAAATCGGGGAGGGCGACTTCGCCTTTTTTGTTTCCCAGGGAAGGATGATCGAGAACGGGAAGCTCGGCGCTCCCATCAAGGACGTCAACATCATGGGCAACGGCCCCAAGATGCTCGCCAATATCACCCTGCTGGCCGACGATTTTGAGTTTTACGAC
Source organism: uncultured Eubacteriales bacterium (assembly GCA_964353705.1). Classification (GTDB taxonomy): domain Bacteria; phylum Acidobacteriota; class Aminicenantia; order Aminicenantales; family UBA8522; genus UBA8522. The sequence continues at coordinate 378 of CAYGXD010000255.1, read as the reverse complement.
GGTGGAGCCGGAGGCTGCGGCAAGGACAACCAGGGGGTCCCCTGCGGCTTCGGCCAGCCGAGCGCCCTGGTCAAATCGCTGACCGTCGGCGGAGTCAAGGGCTGAGGAGAGAAGGAGCATCACCATGAAGAAAGAACTTTATGACCTGGCCGAAAAAGCGATCCAGATCGCCAAATCCTCGGGAGCGGACGACTGCCGCGTTGCTATCGGCGGCGAGCGTTTCGTCGAGATCGGTTACCGGGACAGAAAGCCTGAGAATATCAAAGAAGCGTCGACGAAAGGGCTGCGCGTCGAGATCTTCGTCAACAAGCGGTATTCCAGCCAGAGCACCTCGGACCTGCGTCCGGAATCTTTAAAAACTTTCATCGGGAACGCCGT
>CAYGXD010000254.1:0-2872 GCA_964353705.1 uncultured Eubacteriales bacterium | reverse complement strand
CGCCGAAGAGCATAGGCCGGCTCTCGGGCGGTGTCAAGGACAGCCGGGAGGCGCCGGAAAGCGGTTCGCACAGGCAGAAGCGGCCGGCTCCGGCAGCCGCGAGGCGATTATCCGGCCTCCGCATTTCGGGCAGGTCATGGGGTCGAAGAAGGGGGACACATACCGGATTCCAGAGAATTCGGAACATGTCCCCTTTCAATTCAAGCGGCCCAGCCCTTGGCGGGGAGACGGCGGAGCTCCTCCTCGACGATCCGAAGTGGCAGATGCGTCAGGCTTGCCTTCCTGACCTTCCAGATACCGCTCGACCGCCTCCTTGACTATCGGCCGGAAGAACCCATACTCCCGCTCGAAACGACTCTCATATAGCGTTCGTACGAGATGCCCATCCGATGCCATAGCCGCTGCCCTCTTCCCCGAGCGCATTCGGCTTGTGCATCTCGTCGATCGAATTGTCTGAGATGAAATATTAACAGCTCCTCTTTGATGTCCAAAATTTTTGAGGTGACTCCTGGACTAAGGTCCAATTGACACCTCCTCATAAGCGCCTGTATATTTGAGCCTGATCAGGCGTAAACCGTCAGTTTGTGCGCCCGCGGGGGTCAATCCCGTGAACCGCGGGCCGTCGCTCTTGAGGAGGTGTCATGAGAAAGATTAAAGTGTTTTCAGTAGCCTTGATCGGCCTGCTGTCGCTGTGGCTGATCGCGGCTCCGGCCGGTGCCCAGACCGAGCAGCAGCAGCAGGAGCCCGTGAAGATTCCGGAACCCGGCGTGCCCCAGATCATGACGATGGAGGGCCGGTTCGTCCGGGCCGCTTACAACAACGAGGGGTACGTGATTCTCGGCTACCGCGTCGCCAATAACTCGGTCGGCGAGGAGTGGATGCTCCTGGAAGTCGGGGTCACCATAATGGATCGTGTGCCGGACTACACGCTGAAACGGGACGCCATCTCGCTCACGACCCCGGATGGCACAACTGTGCAGCTGGCGACCCAACAGGAGTACGGTGCAGCCGGCAGCCTCCGGGCTCTTAATGGCCAGGCCAACAACGTGCGGGATTCGATCGACTACTTCCCGCCGGCCAGAGAGGGGTGCCGGATCGGGTTCTTCGCGGACCCGACCCAGCGCGCGCTGCCTTGGGACCAGGTCGATCTCACTTCGACGCGCGCCTGCCTGGGCAGGCTGTTCTTCATAGTGCCCGGCGGCATCAAGTATGGCCAGCACTGGCTCGACGTGAAGTTCGAAAAGAGCTTGGTCCGCGTCCCGTTCCGGATCCTGACCAAGGAGGAATATAAGTTCCTGGACAAGAACTACAAGGACATCAGCAAGCAGGTGGAGGAAGCCTTCCGGCCGAAGAAATAAGCGCCGCGTAAAGGAGTGACATCGCGGAGCGGCCGTGCTAGATGCTTCCGGCACGGGCGCCGTTCCTCCCGGCGGGGATATGTGCTGAGCGAAGGCTCAACGTACGCGTAGAATAATCGAAGGGACATCTCTTCGAGTCATGTTCTATTCTTCCAACGATCGTTGGCTGGAATCTTGGAGTTGTTCTGATCCGGCTCCGTCCCAGGAAACGACCAGGCCCCTGGAGGAGAAAAGGAGACGGCAATGCCCAAAGTATCATCAGCGCCATGGACAGTCACAGTCCTCCTGCTGATCGCCCTGCTCTTGGGAGCCGGCTGCAAAGCCGCGGAAAAGGCGGCTCCTGCCTGGGTCAAAGAGGGACGCCCGATCTCATTCGAGGACATTCCCCAGGAAAATTTTGCTTATCTGGGCGGTTGGCTGGCCCGGAATGCTCAACCGGCCGGCGACTATGTGATCGGTCTTTATAAGCGCCATGATCTCCTCATCTTCGGCGAGGGGCACAATGTCCGCGAACACAAGGAGTTCATCATCGACCTTGTGCCCCGTCTCTACCGCGAGGCGGGGGTCCGCTGTATCGGATGGGAATTCTCCAATCCCACAGCCAACGAGGAACTCGAGAGGCTCACCACCGCGCCGGAATACGATGCCCAGGCGCTCCTCGACTTCGCCCGGAGCCAGATCGCCCACGAGTGGAACTCGAGAGAGCACTGGGACCTGGTCGAAGCGGTCCGCAAGTTCAATGCCGGCCTTCCCGCCGGCAGCCCGAAAATGCGCTTCGTCGGGATCGACAAAGTGATCGATTGGGTGGACACTTACATCAAGATCAAGACCGTGGAGCGGGATTCTCCGGAAGGGAAGGCCCTCTACGAGATCCAGATGAAACGTGACCTTGAGATGGCCGAGAACGTGGAAAGGGAGATCCTGGCCAAGGGGATCAAGGGGCTCGCCTTCGTCGGCCGCGGTCATGATGAGTCCCATTTCGGGACCCCTCCGGACAAGCCCTACAACAGGCCCATCATGGGGAAGGTCCTCTACGAAAAGCACGGCGACCGGGTGCTCCAGGTCGCCCTGGACTGGGGCGGATTCCCGGCGGTAACGAAGGCTATTGACCCGGGGCGGACCCTGCCGGTCGGCTTCGATATGTTCTCGTCTCCCTTCGCCTCGATCCTTGTCCGCGGCATGGGACCCGACCCCGTCAAGATGGAGAAGCTGGCCCGAGGGTATGTCTATTTCGGTCCGGCCGAGCGGCTTCGCAGGAATACGGCCATTGTCGGGTTCGTGACGGCGGAGATGTTCGCCAAGTACGGGCGGTATTGTGAGATCGACCTGGGCCGGCCGTTCTCCAGCGCCCGGGAGGTCGACGAGTACCTGCAGGAAAACCGCTGGCCGCCACCGGGGCGCTAGTGTCCTGTCTCGTAAGTTCCTAGCTAAGGTCCGCTGCATAGACGGGAGAATCATTGGAAATTGCTTTTCTGCTGTGCCAGCTAAATGATCTCTCGAGGTTCAGTTTTACC
>CAYGXD010000253.1:0-2952 GCA_964353705.1 uncultured Eubacteriales bacterium | reverse complement strand
TCCCCTGCCCGGCCTTCGGCCATCGGCCGGTCCCTACGCACCAAGGTCAATGTCAACATCGGAACATCGGCCGACTTCCCGCAGCTCGCCGATGAGCTCCGCAAGGTCGATGTCGCCCTGAAATACGAAGCCGACGCCCTGATGGACCTGAGCACCGGAGGCGACATCCGCCGCATCCGCCGCCGCATCCTGGCCCGCTCCCCTATCCCCCTGGGCACCGTCCCGGTCTACCAGGCTGCGATCGAGGCCATCGACCGCCACCGGTCCATAGTGAAAATGACCGTCGACGATCTCTTTGCCTCCATCGAAGCTCAGGCTCAGGAAGGCGTCGATTTCATGACGGTCCACTGCGGCCTCACCCAGAAAGCCATCGACCGCCTCAAGAAGCAGAAGCGGGTGGCCGACATCGTCTCCCGCGGAGGAGCCTTCCATCTCGCCTGGATGCTCCACCACGGCGCCGAAAACCCCCTCTATGCCAATTACGACCGTCTCCTGTCCATCGCCCGCCACTACGATATCACCTTGAGCCTGGGCGACGCACTCCGTCCCGGATCGATCATCGACGCCACCGACCGGCCCCAGATCGAAGAGCTCCTCACTCTCGGTGAGCTTGTCCAGCAAGCCTGGGACGCTGGAGTCCAGGTCATGGTTGAAGGGCCCGGCCATGTCCCTCTCGACCAGGTGGAGATGAACATCCGGCTCCAGAAGCGCATCTGCCACGAGGCGCCATTCTATGTGCTGGGACCTCTCGTCACCGACATCGCACCGGGCTATGACCACATAGTTTCAGCCATAGGGGGCGCCATCGCCGCCGCCGCCGGGGCCGATTTCCTCTGCTACGTGACCCCCGCCGAACACCTCGGTCTGCCCACGATCGACGATGTCCGGGAGGGACTCATCGCCTCCAAGATCGCGGCCCACGCCGCCGACATCGTCAAAGGCGTCAAAGGTGCCGTCGACCGGGACCTCGCCCTCTCCAAAGCCAGGAAGAAACTGGACTGGGACGCCCAGAAAAAGCTTGTCATCGACCCCCATAAATTCGCCGAGATCCGCAAAAAAAGGAGGTCCGCCTCCAAAGCCTGCTCCATGTGCGGCGAATATTGTGCCATGCGCATCGTCAGCCGATTCCTCGATTCGGATGGAAGGGCTGATGATTTCTGCTTCTAAAAGGCTCCTTTTCGGAACCGCGGGCGTTCCTCTTTCTGCGCCGGCCTCTACCACCCTGGCGGCGCTCGATCACGTCAAGAATCTCGGGCTAGACTGTCTGGAAGTCGAGTTCGTCAAGGGCGTCAAGATGGGAAACGACACCGCCGCCCTGATCGGAAAGAAGGCCGCCAGCCTCGGCATCCGTTTGAGCGTCCACGCCCCTTATTACATCAACCTGAACTCGGCGGAGCACGGGACCAGGCTAGCCAGCCAGGAGCATTTGATCTCCTCCGCCCGCATGGCCCGGATCCTGGGAGCGAGGAGCCTTGTTTTCCATGTGGGCTATTACGGCCACGATTCTCCCGAAATGACCTATGAGAGAATCAAAGCGGCGCTCAGGAATATCGTCCCGATCCTGAGGTCGGAACAGAACCCCGTCACCCTCCGGCCGGAGACGATGGGTAAAAAGACCCAGTTCGGCTCACTCGACGAGATCATCACCTTGTGCCGGGAGGTCGACGGCCTTCTCCCCTGCTTTGATTTCTCGCATCTCCACGCCCGGGAAAGAAGCGAGAACTCCTACCGGCATTTCCATCATGTCTTGAGAAAGATAGAGAAAAAACTGGGGGCAAAAGCGATCGGCGATATGCACATCCATATCGCCGGTATCCTGTACGGGGAGAAAGGCGAGATCAAGCACCTGGACCTCCATAAATCGGATTTCAATTTCGACGGCTGGCTCCAGGCGCTCCGGGATGTCGGCGCGGCCGGGATGGTCATTTGCGAGAGCCCCAACCTCGAGACCGACGCGCTGATGCTGAAGGACTTATACAGGTCGTATAGAATGAAATCCTGAGGGGGAACGATGAAGGAATACAAGCTTTTCATCAATGGGCAGTGGAAGGAATCCAAGCAGGTGCGGGAGGTCAAATCTCCCTACAATCAGGCTGTCGCCGGGAAGGTCCATTTTGCCGCGAAGGAACAGGTCGAGGAGGCGCTTGCGGCGGCCGACAACGCCTTTAAGAAGACAAAAACGCTCTCCTCGTACGAACGCTCGACCATCCTGGAAAAGATCTCGGCAGGGATCAAGGCGCGCCGGGAGGAGCTGGCCGAATCCATCACGCTCCAGTCCGGTAAGATCATCCGCGACGCCCGGGCCGAGGTCGACAGGGCGGCCATGACCTTCGACATCGCTTCGGAGGAAGCCAAGCGGCTGGGCGGCGAGCTCATTCCACTCGACCTCAGCCCGGCCACGGCCAAGCGATGGGGTCTGACGCGGAGGTTCCCGGTCGGCGTCGTCACGGCTATTACACCGTTTAACTTTCCTCTCAACCTCGTAGCCCATAAGGTCGCGCCTGCGCTGGCTGTGGGGAACGCCCTCGTCCTGCGACCGGCATCCCAGGTCCCCATCACCTCGCTTCTTTTAGGAGAGATCATCCAGGAATCCGGGTATCCTCAGGGCGGATTCAATGTCCTGCCCGCCGGGTACAAAGAATCCGAAATCCTTCTGACCGATGATGTCGTCAAGAAAGTGACTTTCACGGGGAGCCCGGCTGTAGGCTGGGAGCTCAAGAAAAAAGCCTACCAGAAGAAAGTCACCCTCGAGCTAGGGGGCAACGCCGCGGTCATCGTCGAGCCGGACGCCGATCTTGAATTCGCCATACCGCGCATCGTAACGGGCTCCTTCTCTTACTCAGGCCAGATCTGTATCTCCATCCAGCGGATCTATCTCCAAGAGAGCATCTACGACAGGTTTATGACCGATTTCATCGGCCGCACCCGGAAACTCAAGATGGGAGATCCTCT
>CAYGXD010000252.1:1502-2993 GCA_964353705.1 uncultured Eubacteriales bacterium | reverse complement strand
ACCCTCTCGATCTTTGGAAGCATAAGTTCCCGCTCCGAGAGAACGAGCGGGCCGAATTCAAAACCAAACTTCAGGCCGTTCCCCCTATTCTCGTGCAAGGGAAAAAGAACCTGGTCGAAGAGGCCAGGGACCTCTGGATGATCAGCCTGCCGTCGATCCGAAGCGAGATTCAAATCCTCGATAACCTGGCCGAGATCCTGGCGAAGCATCACCCGGACCTTGTTCCCGCGGCCGAACAGGCCAAAGCCGCAGTCGGTGAATTCCTTTCCTGGGCCGAGAAGAAAGAAGCGTCGATGAAAGCGGTGCCGTGCGGCGTCGGCGTCGAAAACTTCGATTGGTATATGAGGAATGTCCACCTCGTCCCTTATACCTGGAAAGAACAGCGGCAAATCCTCGAGCGAGAGTGGGAGAGGTCGATGGCCGCTTTGAAGCTCGAGGAACACCGGAATCGCCGCCTTCCGCCGCTCTCGCCTCCGGCGACGGAGGAGGAAGCAGGCCGCCGGCATAACGAGGCGGTGGATGAGTTCATGAGGTTCCTGCGGGAGGAGCCGGTCTTTTCCGTGCCGGATTATCTGGGCCTGGCTCATTTCCAGGGCGGTTTCTCCCCGCCGGCTGCCCGGCGCGATTTCTTCGCCCGGGTCGAATCGCTCGACCCGATGCCCTTGAAATGCCACAGCATGCACTGGCTGGATAAGCAGATGATGGCCCGGGATCCGCATCCCAGCCTGATCCGCCGCGCGCCGCTCCTCTACAATATCTGGGATTCGCGGGCCGAGGGGTTGGCCACGGCGATGGAGGAATTGATGCTCCAGGCCGGGTTGTTCGACAAGCGCCCTCGGGCCAAGGAGCTCGTCTATATCCTGGTGGCCATGCGCTGCGCCCGGGCGCTGGGCGACCTTATGATGCACAGCAACGAATGGAATCTCGAGGCCGCCGTCAAGGCCGGCGTCGACCTGACTCCTTACGGCTGGCTTCTCCCGGATGGGGAAACGATTTGGACGGATCTCCGGATCTATCTCCAGCAGCCCGGCTACGGGACGAGCTATGTGGTGGGCAAGGTGCAGATCGACAGGCTCCTGGCCGACCGGGCCGTCCAGATGGGAGAGGGATTCACCCTTCAGAAGTTCATGGACCAATTCCTCGCCTGCGGTATGATTCCGGTCTCGCTCAGCCGCTGGGAGATGACCGGCCGCGATGACGAGATCCGCAAGCTATGGTGAAATAAAAGTGCTGGAAGCAAGTCTTCGGTGTCTCCGGTCAAAACTCGATCCCGGCCTGAAACTTAATATAGTCCGCCGTTTCGTTTCCGTACTCTTCCGGGTCGATCAGATGGACAAGCGCTCCCCCCAAGTTGAGCGCGAGGCTGGGGTGTGACTGTGAGATGGGGATCTTCACTCCCAGGCCGGCAATCAGGTTCAGGTAATTTCCCCGAAAATCCTCCCAATCTCCCGAGGTCAACCCTCCTCCGGCCAGAAAATAGAGAGACATCCC
>CAYGXD010000252.1:0-1402 GCA_964353705.1 uncultured Eubacteriales bacterium | reverse complement strand
CGGGCGACCTCCTGGGCGTTTTGCTCGAAAATCAGCCGGAAGTGGGTTTTCTCAATAGGAAGACGGCCTGAATTCGTGTAGGCGACAAGAAGCGCCGGCGGGAAACGAGGATTGGCCTTGATTACCTCGACCCTGGAGTTTTTCAGGATTTCCCTGTCCACGGCCTTCCCGTGTCTCCAGCCAAGATAAATGCTTGTCACCTGGGCGATGAGGGCGAGAGAAGCGAGGGTTATGAACCCGACTTCGACGACTTTCTTCAGTTTGGCCATACCGACTCAATCTTAGACAAATAGTAAGCTCGTTTATTCCGTTTATATTATTCTATCATCGCATCTTTTGTAAAGATGCGGCCCTATCCCTGATTCAGGGATCCGGTCTCATCTGAATTCTTTTTGAAACCCCCGGCACCGACGGGCGGACCTGTGCCAGATTCAAGCTCTTGAGAGTTTTTTTATGGCACATCGTCTATCCTTATATTTTGGAACTGACGGCGAGCTGCGTCTATAAAAAGCTTGACCTGAAATGCTTTACTATATATAATAAGTAAAGCAAATTAAATAAGTAAAGGAAACGTCTATGACAGTTGCAACCCTCTCATCCAAAAGCCAAATTACCCTTCCCGCGGCGGCCTGCCGGACTATTGGCATCAAACCCCGTGACAGGGTCCTGATTGAAGTCAAGGAAGGCGAAATCGTGGTTCGGCCGGCCCCGGATATCATGAGCCTAGAGGGTTTCCTCGGTAGAGCGCTGCCCCGCGAAAAGGAGAAGGAGGCCATGGCCAGGTTTATCATGGAGGAGAGAAAGAAGCAGGGATGAGCACTTGGTTTGTTGACGCCAACGTTTTTCTCCGGTTCTTTACCGTCGATGAGCAGGGCCAACACGAACGGGCCGCCAGCCTGATTGTAAAGGCGCGGGAAGGCGAAATCCGGCTCGTCTGCGGGCCTCCGGTACTCTTTGAGCTCGCCTGGACGCTCCGGTCGGCTTATAAAATCCCCAGGGAAAAAGTGCAGGAAGTGCTCAGCGCCGTTTTTGCCATGCCCGGGCTCGTGATGACGGATGCCCATCTTGTGGAGACAGCCTTGACGCTGGCCGCCAACGCCGGCGTCGAGTTCCCCGATGCCTATATCGCCGCCGGGGCCTTGGCCGCGGACTGTGATGGAGTGGCCACCTTCAACCGGAAAGATTTTGCCAGGATAAAGGTCAAGCTGGCCGATTTCTAAATTTTGGGGCCGCCAGGATATGAAAGCCGTGTTCAACTTGACGAAGCTTCCTCTGACGTAATAAACTCGACCCCTCCTTGAGATTGTGGGAGGGAAAAAATGGCCAAGATTCTTGCCTACTGCGGACTCGACTGCGGAGAATGCGAAGCCTATATCGCCACCCAGAATAATGACCGGGCCGG
>CAYGXD010000251.1:0-3044 GCA_964353705.1 uncultured Eubacteriales bacterium | reverse complement strand
CGTCAATTCGTCGCCGGTCAGGTTCCTGAAGACGTCGACCTGCTGCTGCGCCAGGAAAGAGGCGTTGGCGATCCTTTCCGCCTTCAGGTTGTTCAGGATACCCAGGGTGAACATCTCGGCCAGGCCCAGGACGGCGATGGCCACAAGAGTGATGCCGATGATGACCTCCAAAAGTGAAAACCCCTCTTTTTTATTCCGCCGAATTTGCATCTCGCCTCCTCTATCCCGATTCATGTTTCCAGGTCCTAGGTGGATTTCGTGTACTGGACGGAGCCGCCGGCATAGATGACGATATTTCTCGTACTCGGCTGGCCCTGCCGTTGGATAAGCGGACTCTGGATGGAGATTTCGTGTTGGGTCGTGCTGTAATTGAGGACTAAACCCAGGGGAGAATAAACCAGGAGCTGTCCCGGCAGGTTGATGGTGACGGCAAACTTGTTAGGGACGTAATTCCTTATATAGCCGGGGATCGCGACCCAGGTGTTGTAACTCACTTCCCTCTCGATAAAATAGACCCAATAGCCCAGGCTGCTGTCAAAATTGACCCGGTGATTCAGCTTGAGCTTTACGGCTTGGAACTTGGCCTGCTGGAGAGTCGTAAGTATCTCCCGGGCTTCGTTTTCCAGTCCTCTGGCCTCCATAGAATTCTTGATGCTCGGGTACGACACGAGCACCAGGACGCCGATGATCGCAATGACCAGCAATGACTCGATTAGTGTAAAGCCTCGTTCTCTCATTTTTCCACCTGCTTCAGCGGACCGGATCGACGGTCCGATAATGCTGTGCCCCGGATTTCCCCTCCCTCGGGAAAGGTTCTATCGCCTTTCTTCGGGCGCCCATTGTAGAGTCTTTCTTCCTTCAATTCAAGCCGCCGCAATCTGCGAAGGCAATTCCTCATAGGTATCCATAAGAATAGCGATTATATTTATCGTTCTTATCCTTATGTATGGCAATCCCCCCTCGCGATGAATCGCCTGAGCATATTTCCCCCCAGCCCCTCCCCTTTGCTGCCCCCTTTTCTCACCGCTAACGGCTAGCCGCGCTCCGGGGATGACGCCGGAGTTTTACGGCCGGGCCAAGTTTGCTATAATGGCCGCCTTGTTGAGCTTCAGTCGAAGAGGAGACGAAGACTATGCAAATACCTGCCTGGCACGCCCTGGACGCTGATCAAGTTCTTCACCGTCTCCGCACGGACCCGCACCGCGGCCTGACCTCTGCCGATGTGTCCAAGCGTTTGGCAGAGTTTGGCCCGAACGAGCTCCGGAAGGAAGAAAAAGCTTCTCCCCTCGGCCTTTTTCTCGGTCAGTTCAAGAATTTGCTCATTATCATACTGCTGGCGGCCACGGGCCTCTCCCTCCTTGTCGGCGAGTGGGTGGATGCCCTGATGATCGCCGTCATCGTCCTGCTCAGCGCCGTCCTCGGTTTTGTCCAGGAATATAAGGCGGAACGGGCCCTGGAAGCGCTGAAGAAAATGCTCTCCCCGACCATAACCGTCCTGCGGGACGCCAAAGAAGAGGAAATCCCGTCTCGAGACCTCGTCCCCGGCGACATCATTCTCCTCGAGGCCGGGGATAAGATCCCGGCCGATGCCCGCATAGTCGAGGTGCGCTCCCTCAACTGCGATGAGGCCGCCCTGACCGGAGAATCGGTTCCGGTCAGGAAGGAGACGGCCCCCCTGGGCGAAAAAATCCCAACCGGCGAGCAGGTCAACATGGTGTTCGCCGGGACAATCGTTACTTACGGCCGCGGCAAGGCCGCCGTGACCTCGACCGGGATGAACACCGAGTTCGGACGGATCGCTGAGGAGGTGGCGGGCGCCGAGACGAAAAAAACCCCCCTGGAAAAAAGGACCGAAGAGATCGGGCGTTGGCTGGGCATAATTTCCCTGGTCATCTGCGTGGGTGTAGCCGGGCTCAGCGTCCTCCGAGAAGCCTTGATAGGCCAAGTCACATTGAAGTTCCTGATCAGCACCGCCATGTTCGCCATCGCCCTGGCCGTCGCCGCCGTACCCGAAGCCCTGGCCGCCATAGTCACCGGCGCCCTGGCCATCGCAATGCACCAGATGGCCAAGCAGAATGCCCTGGTCAGGAAGATGCCGGCTGTCGAAACCCTGGGTTGCGCCACTGTCATCTGCTCTGATAAGACCGGCACGCTGACTAAAGGCGAGATGACGGTCCGCCGGATTTTCACGGCGGCGGGAAAATGGGTCGAGGTGACGGGGGTCGGCTATGACCCGGGGGGTGAATTTCAGGGCATTCAGGGGGCCGCTGCCCGGGAGGGTGCGCTGGGGCTCCTGCTCAAAGCAGCCCTCCTTTGCAATGACTCGTCCCTCGAGGAAGTCGAGGGGAAATGGAGGGTCAAGGGAGACCCGACCGAGGGCGCCCTCGTCGTGACCGCGGCCAAGGCCGGCCTCCATGTCAAGGATATCCGGCTGGATCACCCCCGGATCGAAGAGATCCCCTTCAGCTCGGAGCGCAAGCGCATGACCACCCTCCACGATGAGCCAGACGGCCGGCGCGTCGCCTATATGAAGGGCGCGCCCGAAGAGGTTCTTGGCCGTTGCTCTCATTGGCTGACCGAAGCCGGGATCGTTCCCCTTTCTTCCACAGATAAGGCAAATGCCCTCGAGGCCAACCGGCAGATGGCCGCCTCGGCCTTGCGGGTCCTCGGAGTGGCCATGAAGCCGGTGCCGCGGCATATCAACTGCTGCGGAGAGGAAGATGAGAGCGATATGGTTTTTCTCGGGCTCATGGGCATGATGGACCCGCCTCGCGCCGAGGCCATCGAAGCGGTCAGGACGTGCCGCCGGATCAAGATTAAGACCGTTATGATAACCGGCGACCACGAGATCACCGCCCGGGCCGTCGCCAAGGAGATCGGAATCTATGAAGAGGGGGACATGGTCCTGAACGGGGAGAAACTCGCCGCCATGAGCGAGAAGGAGTTGGAGAAGATCGTTGACCGGGTCACCGTCTACGCCCGGGTCTCGCCGATCGACAAGCTCAAGATCGTCAAGGCCTGGAAAAGCCGGGGGGAGATCGTGG
>CAYGXD010000250.1:0-3049 GCA_964353705.1 uncultured Eubacteriales bacterium | reverse complement strand
GTAGCGCAGATGCTCGAGGAAGCGCAAACTCGGGTCTTCAAACCCGACCCGACCCAATCTCTCTGGCTCCGTCCGCCAAAAACACGATTCCCCCCTTAGGATAAGTTGAAAATGACCTCGGCACAGTCCGTGAGGATGGCGATGACCTTCATCGTGCCCCCCCCCACTCGGCTAGCCGCTTGGCCGGGCACAAGGGAGAGACGCCGGACAAGCCGATTTAGGAATTAGACATCCGAAACTGGGCCAGCCCCTGGAAAAAATGGGGGCAGGGGGATTTGACATTTTTTTGACAATCATTTTACCTCCTGGTGACACGTCCTCCTGAACATTGCCGTATTTGTGATGTGGTAGCCAATTAAGGAGGATGACATGTCAAAACGCATCAAAAAAAAACTGCTGGTCATGGCACTTATCTTGGCCTTCTCTCTTGTCGCCCCGGCCCAAGACGCGGCCGAAACCGGCGCCGTCAAGGTATCCTGGGAAGAATTCAAGAAGCTTCTCGATTTGGAAAAGGACGAGATCGTCCTCTCCTGGACCGAGTTTCAACGGATCATCGCTCAAACGGACACCAAGATCGTCCCGGCCTTCGAGCTCCGCGACGAAAAAGTCGTCCTGACTCGGGGCCAATTCCGCAACCTGCTCGAGAAGATGAAACCGCCGACATCGACCGGCATTCATCGGCCGGCGGAGTCGCTGTTGAGGAAATCGGTTTATAAGGGCCGGCTCGCCGGAGGCGCGGCGCTTGTACTGGCCGACATCTCCGCTGAGGTATTCCCCGCGACTCCCGGCGCTTTTGTCAACCTCTCCCTGTTCCCGGGGCAAATCGCCGTCCGCGATATCCGGCTGAACGACGTTCCAGCCTTGATCGAAATGCGGGACGGATGCTATACGGTCTCGACGGCCCAGGCGGGCCCGCTCCGAATCACCGTGGATTTCGCCCTTCGCGCGACGGGGGACGAGATTCAGGGAATTTCGTTCCCCATTCCCAGAACACCGATCACGATCCTCGAGTTCGAGCTTCCCAACCGCGGGCTCGAGGTCGAAGTCCCGGGCGCCCAACAGCTCGAAGTTTCGGACCGCAACGGCACGACCCATATCTTCGCCGCCCTGACCCCGACTGAGACCGTCTCCCTTAAATGGAGGAAGAAGGTCGCCGAAGCGCCGGCCGGACCGGCCAAAATCTACGCCGACACGCTCACCTTGATTTCGGTCGAGGAGGACGCCCTCCGGATCAACGCCGAAATCGCATTGACCGTCCTTCAAAATACGATTCCGGCGCTGGTGCTTCGTGTCCCCGACGGATACAGCGTTCTCGATGTCCGCGGCCCCGGGGTCGGCGACTGGCGCGAACTGACCCGCGAGGAAGAAACCTATCTCGAGATCCCCTTCGATTTCCCTAAAAAGGGCAACTTTGCCGTCACAATCTCCGCGGAAAAGATCCTTCCCCACGCTGCCCAAGCCGCCGGGTACGCCGGCTTCACGGTCGTGGACGCCATCCGGGAAAAGGGGTTCCTGGGAGTCGAACTCAAGGCCGCGGCCGAGGTCGTAGTCGCGAGCGTTCAGGGCGCCGACGTTCTCGACGTCTCCGAGCTTCCCGGAACGCTCATCGGCCGGTCGCTCAAGCCGCTCATCTTCGGGTTCAAATACTTGCGGTTCCCTTATGCCCTCATTCTCGATATCAAAAAGCATGAGGAAATCCGGGTGATCAGCACGGTCATCGACCTGGCCAGCGGGGTCACCCTAATCACCGACGACGGGAAGATCGTCCACCGGATCGTCTATTCAGTCCGCAACACCTCAAAACAATTCCTCGAGCTCACGCTCCCTAAGGATGCGGAGCTATGGAGCGTTTTTGTCGACGGCGCGCCGGCAAAGCCGCGCCGCGGCGGCGGCAAGATCCTGATCCCGCTCAATCGCTCGCGCGAAGGCGCTTCGGGGCTCGCTGCTTTCGACGTCGAGGTCATTTATCACCAGAAAGCGGCTCGCTTCGGGGCCATCGGCCGCCGGTCCGCCGAGTTCCCGGTGCCGGACATCATCATCAGTCAAGCGCTTTGGAGCGTCTATCTTCCCGTCGGTTACGACTACCTCCGCTTCGGAGGCTCGGTTGAGAAAGAGAAGAGCGCGAGCGGCCTTCGCCCGATTCTCGGACTCAAACGCCGAACGGCCAGCCGGATCGAGGCTGACGTCCCCAAGCCGGGCGAGGAGATGCCCCCGGATTACAAAGACCGCATCCAACGCCAAGCCGACGAGATGAAGCGAGAGTTCGGCGCCAAGCTCGCCCTCGACCAGTCCCAACTGACCTCCCAGGCCGAAAACGAGCTCCGGTTCAACCAGCGTGTCCAGGACGTCCAAGCGGGAGCAGCGGCGGTTGCAATGGGAGTCCTTCCCATCCGGGTGCAAATACCGACGTCCGGCGAGCTCTATCGCTTCGCCGAAACGCTGGTCAGCGGCGAACCGATGACCCTTGGCTTGACCTTCATGGCCGGCGGCATCAAGTGGCTCGTCCTGGTCCTCTTTCTGACGGCTGCGGCCCTTACTGTCTTCATCTTGCTGAGAAAGTCCCAGCAAAACCGCAACCGCAGGGCGGACGCCACTGCATAAGCAGCAAAGCGGCAGGCCGGTGAATATCTTGTCTTCAGGCGACGAGAACGGCTGGTGCCGGTGGTCCTGGAAACAATCGAGGAAAATATTTGAAAACGCTCATCCCTTAGGGGCCCGGGGGCCCTTCTTATAGATTTTCCGGAGCAGATCTATCCGGGCCTTGGAGAGAAAGACGCAGTCGCTGATCTCCGTCCTGGCCGAGGCCACATCATCCGCATGGTCCTTGCAGGAGGGCGCCCCGCACAGCCCGCAGTTGAGCAGGGGCAGCCCCTTGAGGATGTCCTCCGCCCGTTTTCTCCGCATCACCCTTTCCCGGAGGTCGACCACATCCTTGGCCATGCTGCGGGGCTTGATGGAACTCCGCATGGCGAGATCCTCGGTCGCATAACGCCGGGCCACCTCTTTTCCAAACTCGGGAGGGGGCTTCGGCATGTTGGCCTTCAGGTGG
>CAYGXD010000249.1:0-3085 GCA_964353705.1 uncultured Eubacteriales bacterium | reverse complement strand
ACCAGCCCGCCCGTGAACTCCCACTGGTTCATGTAATTGCTGACCGGAACGACCCAGGGATAGCCCCACCAGTCGATCCAGATCTCGCTCGAGGTGTTGATGTAGGTCGGCGTCCATTTCCCCTGGGCCCTGAGACCGACCTTCTCGCTGAACATGACCTGAAGGCCTCCGCCCAAGGACCAGGAAAAGCGGCTTTCACTATCAGGATCAACGGTTTCGCCCTCGAATGTGGTGGACTTGGGATTGAAGATCGTCGCTCCCAATCCGATCAGGAAATAGGGACGCGCCTTCATTTCCTCGCCGCCGAAGAAGATGAGAAAATTCCCGTGGAACTGGTCCGTGGAGAGTTTGGCCAGTTCCACCTCGGACGCATTCTCCAGGGCCGAGATGTTGGAATCGACCCGGCTCCACATCCCTTCGATCGTGAACATCTGGTTCACTCTGTATCCGAAGGTCAGGCCGTAGGCGAACCCGTCCTTGACGTGGAAGTCGGTGAACTCCAAGACCGCGCCTTCGAAGCTACCCGTGGTGCGATAGCCAGCGAACGGCATAATCTCGATCCGGCCTTGGGCCCAGGCCGCTGTCGATACCAAGACGAGCGCCAGGGCAAGAATCAGTGCCTTTGAGTTTTTCATCAATAAACCTCCGATAAAAATATTTCAAACAAGGGCCGTATTATAGATGAAGAGGTACCGAGCGTCAATTGGACCTTAGTCCTATACGGGCTCAAGGACAACCGAGGTCCCGCCTACCGCCTGCGGCCGCCTCCTCCACCGGCAGAACGATAAGCTCCGGACTGAAAGCCCTGCGTACGCGCCTGACCCTGCGCCCGGGCCTTCTGCTGGCTGTCCAAATTCGAAGCCTGTGCAGATGTCGATGCTGGTTTGTTCCCTTGGGAAGCCGAAGTCGCCGTCTGTTTGGGAGAATCCACCGAACCCCAGCCGCTGCCGGAGTTTTGCTCCCAGCCATTGCTGCCCTTTTTATAAACTGTCCCGTCCTTGGCTGCGTAGATATCATCTCCCGCTTTCACCGCGCCGCCCTGCTCCCCGCGAAGCCAGGCAGCGCTGCCCTGCTCGCCCGTGCGGGCGTTGCCCGCGGTCACCTTGCCCCCGCTGACGGTATTGCCCGTTTTGGTATTCGTCACCGCGCCCCGGCTCCCATAGGCATAGTTGCCCGTATAGACATTGCCCACGGCGGCCCGCTGGCCGGCGGCGAGGTTCCCGGTTTTGGAGTTATAGGACATGCCGACCTGGTTGGCCCAGCGGTTCCCGGTATAAGCGTTGTAGCCTTGAGATGTCCGCGTCACGGCCCCCGTCGAACCATACCGATGGTAAACATTGCCGGTCGTCCCCGCCCAGCCCCCCGGGCCCCAGGCCGCCGCACCGTGCACGCCCCACGCGGCGCCGCCATACCATCCGTACGGCGGATGATAGTAGGGATAGGGGTAATAATGTCCCCAGCCGACGGGCCCCCACCAGGGATGCATGCCCCAGCCCCAGTAAACAGGAGCCATCGGCACTCCCCAGTGCCAGCCGAACCCGAAGCTGTAGGCCCACCCCGTCCACGGAGTGTAGCACATGCTGCAGCCAAAGCCATAAGTCATCGGCGGCCCGAACCAAACAGCACCCACCCATGGTGTGTAATGGTAGCCGGTGCCGTAGACAACCACAAAGCCCGAGCCGTGAGTGACGCAAGCTCCATAATATCCGGGTGTGTAACCTACGTTCACGGTTTCCGCGTCGGAGTTATACACCTTGACATAAGTCACAAAATGAAGAGACGAGCTGGGTGGAATAGCATAGATCGCTATCGGCACCGAGTCCGCGACCACCCACGGTCCGTCGACCGACGGGGCTTTGAACCAGATGCCGTTCTCGACGGCGTAAAGGGTCTTGGCATCCACCCGGATGACCGGAGTCGCGGTATTGACGGCGGACTGAAGCGTTGTCCCATCGATGGGCTTGAACTGCGGCTCCCCATCGAACTGGGGCTGGTTCAACTTCGCGGTCTTGCGATTGACGGCGGCCGTCTGCGGAATATGGTTGGCGATGACCGCTTCCTTGGCCTGCGGCGTGTCGGGGATAGAAGCCTTCACGTTTTCTTTCGGGCTGTCATCCGGGATCTTGGCGAAGTCGGCCGGGAGCTTGCCGTAGGGAACAAATTCCCAGGGTCCCTTCGCGGTGACCGCAGCGAACCATCGCCCGGAAATGAGCACATAGAAGTTCTGCTGAACGCTGTGCTTGAACAAGTGTCCCGTCGTGTTCTCGGCATAGAGGAGCGAAGTGCCGGGGATGGCGACGTATGTGGGCTCCCCTTCGGTCACAATCAGTTCCGCGGCCGAGGTGGCCACGGTGATCGTCGGGACGGGCCCCTTGGCCAGCGTCGGCTTTTCTTCCTCTTTCTCAGGATCGGTCTTTCCCTCGAGCAGGTCGACCTGGCCGCCGGCGACCGCATCTTTGAGAGCCTTATCGAGGTCAGTCACGGGCGCCTTGTTGACCGTCCAAGGGCCGGCTATTGAGGCCGCTTCCAGCCAGCCGTCAAAGAGGTGAAGGAAGTGTTTTCCGGTCGAGTCCTTCAAGATCAGGGGACGAGTGTTGATGACGCGTTGAAGCTTGGTGTCCTTGACCGGCCGATAAACCGGAGCGCCGTCGATGTAAACCAGGATGGCCGGCCCGGTCGAAAAAATGATGCGCGGCGGGTCGTTCTTGATCGGCACCGCGACGTCGGTCTTCTTCTCCGCTTCCATGATGGCGAGTTCAGCTTCCAGACGGTCGAGAGCGATGAGCCTCGTCTTTGGGATCACGTTTTTCTGAAGCGTCTCGAGATAGGCCTCCTGTTTATCCGGCGCCGAGGGAAAAATTACCTTGAGGACCTTGACGTTATCAAGACTCACCATCCGGTCGACCTTATCCACATTGGTGCTGGCCGAAAGCAGGGCCGCCCCATAAGAAGGCTTCTCACTGCCGGCGGCTTTGACTTCGATGGCGACATAGGCCTGGAGCATAACTCCGTCCCAGGACTCGAGCTGAGGCTGATATATCTTAAAAGTGGTGTCCCCGCTCTTCACCTCCCGCGGCCAGCCTTC
>CAYGXD010000248.1:0-3094 GCA_964353705.1 uncultured Eubacteriales bacterium | reverse complement strand
TTCTTGACTTGGCCGGACATTCATTATATATGAGTATTCTTCTCTCAGGAGGACTCATGGCGCAGGCCGGTACGACCAAGCTACCCCAAGTGGACATCGGCATCCTCGGAGGCACGGGGCTCTACGAGATCCAAGGGATCACGGGCGTCCAAGAGTTGCGCCTAAAGACGCCGTTCGGTCAGCCCTCAGATGCCTTTTTCCTGGGTACGCTGGAGGGGAAGCGGGTTGCCTTTCTCAGCCGGCACGGCCGCGGCCACCGTCTCCTTCCTTCGGATATCAATTTCCCGGCCAATATCTATGGCTTCAAGATGCTCGGAGCGGGGCGGATCATCGGCGTCAACTCCTGCGGTTCGCTCCGGGAGGACATCCGGCCGCGGGACATCGTTTTCTCCGACCAGTTTTTCGACAGGGCCCGGCGGCGCTGCACTTTTTTCGGGGACGGGATCGCCGTCCACATCAGCTTCGCCGAACCCGTTTGCCCCGAGCTAGTGGATGTCCTTTATGGGAATGGAAAGGCGCTTGGATTGCGCGTCCATAAAGGAGGCACCTATATCTCGATCGAGGGACCGGCTTTTTCGAGCAAGGCCGAGTCCAAGGCCTACCGCTCGTGGGGCTGCGACGTCATCGGGATGACCGCGGCCACCGAAGCCAAGCTCTGCCGGGAGGCGGAGATCTGTTACGCCACCATGAACCTGGTGACCGATTATGACGTCTGGCATGCCGAGGAGCAGCCGGTCTCGGTCGGACTTATCCTGGAGAATCTGCGCCTGAACACTGAAAATGCCAAGTCGATCATCAGGAGGGCGGTGGCCGCTCTCCCGGCGGCAAGAGGCGAAAAGTGCGGCTGCGGCCGCGGTATTGAGAACTGCATCGTGACACGGAGAGACTTGATCCCGCCGGAAACAAAGAAGCGCCTTCAGCCCCTCCTCGCCAAGTACATCAAAGAGTAGAAGCGCATGAGTCTCGTCATCGTCGGGTCGCTGGCCTTCGATACGATCCACACTCCCTGGGGAAGAAGGGAGCGGATCGTCGGCGGATCGGGGACATACTGCTCCCTGGCGGCGAGCTTCTTCACGAGCCCGAAGGTTGTCGGCGTCGTGGGCAAGGATTTTCCGCCGGCTGTCATCCGGTTGTTTAAAGCCCGCGGCATCGACGTCGAAGGCCTGGAGAGAAGGCCCGGCAAAACCTTCCACTGGGAAGGCCGCTACGGCTACGACCCGAACCAGCGGGAGACCATCCGGACGGATGTCAATGTCTATGAGGGATACCGGCCCGAACTGCCCGCTTCCTACCGGGAGGCCGAGATCGTTTTCCTGGCCAACATCGACCCTGACCTCCAGGAAGGCATCCTCGCCCAGGTCCGGAGGCCGAAGCTCGTGGCCATGGATACGATGAACCATTGGATCCGCTCCAAGCCGAGGGCCATCGGGCGGGTGCTTAAGAAGGTGGACATCCTCTTTGCCAACGATGAGGAGATCCGGATGCTGACCGGTGAGACCAACCTCATCAAGGCCGGGAAGAAAATCCTGGCCGTCGGTCCGCGTCTGGTCGTAACCAAGAAGGGAGAGCACGGCGCGCTTGTCTTCGGCCGGAGATTTGTGTTCGGCGTCCTGGCCAATCCCTGCGAGGACGTGGTCGACCCGACCGGAGCCGGCGACAGCTTTGCCGGCGGTTTCCTCGGCTATCTCGACAAAAAGAAGAGTTTTTCACCTCCCGACATCCGTCGGGCGGCTGTCTATGGAAGTGTCCTGGCTTCATTCGCCATCGAAGATTTCGGAATCGGACGCTTCAAAAAGCTCCGGCCCGGGGAGATCGAGGCCCGCTTCCGCCGCTTCCGGAGGCTGGTCTCCTTTTAAGAAACGCTCAGCCTATTCCAATCCCAAAATGGTTCGATACGCGAAGATGTCCAGAAATCCGTGGCCGCTGATGTTGAAGGCGATGACCTTTTTCTCGCCCGATTCCCTGCACTTATTGGCCTCATCAATGGCGCAGCAGACCGAATAGGCCGATTCCGGAGCCGGCAGCCACCCTTCTGCTTCCACGAACAGCTTGGTCATTTCGAAGATGTGTTTTTCGTTACGGGGGTAAGCGACTGTATCGATATAGCCCTTGTTGCGCAGGAAACTGATGATCGGCGAGCAGCCGTGGTAGCGCAGCCCATCCCCCTTGATCGGCTCCATGTCCGTCTTGTGTCCTAATGTGTACATCTTCAGCAGAGGAGTTATTTCCGCATAGTCGGCGAAGTCATATTCATACTTCCCCTGGAGGTTGGGAGCGGCATCGCTCTGGGCGGCGATGAACTTGATTTTCTTGCCCTTTTTCAGGACATCTCCAACAAACGGCAGCGCAAACCCGCCGAAATTGGAGCCGCCACCCAGACAGGAGATAACCAGGTCCGGATATTCGTCAAAAAGCTCGAACTGCTTTTGGGTCTCCTGACCGATGATCGTCTGATGCATGAGGACGTGATTCAAGACCGAGCCCAGGGAATAGGTGGCCTTGGGGTCTTTTTGAGAATCTTCCAGGCCTTCGGAAATGGCGATCCCCAACGACCCGACGTGTTCGGGATTCTTATCGTAGAGGGACCGGCCGAACTCCGTCATCGGACTGGGCGAGGCGTAGACCTCTGCGCCCAAGAGCTTCATGAAGGACAACCGGTCTTTTTTCCAGTTATATACACTCCTTACCCAGAAGACAGTGCATTTGAGGCCGGTTACCGCCGCCGCATAGGCGAGCGCTGTTCCCCATTGCCCCGCGCCGGTTTCGGTCGTCATCCGCTCAAAACCCTGCTGTTTGGCATACCAGCACTGGGCCAGGGCGGTATTGACTTTATGGCTCCCGGTCGGGCTGAAGAATTCGCTTTTGTAATAGAGCTTGGCCGGTGTCCCGAGTCTTTTCTCCAGGTTGGCAGCCCTGAAGAGAGGCCTGGGCCTTCCGGCCTTGGCGTAGAGGTCCATGATACCACCGGGAATATCGATCCATCGGTCGGTCGAAAATTCCTGCTTCAGGCATTCGCCGATCATCAGATTCGGCAGGTTTTGCAGGCGGGAAGGTCCCTCTTTCGGGTCCTGCGGCGGCGGCAATGGCTCCGGCA
>CAYGXD010000247.1:0-3102 GCA_964353705.1 uncultured Eubacteriales bacterium | reverse complement strand
AAACCGTGCCCGCTCACTCCTCATACGGGTTTCTCATCCACTACCCCTCGCCTTGACTAACAAAGAAGAGAACGCATTTGCCCGGCTCCCGAGTAGTGGAAAAAGATGGTTTCAAGGCTCGGTTGGCCGGCCAGGGTTCCCTGGGCGGCGATGCGTCCCGCCTTGATTATGATGAACTCGTCGCAGACTTTCTCGAGCTCGGAAATGAGATGGGAGCTCAGAAGAACGGCCTTGCCCCCGGCTTTGAGTTCCCGGAAAAGCTCGCGCACGCTTTTAATGGACCCAGGGTCGAGCGCTGAGAAGGGCTCGTCGATGAGCAGGAGGTCGGGCCGGACCAGCAGGTTCTGGAGATAGGCGAATTTTTTCTGATTACCCGGAGAATAAGTCTGAACCTTGCGGCCGAGGAGAGAGGGATCGAAGGCGATCCGGCGGGAGATGGCGTCAACTTCCGTGTCCGCTTCGCTCCCGGACAGGCCAAAGGCCCGCGCCGTGCCCAGCAGGATCTGGTCACCCCGAAGCCAGGGGAAAAAGGCGGGCCGCTCGGGCACATAGCCGACTTTCCGGACGGCCCAGGAAAAGCGGCCCGAATCCGGCCTCAGGAACCCGAGGACGAGCTTGAGGACGGTCGTTTTGCCGGCGCCGTTCTCCCCGAGGAAGGCCGTTATGGCGCCTGGTTTGATTTCAAAGGTAGCCTCCCCGACCGCTTCGACGGCCCCGAACCGCTTGCCGAGATTCTCGGCTTTAAGAAGCGGGATCCTCATCTCATTCTCAACTCCAAGGCCCTGATTTTCCAGGCCTGAAGGCCGAGAAAAACCACGGTCATGGCCCCCAATCCCAGGATGGAAAACCAGGTCCGCCGGGCGACAATGATATTGGGAAGGACCGAGGAGACGGCCAGGAACTCGAGCTTGGCGCCCATCGTCGGAAAAGATTCGGCCGTGAGGCGTTCGGCCGGCCCCATCCTCTGCGAGGCCGTGAGCAGAAGGCCGACAAAAAGCAGGACTTGCCCCAAAAGAAAAATAAGGACGTTCGAGCCGGCTCTGAAAAAGAAGCTCAGGAATCCCGCCGCGGCCACATAGTACCCGCCGACGAGAATGCCGGCCGCGAACCGGCCGAGATCCCGGGCCTCGAAT
The DNA here is from genome assembly GCA_964353705.1 of uncultured Eubacteriales bacterium. Classification (GTDB taxonomy): domain Bacteria; phylum Acidobacteriota; class Aminicenantia; order Aminicenantales; family UBA8522; genus UBA8522. The sequence goes on along the minus strand of CAYGXD010000247.1, from coordinate 1,969 downwards.
TGACCCGTGGCGAGCCCGTAGGCTGCGAAACCGGAAAAGAAGAGAAGGCTTATGCCGAGACCGGAGGCAGCCACGATGGCGTTCTTAAACAGGAGATAACCACGGAAGCGCCCGCCGATAAAAAGGAGATTCTCAAGACAACCGGAGTGGACCTCGTCATACACCATATCCTGGGACAAAAAAAGAAAAATAAAAGGGCCGAGGTAAAGGAATCCCCCGAAGGAAACCCGGAAAGAGTCCACGACCCAGAGATAGCCAAGAAGAAGAAGGAACCCGCCCAGGACGAGGCCGTTCACCCGGGCCGTGAGGAGCTTCCGAACGGTGATGAACCGGTCTACCGCGAGGCGATTTCCAACAGACATTGTTTGACCTTATCCCGGCGGACGAAGAAGTCCAGGGAAGTATCGTCCAGGAAAAGAACTGCCTCCCGGTCGAGGATGACACGGAAAGGCTCCTGCCGGACGTGGAACCTGCGGAAGAGCGCCTTCCCCCGGTCGGAGACGACCGGATGGAAAAAACCGTACTTGGCCAGGAACGGCCTCAGCTCGCCTTCCGGCTCGGGGCTAATCCCTACTAAATCGACGGGAATACTATTCTTTTCGAGGAAGTATCTCATCTCGAAGAGCTCGTCCCAGCAGACGTGACACTCGAGCGAAAAGAAAACCAGGAGGAGGGGACGCTCCGGCCGCCCGGCCGCTTCTTCCAGGGAGCCGAAGATTCTGACCGTCTCTTCCCTCGTCACCGCCGCCGCGGCCAGTCGGCTCATCATGAATCCAAATAAGAGGACGATCCGGAGGGCTTTATTTCTCATCTCGGCACCAGCTCGAAAATGCGCAGGCGGGCGTCGAGGTCGATGCCGAAGATCCTTTTCCCACTGACGGCGATCCGGCTTAACCTCTCGGGAAGGTCGATCACGGCCGCGATCTCTCCGGACGGGCCGATAAGGACGATCTTTCTCCCCGGGCCCAGGTCGCCGTCTTCCGTCCGCTCGGGAACGAGGAGATAAAGTTTTTCCCCGTCGGAGGCGCAATTCCAAAAAAGGGCGCGAAGCGGCCGCTTCTTCCCATCCCGGACCGGAATATTGATATCCTGGAAGGGATACTTTTCGGACAGCTCGAACTCGGCCAGCAAAACGCCGTCCTTGTCCAGCCGCCTTACGGCCCGGTCGTCGGTCGCCCGGACAAGAAAGAACTCCCCTCCGCCGGCTTTCAGCATGAACCAGCGGTTTCTCATGAGGTCATAGACGGAGTCCCCGGAAAAGAAGGATTCCACGGCCTTAAAGAGAGGCTGACCCGCGCCGTCATACCCATGAAGGACTTTTTCCTGGCCGTCCCGGCCCGTCGGGAGGCTCATGACGACAATCCGGTCGGGCGCGAGCGCCAGGACTCTGTGAGGCTGGAACGGCACCCTGAACCCGGAGAGGTATTTTCCTTCCATGTTGAGCACCTGAACCCTCCGGTTGGCCGCGTCCGCGACGTATAATTTCCCGCCAAGGATATCCAGCCCGCTGGGGAGATGAAACTCGCCGGGCCCCTGGCCCTTCCGGCCCAAGACGCGCTCAAACTCCCCGGACTTGGCGTAGACCTTGATATCGGCGCCGTCCATATCCAGGACATAAATCCGCGCCTCATCGCAGACGAGCGCCGACGGACGGGAGAGGAAGGCCCCGCTTTCGGCCTGGCTATCCGGCTTGACCTCCCTCACCACGTACCGTGGCGCGGCGTCCTGACCATACAGACCCGCCTGCCCCTGCCAGCCGAGCCCGATGGCCAGCACGATCGGCAATCCCGATTTTTTCATGTTTTCTCCTAATAGCCCCCGCAGGCCAACCACGAACGATCATCCCCCTCCTCCCCGCCTCCTCCCACCAGGAGAGTAGGAAAGAGGAAAGAGAGCCCCCCGTCCCCGCGGACGGGGGGCTCCCGACTCGGTTAGAGATGGAGCAGGCACTTGCCCAGACCGACGTCGC
>CAYGXD010000246.1:0-3225 GCA_964353705.1 uncultured Eubacteriales bacterium | reverse complement strand
CACCCCACTCTTATTTCGCTGTTTTTCTCCTAATTAATAAGCCTTTTCGGTCGTGTCTTGGTTTTTGTCTGAGTTGGCCAAACCGAGGCATTTTGGTTAGCTTTGTCCACCAATTGTCCACAATTTTTGGGCAATAAGAAGGACATAAAGATAAGACGTTCCCTTTTCCATTGACTCCTCTCTCCGTTCCTTGATAAGCTTAGGCCAGGGCTTATGGAAGGAATTGGCAGTGGCGACCAAGTGTCCGAAATGCCATACGGATAATCTCGAGACTGTTAAGTTCTGTGGCGAGTGCGGAACACCGCTGACCCTGCCTGAAGGTCCCCAGTTCTCCAAAACCTTGACGCTGGAAACCCCCGCCGTAGGTCTGGCTCGGGGAGTCCTGTTTGCTGGCCGCTACGAGATCATCGAAGAACTGGGGGCGGGAGGAATGGGCCGGGTCTATCGTGCCTATGACAAAAAAATCGATGAGGAAGTCGCCCTGAAGCTCATTCGGTTGGATATCGCTGCCCAGAAGCAGGCCGTGGAGCGCTTCCGGAACGAGATCAAAGTCGCCCGCAAGATCACCCACCCCAGCGTTTGTCGGGTCCACGACCTTGGCGAGGATGGGGAGACGCTCTACTTCACGATGGAATACATCAGCGGCGAGGACCTGAGGAGTCTCATCCACAGAACCAAGGCCCTGACCATCGGTGTTTCTCTGGCCATCGCCCGCCAGATCGCCGAGGCCTTGGCCGAAGCCCACAAACTCGGCATCGTCCACCGGGACCTTAAGCCCGGAAACATCATGATCGACAAGGATGGCAAGGCCAAAATAATGGACTTTGGGATTGCCCGCATACGAAAGGAAAGAGGAGCCACGGAAGAGGGCACGGTCATCGGAACTCCCGAGTACATGTCGCCCGAGCAGGTCGAAGGGAAACCGGCAGACGCCCGGTCGGATATCTATGCGCTGGGTGTGATCCTCTTTGAGATGATCTTGGGCTGCCGGCCGTTCGAGGGGGAGACACCGTTCAGCATCGCAAACAAGCATAGGACGGAGCCGCCCCCCATCCCGAAGAAGCTGATGCCGCAGATCCCCGAAAGCCTGAACAGGCTCATCCTCCGCTGCCTGGAGAAGGACGCGGCGAAAAGGTTCCAGAGCGCGGATGAACTGTTCTCCTCTTTGACCGAGATCGAGAGAATCCTTGCCCCGACAGAGACGCTCCTTACCCAGAGAAAAACAATCTTCACCAAAAAGGCCGCGGCCGCGCCCGGCCCCAAAAAAATGCTTTTGGCCGGGCTCGGGGTAATCGTTTTGGCAGCCATCGGCATTCTTGCCTGGAGGCTTTTTCCAAAACGTCCGGCTGCCCCTCCCCCATCCGACAAACCGTCTCTCGCTATTATGTACTTCAAGAATAACACAGGAAATGCCAACCTGGATCACTGGAGAATCGCCCTGGCGGATTTGCTGATTACCGACCTTTCCCAATCGAAATACATCCGAGTCCTCAGCGGTGAGACGCTCTACAATATCCTGAACAACCTGAACCAACTTGAAGCCGCAACGTATTCTTCCGAGGTCTTGCGGGAAGTGGCGTCCCGGGGAAAAGCGGACCGAGTCCTGGTGGGGAATTTCACCAAAGCCGGAAATGCGTTCCGGATCAACGTCACGATCCAGGACGGCCAAGCCGGAGAGGTGATCCGGTCGGAAAGCGTGGAAGGAATCGGCGAAGAAAGCTTCTTTTCTTTGGTGGATGAACTCACCAGGAGGATCAAGGCCAGCTTTGAGATCTCCAAGGAGCGGATCAACGCGGATACCGATTCGAACATCGAGCAGATCACCACGCGTTCGACCGAAGCCTACAGGATCTACAGCGAGGGCAGGCAATACCACCTCAAGGCCGACTACTGGAAAAGCATCTCGATGATGCAAAAAGCCCTGGAGATCGATCCCGATTTTGCCATGGCCTGGAGATCGGTCTCCGTGTCCTACAGCAATATGGGGATCCGACCGGCAAGACTCCAGGCCATCCAGAAGGCCTTTGCGTTGAAAGACAGGGTGTCGGAACGGGAGCGCCTCATCATCGAAGCGGATTATTACAAGACTTCAGAAAAAACCTACGATCAAGCCCTGGCCGCCTTTCAAAAGCTCCTCGAGCTTTATCCGGATGACTATATCGGCAACACCAACCTGGGGATTCTCTATTTTGAGCTGGAGGAGTGGGACAAAGCCATCGAGCTTTATGAAAGGAATATCCAGAACAACCCCGATTCCCGATTTCCCTACGAGAACTTGGCAGAGGTTTATGAAGCCATGGGGCTATATGATAGGGCCGTTGACACTCTCGAGCAATTTCTCCGGACAAACCCGAACACGATCGCTTTCTATACAAAGCAGGCGGCGGCCTATCTTTTTCAGGGGAAATATGACCTGGCCCTGGCCAAAGGCGAAAGAATCCTGCCCCTGAATCCCGAAGCCGGGACAACTCTTGAACTGATGAGGGGCCACATCGCTTTGCTGACGGGGGACCTGGCCGACGCGGAAAGGCGATACCAGGAACTGCCCGAGGGGAGCCAGAGCAAGAGAATGCTTATGGCCGACCTCTATCTGCTTCAGGGGAAATTCGAGGAAGCCAAAAAACAGCTCCTGATGAACCCGGTCATGACCGAGCCTCTGGCCTATGTCTATCTAAGGAGCGGCCAGCCCCGGGAAGCCCTGAACAAACTAGAGGTACTCCTGTTGGACGCACAAAGAGCGGAGAGCTTGAGGGGACAAATCGGAATACTGACCATTAAAGGGCAAGCCTGCATCCAGGTGAATGACGTCGAGGAAGCCATGAAGATCGCCGCCCAGGTTAAGGAACTGGCCCAAAACGGATTGCATAGGAAGAATATTCGCTACTACCATTACCTTATGGGGCTTATTGAATTGGAACAAAGGAACCACCGCCAAGCCGTCAGTCATCTGACGCAAGCCGCCGATTCCTTATATTCTCCGACTGAGGGCCTGCCCCATATCCAAGCCTGGTTCATAAACGCCCTGGCTAAGGCGTACTACGAATCCGGAAACCTGAGCAAAGCCTGGGAAGAGTATGACAAGATTGGTTCGCTCTATACAGCCCGATTAAATTACGGAGACTTTTACGCCCGGAGCCTCTATATGCTGGGAAAAATCGCCGGGCAGCAGGGCGATCGAGCTCGAGCGGCTGAAAGCTACCGGAAATTCCTCGACCTCTGGAAAGA
>CAYGXD010000245.1:0-3242 GCA_964353705.1 uncultured Eubacteriales bacterium | reverse complement strand
CGCTCTTCCGTGAATCTTCTTTTTTGAGCATGACGGCGAAAACAAAACTCATGACCCCGAGCCCGGCAAACATCAGTGAGGTATTCGAGTAGTCTAACAGGGCGCGGCCGCCCCGAACCATCTCGGTTGTTACCCCCGGATTGGACAGGTCGGTGATCCGTCCGGCCAGATAGGGAAATGTCAGTATGCCCAGGCTCTGCGTCCAGGTCATGATCCCATACGCGGTGCCCACCCTCCGTTCATCGACGATCCGGGGCACAGCGGGCCACAGGGCCGCCGGGACAAGAGTGAAAGCCAATCCCAGGACGACGATGGCCAGATACGGCGTAAGTCGAGTCGTGGCCAGGGCGAGATGGGAAAAAAAGAGCAGACCCGAACCATAAAGCAGAAGTGAGGCGATTTTTCCCTTGTTGTCGACAAACCAGCCGACGATGGGGATGAAGACAATCGTCCCCCAGATCATCAGGCTGCTGAGGGCTCCGCTCAGCCGGAGTGACAGCTGGAACTTGTTGTGGAGGAGGTCCGGGAGGAACGACAAGAAGGGGAAGAAAGCGGAATAGAACATCACGCAGAGAAGGCATATGAAAATGAAAGACCTGTTCTTCAGCAGGGTCGTGACCTCGCGGCTTTGGAAATCATCGACAGCGTCCTTGGGGGCGTCCGGCGAGCGCCGGTCGAAAGGCAGATAGGCCAAGAGCAGCAGCAGCCCGAGAATCATCAGCCCGGCCGAAACCCAGAGGGATGTGGTCCATCCCGTCTTGGCCTCGATGAGGACAGGGGAGAGGATCAAGACGGCGGCCGTGCCCATCCGGGCGATAATGGTCATGAGCGAGAAAGCGAAAGCCATTTTTCTCCCTTTGAACCATTTCACCAGGATCTTGAGCACGACGATATTAAGAGTCTCCGCTCCCAGGCCGAATAGGAAACGGCCAAGGATCATCATCTTCAGGGGGGCGGAAAAGCGCGGCAGGAAAGAACTCATGAACGAATACCCGAACCCTCCCCGGATGAAAAACCCGCCCGCACCATAAGCCGTGATGACGGCCCCCAGGGCACAGGCGAGGGCCGCCAGCAGCCCCATTTTCCGGATTCCCCAGCGGTCCGCGAGGAGGCCTCCCAGGATCACCATGAACAGGATGGTGTTGGGGATCGAATACACGGAGACCAGAAGGCCGTAGTCCGTCGAGCTGAAGTTCAGCTGGACCTGGATCGTTTCCTTGATGGGCGACAAGGAATCATACGCATAAAAGCTCAAGGCCAGCACGACACTGACCAGGAGGAGGACGATCCATCTCATTTTTCAGCTCTCGGGATTATAATCAGGTTCGTTCGTTTGGGCAAATGAAAAGAACTGGATTCTGGGTATTGGCAGCCCCCCCTGTTTTGTTGATAATAGCCTGAAAGGATCGAACGGAGCTCGAACATCATGGCCTGCCTCGGATTATCAAGCTTGGTTCTGGAAGGAGAACCTTTAGCATGAAAAAAGCAAGTTTCATCTTCCTTTCCATCCTCATCCTTTTCTCCGCATCATTCGCCGGCAAAGGGACCCGTTTTCTCCATCAGCCAGATACAAACGGCGAACTCATCGTCTTCATCTATGCCGGAGACCTCTGGACGGTTCCCGTCGAAGGCGGAACGGCCAGACGGCTGACTTCTCATCCGGGACAGGAAAGCAATCCCCACTTCTCGCCCGATGGGAAATGGATCGCATTTTCAGCCGAATACGACGGCAACACCGACGTCTATGTCATCCCCTCTGAGGGCGGCCAGCCCAAAAGATTGACCTATCATCCCTTGCCCGATATCGTTCAAGGGTGGACGCCTGACGGCGGGAAGGTTCTTTTCAAGTCCGGCCGGACCAGCCATAACAGGAAGTTCAACACCCTGTTCACGGTCGGCACGGACGGCGGTTTTCCGCAGGAGCTCCCGATCCCCATGGCCGAATTCGCCGATTGGTCTCCGGACGGCCGCTTCATCGCCTATAATCCCATCTATCAGTTCTGGCAGCCCAACTGGCGCCGTTACCGCGGCGGAACAGCGCCTCCCGTCTGGATAGTTAACCTCCAGGATTATTCCTACAAAGAAATCCCCCGCCAGGGTTCCAACGACATGTATCCTGTCTGGGTCGGAGAGACGGTCTATTTCCTGTCCGACAGGAACAGAGTTATGAATCTTTTTGCCTACAACACGCGGAACGGAAACCTGAAGCAGCTCAGCAACCACGGGGAGTCCGACATCAGGTATCTTGGGAGCGGCGGAGGCCTGGTCGTCTACGGCGTTGAAGGATACCTCTATGTATATGACCCCGGAACCGGCCAAAGCCGGCAGGTTGTCGTATCTGTCCCCAGCGACTTGACCGCCCTTCGGCCGGATTTTAGAAACGTCGCTGCGGATATCACCAGTTTTGATCTCTCGCCCACGGGCAGGCGAGCGGCATTCGAAGCCCATGGAGAGATCCTGACCATTCCGGCGGAGAAGGGAGATTGCCGAAACCTGACCCGATCGCCGGGAGCGATGGACCGCTCTCCCGCCTGGTCGCCGGACGGAAAGACACTGGCCTATTTTTCCGATGCCGCTGGAGAATACGCCCTCTACCTCAGCGACCAGATGGGCGGCGAGACGCCGCGGAAGATTAGCCTCCCCGACCCGACCTTCTACTTCCAGCCGGTCTGGGCTCCCGATTCCCGGAAAATCGCCTTCAGCGACAAGAGGCTGAACATCTGGTGCCTGGATATGGATGACGAGAAACCCGTCAAGGTGGATACTTTCTGCACCTCCCCCGCCTGGTCGCCCGACAGCCGGTGGCTGGCCTACAAGCGCTATCAAGCAACCAGATATGGGGTCATTTGCCTATACTCCCTTGACCAGAAAAAAAGCGTCCCGGTCACCGATGGGATGAGCGATGCCGATGCTCCCCTCTTCGACATGTCCGGCAAATATCTTTTCTTTATCGCCAGCACGAACACGGGCCCCCTCAAAAGCACCCTGGACATGTCTTCGAGGGAGCGCCTCTTTTCATACAGCCTTTATCTCGCCGTCCTACGTGACGACCTCCCCTCCCCGTTGGCCCCCGTCAGCGACGAGGAACGGACTGAGGCCAAGGAGAATGAACCCAAGGGTCCGGCTGAGCCGGCCAAACCATCCTTCCGTATCGACCTGGAAGGCATATCGCAGCGTATCATCTCTCTTCCCGTAAAACCGGGAGTCTATGTCCGGCTCGGCGCGGCCGACGATGGAGCCCT
>CAYGXD010000244.1:0-3282 GCA_964353705.1 uncultured Eubacteriales bacterium | reverse complement strand
CGATCGCCGGCGAGATCACCGAGCGCGAGCCGCACAACGGCTACCTCATCTACCAAGGCGGCATTCCGGAAGTCGAGCGCTTCGTCTCGAGTTACTGGAAGTAATCCTCTCTCCTGGGTTGAAACGATGAAAACCCTCTGGAAGAGTGCCGGGGAATGGCCCGGCCGCTTCATCTGAAGACCGACAGACAATGCTTCTTCAGGATTTCTATTCCTTGGCGGATATAGTCCGCGTCGATATAGAGATTCAAGAGGACCCGGTCGTCTTCCCCCCGCCAAAGCTCGGCTCTCGCCGGCGACATCCGGGCATGGTAGGATTTGAACACCCTGTGTCCCACCCGGAAGGACGTTCGCGCGATCCCGAACACCAGCAAAAGAGCAACAACGCCTATCCCCGCCAAGCCGAGGATTTTCACTGTCCGGGCCCTCACCCTAGCCCGGATCTCCTGAGAAAGAGCGGTGAGAAAAGCGAAGTTGGAGACCCAGATGAGGGCTGAGAACGGGACATACCGGCCGCTCATCGCCTGGGAGCTCCCGAAGCCGACCCGGCCGATGCCGGTCAGCATTCCGCAGCCGATAGAATAGAGGCCGAAGAGAAAGAAAGGGAGGAAGGCGTGGACTTTCTCGCGCTTGTTCCGGAGAAACAGGAAAGTGAATGCCCCGAAAAGAAGAAGGCCGATGAGGCCGATGGCCAAAGCGTAGCCTTCATAATTGACGACAGGCCGGCCCAGGTATTTGAGCAAGTAGAGAACGTATTCTCCCGGTTGGCTGAGGAAGTGCGTCCAGGGCCTTCCCGATGGGGATTGGTAGCGGAATTGATAAAAGTAGGAAAAGGCGATAACGACGGTGGAGACAGTCCAGGCGGCGAGCGCCAGGATTTTTTGCCCTTTATCCCTTGGGGCGGCTAGGAGGAGAGCGAGAAAACCCAGCGGCCAGAAAATAAGGCCGTTGGCGAAGGAATAGGTTGCCAAGATTCCCAGCCCCAAGGCCCACCAGAATCTTCCCCACTGAAACGCGCGGTTCCCGAGGAGGGTAAGCCCGGCGACGACGGCCAGGACGTTCAGGAAGATCTGGATCTGCCAGCCCCAGAGCCAGTTTTCGGCTTGGCCGAGGGTAAAGATGAGCAGGGACAAAACCGGAATCGACCAGGGAAGACCGGAGCCCTCCCAGGCCTTGCTCGTTTTTGTGAGCTGACGCCCAAGGAGAGCGAAAATGGCGGCGGCCAGGAGGAGGATGACGACGAGCTCCCAGACGACGTTGTAGCGGCTGGCATGGGCCAGGCCGAGCATGATGAGCCGGGGCAAAAGCAGCCGATGCTCGTTGTGCTGGCCCCAGAGATCCCGGAAGGTGATCCCCTCTTCGTACGACTTCCCGAGAAGGGGAACGAAATTCCATTGGTCCCAGAAGGGGACGTCGACATGATATTTGGCGAAATTGATGGCCAGGACAAGGAGAGGGATCAGGGCCAGAATCAGGATAATTAGGCTTGAAAACCGATGGGGTTTCAGCAAACTGCCACCGGCCAAAATAATATGACCCGGCAGGGACAGAAGTCAAGGTTGGCCGCGTTGACATCTCCGATTCCCCGGCGATATACTGAGCTCTGCACTTATTCCGACAAAGGAATAAGGAGGAGAGGTCAGATGGCGAAAAATAATCGAGCGGCCGTTCTTCTTCTCTGGCTCGGACTCTTTCTCCTCTCTCTTCCGGTCCTGGCGCAGGAAGAAGAGGAAGAGGAGGAATTCAAAGGGGTGGGGATCCATCTCAAGCTGAGGGGAGCCTGGGTTGCCTTCGAGGGCGGCGATATCGACAAGGGCACCTCCGGCATGTACGACCGGCAGGTTGCCGAGATCGCCGCGCTCGGCTTTGAATTGGGAACGAATAATAAAAAGCCGTTCCGCAGGGGCTATGAGCTGGCCGGAGATATCGTCTATTATTTCACTCCTAGACTCGGTATCGGCGCAGGAGGGAGCCTGGTTCGGGCCCATCAGGAGAGCGCCCTTCTCTTCAATTGGCCGGGTTCACCCTATGATTACCGGATGATGGGCTTGCCGGACATAAAAATAACTTCCCTCCGGCTCGGTCTGTATTACGTCATCCCGGTCAGCCGCCTGCTGGCCTTCTGTGTCAGTGCCGGTCCCGAATACCATTTCGCCAAATACAAGTACGGCGGAAACACGACGACCACTTTCTCCGCCTATTCCCTTGAGCATGAAGCGAAGGCCCAGCAAGTGGGTTTTTTTGGAGGTTTCGGCTTGGAGATCCGCATGAACAGGAGGCTGGCCTTTATTATCGAGGGCCTTGTCAGATACGCGAAAATCTCCGGTTTTGAGGGCGATGAGGAAGAGTACCGGTGGATGGCGAACCAGAGTTCCACCGTCGTAGAGAAGGGGACCATCTACTTCATCGAGGGAGTGGAATTTCCACGTTTGGATATCCCGTCCGAGGGTGAGCCGGTGGTTCAAGGCGCCAGGGAGGCGGTGTTTGACTTCTCGGGCGCGAGCGTCCAGGCCGGGCTGAACTTCAAGTTCTAATCCGATCGGGGGACGCTTTTCCTCGGCTCAGGCGTTTTTCTATGTCCCTTGAGATTTCTGGAGCCGGGCCGACATCCGGTTGAAATCGTTCCTGATCTCGTAGGGAAGATGGTTGCCGAACCGGTCGAGGAACTCCTTTATGTCCTGGAGCTCGCCCTGCCACTCGCCGGGTTGGATTTCAAAAAGCTTTTGCATGTGGCTCTGGGATATGTCGGCTCCGTCGGCTGAAAATGTGTCCCTGTCGGGCACGAGCCCTAACGGCGTTTCCTTGGCCCCGGCTTTCCCGTTCACCCGGTCGATGATCCATTTAAGGACACGGATATTCTCGCCGAACCCCGGCCAGAGGAATCGCCCTCTCTCGTCGATCCGGAAGGCGTTCATGGCGTAGATCCGGGGCGGGCGGGTCATCAGCCGTCCCATGTTGATCCAGTGTCGAAAGTAGAGGCCCATGTTGTAGCCGCAGAAAGGGAGCATGGCCATGGGGTCCCGGCGAAGCATCCCGACTTTGCCGGCCGCCGCGGCCGTCGTCTCCGACCCCATCCGCGCCCCCAGGAACACCCCGTGTTCCCAGTTGAAGGCTTCGGTGATGAGGGGGATGAGCTGCGACCTCCGGCCGCCCAGGATGATGGCCGAGATAGGCACTCCCTTGGGGTTGTCGTATTCCGGGGAGAGCGTCGGGCAGTTGTGGAGTGAAACGGTGAAGCGGGAGTTCGGATGGGCCGCCTTGGTCGTCTTTGTCTTATCCCAGG
>CAYGXD010000243.1:0-3285 GCA_964353705.1 uncultured Eubacteriales bacterium | reverse complement strand
TCGATGAAGATCAGGCAGGGCGCGTGCTTTTTTCCCTGGTCAAAGAGGTCGCGGACGCGGGAGGCGCCGACGCCGACGAACATTTCGACGAAGTCGGAGCCGCTGATCGAGAAGAAGGGGACATCGGCCTCGCCGGCCACGGCCCGGGCGAGCAGGGTCTTGCCCGTCCCCGGAGCCCCGACGAGGAGCACGCCCTTGGGGATGCGGCCGCCCAGTTTCTGGAAGCGCTGCGGGTCCTTGAGGAAATCGATGATTTCCTTGAGCTCTTCCTTAGCCTCATCGACTCCGGCGACGTCCTTGAAAGTGGCCTTTTTCTGGGTGCCGGAGAATAGCTTGGCCCGGCTCTTGCCGAAAGAAAGGGCCTTGTTGCCCCCGGCCTGCATCTGCCTCATGAAGAATACCCAGAAGAGGATGAGCAGGATGATCGGGAACCAAGTGAAGAGGTAGGAGGCCCAGGAACTGCGGTTGATGTCGCGGACGGTGATGGCTACCTGGTGCTCCCGGAGGATTTTGACCAGGTCGTCATACTGGGTCGGTGTGATGGTCTTAAAGGTCTCCCCGTCGTCCCGGTATTTACCCCTGACCTGGGTCCCCGTGATGGTCACTTCCTCCACCCGGTTGGCTTCGACGTCGCTCATAAACTGGCTGAAATTCACCTCTCTCTTGATCAGGCTGGGCGACTGGAGGAGGCTCCAGAGGAGGATGATGATCACCCCGGCGGAGATCCAGAAGAGGACGTTCTTCATATTTCTATTTTTTTTGCGCGGCATAATATTCTTCCTTTTGTCAGGCCTATTTTAGCACTTTCCCCCCGCTATTGACAATATCGACAATCTGGGCGCAACTATCCTAGCCAGTTCTCGACTCTGAGGCCTTTGATCCTCCGGAACTCTCCCGTGTTGGTGGTGACGAGGGTGATGTCGAGGCTCAGGGCATGAGCGCCGATCTGGGTGTCCAGCGGACCGATCGGCGTCCCGTTTTTTTCCAGTTCGGCCCGGACCGGTCCATAAGCGGAGGCTGCGTTTTCATCGAAGTCGGCGATCTCCAAGGGCAAGATGAATTCCGCCAAGGCCCGGGCGTTTTTCTCTGCGGCCTGGCTCTTGGCCACACCGTAGCGGAGCTCAGCCAAGGTGATTGTCGAGATGCCCACATCCCCCACGGTCAAGGAATGAAACCGCCTGAGCATCTGGGGCGGCTTTCGCTTGATTAAATCAATGCAGATGTTGGTGTCGAGCATGTATCTCATCAGAGAGATTCTCTCTTCTGGGCTATCGGCTGCTGACGTTTGGCCATGAAGTCCGCGGAGAACAGGTCGAGGCTTCCGAGAAGGGAATCCCAGGAGTTATTGGCGGGGATCAGGATGACGCCGTTGCCCGATTTCTTGATAAAGACATAGTCGTCCTCAAACCGGAATTCCTTGGGCAGGCGGACGGCCTGGCTCTGGCCGTTGCGGAAGAGCTTAGCGGTCTTCATGCTTGCCTCCTTCTCAGTAAAAATATATACTAATGATATATATTATTTATCCTGTTGTCAAGTGTCCATTCAACGGCCGTCATCATGAATAGACACGGCAACCGGGTGATTTTTCTCAGAAAGTCCTGTTGAGCGATCTTGCCGCCGCCGCAGATGAACTGTCCATAGATGTCGCGTTACTTCGCCGGGCCGAAGACCTTGTCCAGGAAATCGAACTCGTCGCGCTTCTGCTCCGACCAGTCCCAGTTGGGCTCAACAAAGGGATCAGACGAGGCCGGCAAGAAAGCGATCGGCCGATATGATGTGCACGCCCTGGACGAGCCGGTGGACTCCGGGCTTCCTGATTAACTGGTAAGTGAAGGGGATCTTCAGCTTCTCTTTGAAATAAAGGAGGGGAGGAGATATGTTTTCATCCGAAAGCTTTGTTTCTGCGGCGAACCATGGCTTCCGGTCGACGGTCACGAGGAAATCCACTTCTTTTTTGTCCACGTCTCTGAGGAAAGAGAGCTCCGCTTTGAGACCGTCCCGATCGTAGAGAAAATGGCAAAGCTTGAGGAGATGGCCGGCGATCAGGTTCTCAAAGCGTGCCGCCGGGTCGGAGATTTCCGACCAGTCCCAAAGATAGAGCTTGGGCTCCTTTTTGATGGACCGGATCCAGCGGTGAACAAAAGGACGGATCCGGAAATGGTAGTAGAACGACTCCAGGACTGTCACCCAGTTCGAAACAGCCTTGAAACCGACTTCCAGGTCTTCGCGTACGGAATTTATCGAAAAAAGCGAACCGACACGCTCGGGCAACATATCGCTCAGGAGTTTCATCCGGCCCAAATCACGAACCTGCTCGATGCTCATAATGTCGTCCCGGAACATCCGTTCGAGTTTTTCGTTATGCCAGCGGCGGAGGAACCGCGTGTTTTGCCGGAAAAGAGGCTCGGGGAATCCCCCGAACTCCAGAAGTGCATCGAATTCCGACAGCGGAGCGGCTGGGGTAATCGGGATTTCCTCGAAGATCTTGACGGGGTTAGCTCGTCCCGTTATCTCCGCCAGGGAAAACGGATGAAGGTGGTAATAGTGGTAACGTCCCTGCAGGGAATCTCCGGCCCGACGGACGATATCCAACCTGGCGCTGCCCGTCACGAGGAATCGGTACCTATCCTTAAGCTTGTCGTATTCGCCCTTGACCAGGTTTTTCCAGCCACGCAGTTTGTGGATTTCGTCGAGGATAATCAGGTCGGCGTCCCCTGGCCACCGGGCGGCCATGATCTCGCGTCGGTCGGCGCGGTTATCCCAATTGAAATAGGCGGGCGACTTGAATCGTTTCCCCAGGAGGTCGACGGCAAAAGTCGTTTTTCCAACCTGGCGCGCGCCGCCGATGAAGACCATTTTTTCGCCGAGGTCCTCATGCACGGCTTCCGTCAGATATCGGTCCCTAAGCATGTTTTAATTATAATGGGGTCGATGGCCGCTGTCAAGATTTTTTCCCTATAGGCAAAATTATTAGCTAATTATTTTGCCTGCGGGAAAAGTTGTCCGGAAATGCTACCTATTTGGCCGGGCCGAAGACCTTGTCCAGGAAACCGATCTCGTCGCGGAGCTGTTCCACCCGGTTCCAGGCGGCGTGACCGGATTCATTGAGCTTGAGCTCTATAGGCCCTTGGTTTGCTGAACTAAAGATGCACGTCCATCCCTTTTATAGAATCTTAGCTTTAGCCGATGTCCCATGTCAATGAGCTTTGGCAGACCGCATGGCATTTTCCGCGTTCTTGACATCGGGGCGGACGATAGGATAAACGAGGGGGGAAAGGACGAGCA
>CAYGXD010000242.1:0-3347 GCA_964353705.1 uncultured Eubacteriales bacterium | reverse complement strand
CCGGCGACCTCTTGACTGCCAGTCAAGCACTCTCCCAACTGAGCTACAGCCCCACGCGAGGGAAAATCATATTACAGGAAGACCCCGTTTCAGTCAAGAAACTGCGCAGGACAGCTACGGCGGCACAGATAAAGCGGCGTCAGAGTATGACGGCAAATTCAAAGCATTGCCTCAGCCCGCGACTTCCGCTATACTGGTTTTAGTCAGACCTGAAAGGCTTGGAGCTAAGGAAAAGGCAATGAACGAGAGCCGACAGACCAGCGCGGAAACCCACCGTCTCCGACGCCGTGAAGCCGAGCTCATGGCCCGGATCGAAAGAATGAAGCAGAGGATGAACGAAACGAAAGAGCTCGATACGCTGGCCTTCAAGTCCAAGCTCTATAAAGAAGCCCTGGACGAGCTGAGGCGCATCCAGGATAAGCTGGCCGGCCGCGAGCCGGAAGACCTGCCCTAAATCAAAATATCCTTCTCCCACCCCAACCTGATGAGCTTGATCTTTGCCGGGTCGCCCGTCCCCAGCTTGTAGGTTTTCTCCGCCGCGGCGATGAAGTCGGGAGGCGGCGTGATCGGCCAAGGCTCGCCCTTGAATAGGTTCCTCTTGGCCTGGCAGATATTCAGGCAAAGGGTATCCACGGCCACCGGATCATTGCTCACCATGATGCCGTGATAATTCCAGCGGTGGAGCGGGTTGATCTGGGGCCCGGGACCGAAATACGGCCTCAGGAAGTCTACGACGACGAGCCGTGTCTTCCCTTTGACATCCGGCAGCAAGAAGACCTCGCCAAGGCTGGTGGCGGGGGCGTGATACTTGGCCGGAGCGGGCGAGAAGTTGATATAGTTTTTCATCGCGACAGCGATCCCGGTTAAGGTGTGCACCTTGACCGCCGGCACATTGATCAGGGCGGTGCACTTGGCGATCGGGAGCCCGCCGTCCTGCGCATGAATCCGGTCCTGGCCGACGCCGGCCTCCCCCACTCTCTTGACGACGGCATCGATAACGGCCTGATCGGTGTGGACCCGCATCCAGTCGCAACGGGTAAACTTAACGCCTACCGTGTCCTCGGCGCGGACATATTTGGCCCACGCCTTGGCGGCATCAGCCTCCCCCGAAAACTGTTTGAGGGCGGTGTCGATCATCTCCTGGACGACGGCCGCATCCACCTTGTCCCCTGCGCCGATGGCCTTCTCGTTCCTGATCAAGACAACTATGCTCTGGGGATTCTCGGCGGCAAAGGGAACGACGCCTTCTTTCGCTCCGGCGAGCGCCGTCCCGCCTTTCCCATAGAGGGCCATCCCAAGTGTCCCCATGGCCGCGCCTTTGATGAAGTCGCGTCGGGTGACAGTCCCGGCAGGCTTTCTTTTTTTCATGGTTTCGATCCCTCCAAATTATAAGATATGCTTTCGGTGATCCATTCCAGATCGGATTTTTTCCCGGCCTCGGTGACGATGATCAGATAACGGCCACTTCGCACGACACCGGCGAATTTTCCGTCTTCGAGCTTTTTCGGCGGCACTTTCCGGCCCGCCTCAAATCGTTCCAGCAGAAACATTTCCGCGAACCGTCCTTGGGCATCGACTGCCCGCTCAACCGAGGGATACTCGACCACGAGCACCCGGAGCTGAGAGCCTTCCCTCTCGTACCGGGCCATCGCCACCTGAGTCTCCGGAGAGAGGTTCAAGATATTGACATTGGCCAGATAGTAGTGGGCATTGAGGGAAATCAGGGTATGAAAATAACGCAGGCTCTTCGGCTTCAGGCCTTCTTCCGGGAGGAAATTGATCAAGCCCGGTTCTTCGCCTTCCCCGGGAATCGCTCCGGCGATCTTTGTGCCAAATCCCATGACAACGGCTTTGGCCTCCGGGGTCTCCTGGTCGGCCATTATCCGGACGAAAATCTTGTCCTTCCAGAAGCGGAGCAGTCCGGCCCCGTAGATCGCGCCCTGCCCGAGGTCAACTGCGTCGCCGTCCGAATCATGGGTGAAGACACCGTACGCGTCCTCTGACGAAGACATCTGGTAGATCTCAACGACGATAGACGGCGCTCCGTCCCGGACGTACTCGCGGACGAAAACAAACCGGAAATCATAAGCCAGGTAGATCTCCCCACCCCCGTCTATGTAGTCAAAGACATCGTCTCTTGTGAAAAGCTGGTCTTCCCGGCCGGTTTTCCAGCCAGCGGCTTCGGGAGGCAGGGTCTGCCGGAGGGAGAACGAGGCGAGGATTTTAGCTTTGTCCGGCATCTGAGATTTAACCATAGCAAAAGCGGCCGCCGAAACGCCTACTAGAAATACGGAAAGGGCGGCTATCGGGTTTAAGATCAGGCTGCTTTTCAAGCGATCCCTGGGATACCTTTAACATAGGCGGAGGGACCTGTCAATTTTCGGAACATGCCAGGTTGCCAGCCAATCGGTTCAGGAATATAATTTAGGAAACGGGGAGATATTATGAGCTCTACTGCTGCCGGGAAAAAAATAGTGGTCATCGGGAGCTCCAACACCGATATGGTCATCCGGACGCCGGCGATCCCACGGCCGGGCGAAACCGTCCTGGGAGGGGAATTTTTCATGGCTCCGGGCGGAAAGGGAGCCAACCAGGCTGTAGCGGCCGCCCGGGCGGGGGGCGACGTCCATTTTATCGCCCGAGTTGGGGATGATATTTTCGGCCGGCAGTCCTTGGATGGGTTCATCCGGGATGGGATCCATATCGATCGCCTCATCCGGGACAAGGCCGCGCCCTCCGGAGTGGCCCTGATCATCGTCGGCCCCGACGGCGAAAACTCCATCGCCGTCTCCTCCGGCGCCAACGCCCGCCTCTCCGTCGAGGACGTAAGTCAGGCCAAGCCGGTTATCACCTCGGCGGATATCGTCCTGATGCAGCTCGAGTCACCACTGGAGACTGTACGGGAAGCGGCCGAGATTGCCTCCTCCGCCGGGGTGCCGGTCGTGCTCAATCCCGCCCCGGCCCGGGCGCTCGGCGATGATATCCTTCGACGGGTTGCCTATCTCACTCCCAACGAAACTGAGGCTGAAATTCTCACCGGAATCACTCTCATCAAGAAATCGGACCTGGCCAAGGCGGCCGACGTTCTTTTGGCAAAAGGGGTGAAGGCGGTGCTCATTACTTTGGGCGCCAAAGGCGTCTTTGTCGCCACCGCGGAGAAGAAAGAAATAGTGGCCGCCTTCAAGGTCATACCGGTGGACACAACCGCGGCCGGAGATGCCTTCAACGGAGCTCTGGCCGTAGCCCTCGCCGAAGGAACGCCCCTCCTCAAGGCCGCCCGGTTCGCCAACGCGGCTGCCGCCCTGGCGACAACGAGGATGGGAGCCCAGCCCTCCCTCGCGAATAGA
>CAYGXD010000241.1:0-3357 GCA_964353705.1 uncultured Eubacteriales bacterium | reverse complement strand
CATCCTCGATGTTTGGAGGAAACGCGGGCTTTCCGAGGAAGGGAGCGATTTCGATTGGGGCAAAATATATCTGGATATCGCCTTAAAGATTCGAAAGGGGAAAGAGGTCAGTATCAAAGAAAAGGAAATCCGGCCCTTCACCAGGAAGGAAATGGAAGCTGTAAGGAAGCTGATCTGGGACCGGCGGTCCATCCGGGACTGGACCCCCGGGAAAGAGATCCCCGATTCCTTGATCGACCAGATCCTGGAAGCCGGGAGGGCGGCGCCGACGGGTTGCAACATGGACGTCGCCCGCTTCATCGTGATCCGGAACCCCGCGGAAATGAAGATGATCTGGAGCGATATCCCAACCCCGGCCGACAGTTGTGTCGTGATCGTCATCGCCTATGACAAGCGTATTTACCGGACCGTGGGACATGACAAGCTGGTCGCCCACAACCAGCTCCTGGATTGCGCCGCCGCCGGGGATCACATGTGCTTGATGGCCCACGCCTTGGGGTTGGGTGCGTGCTGGCTTACGTCGACGGATGAAACGGCGCAGAGGTTCAAAACAAGATACGGTCTTCCCGAATACATCCAGCCGGTCATGCACCTGGCCGTAGGCTGGGCGGCGATGAACATCATCAAGAGCGGAAGGACGCCGCTCGAGGAAATGATCGTCGGAAGAGAAACCTCGGAATAGCATGCCGAAGAGCTATCGCTGGATCATTGTCACGCTCGTTTTCCTGACCACGGCCATCGGCATGATGGCCTGGTCAACGGTCTTTCCTCTTCTCAACCTTTTTGTCCGGGATCTCGGTATCACGAGGGCCCAGAGCGGCTTTCTATCGGGGCTCTTTTACATCCCGGGGGTTTTTGTTTCACTTCCCGGAAGCTGGATGTTCAGCCGGTTTCCGGTGCGCCGGGCGTTTGCTCTGACCTGGGCCTTTATCGCCGCCGGGACTTTGATCATGGCCGTCGCTCCTGGCTACATCGTCCTTTGCCTCGGCCGTCTGCTTTTTTCTATCGGCATGAACCTCCACCTGATCGGGGCGTTGAAGATTCTGGCGGATTGGTTCCGGGGTCACAAGCGCTTGGGGCTCGCCATGGCCGTGTATTCCTCCGCGATATCGGTCGGCGTCTTCTGTGGCATGAACGTCGGCGGAAAACTGGGCAGCGATCATGGCTGGCGTTCTCCTTTCTACTTGCTTACGGCCCTGACGATAGCCGGATGGCTGGCCTTGCAGGCGCTCAGGAGTGCGCCGGAAGAGGGGGGAGGCGCGGCCGCAGAACCGTCCAGTCGCTTCTCCTTCCGGGCCGGCCCGATAATCTGGATCATGGCGGCCTGCTATTTCTTCTTCGGCATCGGGTCCGATTCCTTCCTGACATTCACGCCGGATTTCCTGGTCCAGAGAGGCTTTCCCCTGGCCAGAGCCTCGGCTATTGTTGGGAGCTATGCTTTCGTCGCCTTGTTCATCAAGTTGACGTCCTCGCCGTTTATCAAAGCCCGGAATGCTATCTATTTTGTGTCGGCGGGATGCCTATTCGGCGTTCTGAGCGATGTCCTCATCCTCCAGCGGGAAATCAATCCGCTTTTTGCGAGCGTAGCGATCGGCGGGGCCTTCGGGATCACCATGCCGGCGATATACGCCATGCCGGCTTTCTTTCTGAGGGGCGAAAGTGTCGGACTGGCTTACGGCATCTACCAGCTTTTGGTCAGCCTGGGAGTCGGGGCGCAATCCTTGATCGGCTTTACAATCGACCGGACGGGCGGCTACGTGACGGGCTACGGCTTGATGATGAGCTTTTTTGCAGCGGCTCTCCTTTGCGGGCTGATGATTTTCCTTATGAGGCGCATAAGACAGCCGGCAGCAACATGACGGTTCACCCTCCAAGCCTCAGGATTGCCCCTGAACGGGCCCCGGCATGCTTTTTGAATCAGCAATGCGGATGTACCGGGCATCCAGCGGGCCCGCTGTGAGGCGATTGGCGAGTACGAATAGCGCTTGATATTGTTGGCGAAGCGGTATTCCTTCGGGCCGGATTGATATATAATCGAAGCAAGGATGGAAGGGAACGAGCCCATGGGCTGGCGAAAACCAAAAAAGTCAGCGGCGCTTTGTTCGCTGATTTTTCTGTTGGGATTCATGCCGGGCTGCCAGCAGGACGGGGAGGGCAACTCAGCGGAAGACCGCCAGAATGGGCTTGAGCAGCTCATGCAGACCTATGACCTGCGGTTCGTAGGTTATCTGAACCAGGCCCAGCAGGAAATGGGCAAGGAGATTCTCAAATATAGCCCGGTTTCCAGCTCGGCCCCCGTCCTCAAGCGCATGGACGTTTTGGGCAGCCATTACGAATACGGAAACCTGGTTGGCCGCATCGCCCGCCTTTACGGCCGGAATCCCCGGCGTATCGCGGAGGACCGCCGGGACTTGAACGAGCGGATCATCGGCATGTACCGGCAGATCTGCCCGCAATACCTGGATTTCGCCCGCGGGCTGGGTGAGGCGTTCGCCATCCCGATGGAAGAGCTCGATTTTGCCGGCCTGGAATATGATTTTATCGTTGACTTCTGGTACAGCCTTTTCCGATATGATGAGTTCCAAGGCCTGGCCGGCGCATCGGCGACCGACTCCGCCGCCATCGGCACGCACTGCAGCCTGGTCTTCGCGAAGGTCGGGGAGGATGCCTTCGTGGGGCGCAATTTCGACGATACCTACGAGAAGCCCCAGTTTGTCGAATTCACTCAACTGAACGACGGATACCGGGTCATGGCCAACAACTGCTACGTCCCGTATCACTGGATCATGGACGGGGTCAACGAAAAGGGGCTCCTCATGGGCACGGCCAACCTGGTTAATCCGGCGAAATACTACTGGACCGATCCCTACCCCGACGTCCCCGCCATCTGCGAGCATCACCTGTTCCGCGTTGCCCTGGAGACCTGCGCCACCGTGGACGAGGTGATCGCCCTCTATCGCTCGGTCCGCCCCTGGTCGCATGCGACCGACCACCTGCTGGTCGCCGACGCGCAGGGGAATTCGGCGGTCATCGAGTTCAACCTGGACCGGCAGGCGGTGTTCTTCCCGGCAGAAAAGAGTTACCAGATCATGACCAACATCGCCTACCAGGAGGGACTGGATTACATGATGAGCAATTGCCGGCGGTTTGCCCAGGCCACGGCCATGGCGGAAGAAGGGATCCATTCGTTCGCCGATGTTGAGCGCATCACGCGTGCAATCTGCGCCAGCAGCCACGGGTACACTTCTCTATATGACCTCCGGAAGCGATTCATGCAACTTTATCGCCGCTTGGAGTTCTCTAAGTCATACGATTTCACGCTGCCTCAATAGCCGGCGGCGGAGAATCAGACGCTCC
>CAYGXD010000240.1:0-3367 GCA_964353705.1 uncultured Eubacteriales bacterium | reverse complement strand
GATTAGGATAACCCAAAGGTGCCCGTTCTTCAAGGATAATGGGCACGGTCCCATTATTCATTTCTTGATGATTATCAGCCCTGTTTTTAAAAAGGCAAAAATAGGACCGTCCCCTTCTTTTTCGTTAGCCGTGCTTTTTGGTTTGGATTAGCCCAACCGGGCCACGGAGAGTGAGGCCAGGTTGCTTAGGGCCCCTAGAAGCTGGCGTTGCTCGGGCATCATGTCCCTGACATCCATCTGTATCCCGATGACACCCAGGGCAGTATTTTCTGTTTTCATCGGCTCGAAATATGTCTTGACCCCGTAGAGCGTCTGGGTACCCGAACCGGCCGGCTCTCCATTCTGTAAAACCCACCGGGCCGCCCCGAGTTCCTCGTTTGTCAGCCGGCTCTCCGGCTGGCTCCTTGCCCAAACCCGGAGATCTCCATCGGCCGAGGGGAATAACACAAAGGTGGGTTCCGTAAATACCTTGGCCATCTGCCGGATCATGATCTGGGCCATCTCGTCGAGGAGGTCAATCCGGATAAGCTGCTGGGCATAATCCTGCTTTGAGGAGCTGGGCTGGACGCCGGCAAGAAACTGTTCGGCCACGGGCAGGGAAAGGAGTTCTTTGCCTACTTCTTCGATCATTTTTGACCTCTCGAGCCTGAACTTGAGCGCTGCGTATTGTCTTTTGTTGATCTTGATGAGCTGTCCGACGGCAATTGCAATCGTGAAGAATACCAAGATGTTGATGATGTCCTCGATACGGTGCATGGTAAAACTGAAACGCGGCAGTGTAAAAAAGAAATCATAGACTAGGACGCTGAGGATTGCCGTAAAGACGGAGTGCGCCGTGCCGAAGGCGAGGCCGCTGGCCAGGACCGCGATGAGGTAAAGGACGTCCAGGGATTCGGGGCTGATGAATTTCTGCAGGACAAGGTTGACGAGCGTGACCGCGGTGACCATTGCGATTGAAACAAAATACTTCTTCAGGTCCATCCTGGAGGGAGTCTTGAGGATTGGTTTCCTTGGTTCCTCTTCCGAGAGCGGCGTCACCAGATAGAGGCTGAACTCGGTCTGCATCTTGAGGATTTCGGAGACGGGGGATCTTTTCCAAAACTTGAGGGGGTGATAGCCGAGAGGCTTCCCCAGGACGAGTCGAGTGATGTTGTTCTGCCTGGCGAACCGGACGATCTCGTCGGCTATATTTGCCCCGGACAAAGAGGTTATCTTGGCACCCAGGTCAGCGGCCAGGTTGAGCGCTTCGGCAAGCCAAAGTTTCTGCCTGGTGGATAATTCCCTGAACCCGGGCACGGTGACCGTTATTACCAGCAATTCAGCCCTGGATTCCGTCGCCATTTGATAGGCCGTCCGGATGAGCTGCTTCGCATAAGGGTTCGGTCCGATGCAGGCCAGCACTCGTTCCGCCGCCGCCCAGATCCTGGAGACGGCTTTGGCCTTCATATAATTGAGCAGTTCGCTGTCCATTTTTCTGGCGGCCCGGAAGAGTGTGATTTCCCTCAGGGCCACAAGGTTTCCACGCTGGAAGAAGTTTTGCATGGCCTTTTGGGCCTGTTCCGGGATGTAGACCTTGCCTTCACTCAGGCGCTCGAGCAGCTCTTCCAGGGGAATGTCGACGATCTGCACCTCGTTGGCGTTGTCCAGGATCGTGTCCGGGATCGTCTCCTGGACGCGAATGCCGGTGATTTGCTCGACGGTGTCGTTGAGACTCTCAAAGTGCTGGACATTCACAGTCGTATAGACGTCGATGCCGTTGTGCAGCAATTCCTCGACGTCTTGATAGCGCTTGGCATGCCGGGAGCCCGGCGCGTCGGTGTGGGCCAACTCGTCAACGAGGACCGCCTGGGGCTTCCTGGCTAAGATTCCGTCGATATCGAGCTCGGTCAGAGTGATCGTCCTGTAAAGAATTCGCCGGCGGGGGAAGACCTCCAGCCCCTCGAGCAAGGTGTCGGTTTCGGGACGACCATGGGTTTCGACCAGCCCGACGACGACGTCCACCCCCCGGCTCTTCAGGACATGAGCCTCCTTGAGCATGGTGTATGTTTTTCCGACTCCCGGGGCGTAACCGAGGAAGATCTTTAGTTTTCCCGGAGAACGCTCTACGCGGCTGATTTCCTTGAGCAAGGCGTCGGGGCTGGGCCGTTCGTCTGGGTCTTTTCTATTCATTTTTCTTGGCCTCTTCTTCAGGTGGGAGTCTATCCAGCTGCCGGTTGAGATCGAGCACATTGATCCGCCATTCTCCGACGAAACCGAGGAGGGGAGGAGCGGCTTTCTTCCTAACTAACTCTTCGATCCTTTCTCTGGGCAGGCTTCGTGCCTGGGCGATTCTCGGAAGCTGCCAGAGGGCGGCTCCCAGGCTGATGTGCGGGTCGAGGCCGCTGGCCGAGGCGGCCACGAGCTCGAGCGGAACTCGGGCCTCGGCGCGCCCATTGGTTAAGCTCAGACTTTGAATTCTATCCCGGTATATCTCCACAAGCCTGGGGTTTGTCGGCCCCAGGTTCGACCCGCCCGAGGACGAGGGATCGTAGTCGCAGGCCGACGGCCGCGGCTGAAAATACCCAGGTAAAGAGAAATCCTGGGCCATGAGGTCCGACCCGAGGGCCCGATTCCCTTCTCTAACGATCGACCCTCCTGCCCGGAAGGGAAACAGCGCCTGGCCGGCGACGAAGATGATCAGCGGATAGACGACCCCCAGAAGGACGAGAGAGAGCGCGAGAAGCTTTGCCGAGACGAGCCATTGAGTTTTCATGGTCAATGAACCAGCCCGAGGAGATGGACGATGAGGTCGATTATTTTTATCCCGATAAACGGAAGCACAACGCCGCCCAGACCATAAATGAGAATATTCCGTCTAAGCAGGGCGGTCGCGTTTTTGGGGACGTACTTCGCGCCCCGCAGGGCGATCGGGATCAAGGACGGGATGATGATCGCGTTGAAAATGATGGCCGAGAGGATAGCGCTTTGCGGCGAGGCCAGCCTCATTATGTTCAGGATTTGGAGAGAAGGGAAGAAGGGGACGAAAAGCGCCGGGAGGATGGCGAAATACTTGGCGATGTCATTAGCGATACTGAAGGTCGTCAGGGTACCCCTGGTGATCAGGATCTGCTTTCCGACTTCGACAACTTCGATGAGCTTGGTGGGGTTGGAATCCAGGTCCAGCATGTTGCCCGCTTCCCGGGCCGCCGAGGTTCCGGTATTCATGGCCAGGCCCACATCGGCCTGGGCGATGGCCGGGGCGTCATTCGTCCCGTCGCCGATCATGGCAACCATGTGACCCTCCGACTGATAGCGCCGGATTAGGGCTAGTTTGTCTTCGGGCTTGGCCTCGGAGACAAAATCGGCCACACCCGCCTCCGCGGCGATA
>CAYGXD010000239.1:0-3384 GCA_964353705.1 uncultured Eubacteriales bacterium | reverse complement strand
CTTAAAAAAGAAGACTCGCGGAAGAGCGGGTTCGGGTTGCAGCTTCCCGAAAAGCGGATCAAGCCGGATGTCCCGGTTGACCGCCCGGGCGAGGTATCGGACGAAAGGAGAGGCCATGCCGGATAGAGCCAAAAAGTCGATTCTCATAGATCCCCGGGCCAATTTTGAAGCTCTCTGGAGGATGTTCGACCGCAATTACGGCAGCTTTATCCCCAAGCGGATCGATTGGGACCTTCTGTACCGGGTCTACCGTCCGAAGGTCACCTCCCGGACGAGCGACCGGGACCTTTTCGAGGTCATGTCGCGCCTGCTCGAGCATCTCAACGACAACCATGTCAAGGTTCAGTCGCGCCGGCCGCCGCGCTTTTTCCGGTCGGGCATCCTGGGAAACCTCAACCGGGATGCGCGGGGACGGCCCATCCCCATCGGCTACAACATTCCCGATTTTTCGCTCGATCTGGTCAAGGTCAAATACCTCCGGAGCCGATTTGAGGAAAGACTCCCCGGCACGAAACTCGCCGCTTACTTCGGGGGCGATTTTCCCCTGTACACTTTCGGCCGGCTGAAAAGGGACGTCGGTTACTTCCACATCCGGAATTTCGACGAGGTCGAAAGGACGGCGGCCGTCGTGGACGAACTCGTTACCGAATTCAGGAAAGCCCGCGGACTGATCGTCGACATCCGGGGGAACGGCGGCGGTTGGGACCCCGTGGCCAAGGCGATCGCCGACCGGTTTGCCGACACCCGGAGACTCTACATGGTCACCCG
This sequence comes from uncultured Eubacteriales bacterium, assembly GCA_964353705.1. GTDB lineage: Bacteria > Acidobacteriota > Aminicenantia > Aminicenantales > UBA8522 > UBA8522. Next base: position 2,616 of record CAYGXD010000239.1, on the reverse strand, counting down.
GACGCGCAACGGCCCCCGGCACGACGATTTCACTCCGCCGCGCTACTGGTACACCGAGCCCAAGGGGCCGCATCCTTTCACCAGGCCGGTCATCCTCCTCACCCATCGCTGGTCGATCAGCGCCGCCGATTGTTTCGCCCTGGCCATGAGGGAACTGCCCCATGTGACCAACCTCGGGGAGTTCACCTCCGGAGCCTATTCCGACGAATACTGGGACACTCTTCCCAACGGATGGATGGTCTCGATCCCTAATAAGCTTTACCTGGATGCGGCCGGCCGCTCGTGGGAGGGGATCGGGACGCCGCCGGACGTCCGCTTGGTCAACACAAGAGAAGATATCGCGGCGGGCAGGGACCGGGTCCTGGAAGCGGCCTTAGAGCTCCTCATGGCGGGTCCGCCCCGAAGACGCGAGGCAAAACCCGGCCTTCCGCCCCGGGAGTCGTTGGCGGAAAGTCTCGAAAAGAACATTCTCTCCGTAGGGATCCGAAAGGCGGTCGATCTTTACAGCCGGGCCAAGCGCTGCGATCCCGACACTTATTATGTAGACCGGGAAGAGATGGATATCCTGGGCAGGAACCTTCTCGCCCGGGAGAGGGCCGATGAGGCGCTCGCGGTGCTGATGCTCAACCGCCGGGAGTTTCCCCGCGATTACCATGTCTACCAGAGCCTGGCGGAAGCATTTAAAAAAAAGGGGGGCGATCGCCTGGCCAGGAGTCACTTTCGGAAGGCGGCGGAACTCAATCCCGGGAACCTTCCCGAAGAGAGAAGCGATTTAGAAAGATCCCGGGAGGCTGTGAATCGCTGAGGCCCCGGCTCCAGGTATCGAACAAGGAGAACAGCATGAAGGAGAGACAGCGACTTCGCAGCCCCCGGCTCCATTTCCTGACCCGGGAGAAGATCGAGAAGATTCATGGGGCGACTCTGACCGTCCTAAAGGAAACCGGTATCCTCGTCAAAGACCCCAAAGCCCTCGAAATGCTCAAGGAGGCGGGCTGCCCGGGAGACGGAGAGAGAGTGAAGATCCCCTATTCCCTTGTGGAAAACGCCCTCAAGAACGCCGTCTCCCGGATCATGATCTCCGACCGGAGCGGCCGGCCGGCCATGGCCCTGGAAGGGGATGATGCCTGGTTCGGCACCGGCTCCGATACACCTCATGTGATCGACCCTTACACGGGGCAGAGAAGGCGAGCCGTGTTGAAGGACATCGAAGACGTCTCCCGGCTCGTGGACGCCCTGCCGGAATTGAGTTTTGTCATGTGTTCGGGTATCGCCAGCGACGTGAATCCGGAGAAGTCGGATATCCATCATTTCCTGGCGATGGTCAGCCGGACGGAGAAACCGGTCGTCTTCACCTCCTGGAATCTGGACAATCTGGCCACGATCATCGAGATGGCGGCCGTGGTTGCCGGAGGAGAAGACAGGCTCCGGGCGAACCCATTCCTCGCTCTCTACACGGAACCCATATCCCCTTTGGTCCTCGGCCGGGAATCCACGCAGAAACTCATGTTCATGGCCGAGCGGGCTCTCCCCGTCGTCTTCGCCCCGGGGATGATCACCGGCGCGACGGGGCCCGTAACCCTGGCCGGAGGGATCGTCCAGGCCAACGCCGAGATCCTGGCCGGGTACGTGCTGGCCAACCTGGTGAGGCCGGGGACTCCCTTCATATATGGAGGGAGCGGAGAGCCCATGGACATGTCCGCCATGCTCATGAGCTATGCCGCGCCTGAATCCATGCTCGTGGTCTCCGCCCTGAACGACATGTCCAAATACTACGGCCTGCCTTCCTTCGGCTACGCCGGATGCTCGGATTCCAACCTGTACGACCAGCAGGCTTCACTCGAGTCCGCCCTCTGGATTCTCATCGCCGGCCTGAACGGGGCCAACCTCGTTCACGACGTCGGATATATCAACAACGGCCTGACGACGTCCTTTGAGCAGATCGTCGTTTCGGCCGAAGTGGTGGGTTCGGTGTTGCGGATGGCCGGCGGGATCGACGTCGACGAAGAGACGATGGCCCTTGACCTGATTGCCGAGGTCGGTCCGGGGGGCGAATACCTGACGACGGAACACACCTTGAGGCATTTCCGGGACAACTGGTTTCCGCGGCTTATCGCCAGGGATCCGTATGAGAAATGGGAACAAAAGGGGCGAAAAGACCTGGGGAGCCGGGCGAATGAATTTGTCCGCCGCGTCCTGGAGAAACACGAGCCCAAATCCCTGGATGGCCGGGTCGCCGAAGAACTCCGCAGGATCGTGCGGGCGAGCGACCCTTCGGCCTGAAGCCGGGTCGAGCGCCGGACTAGATTTCCAGGTCGATTTTGTCGAGCAGGAGATCCATCCCTTCGATTATCTCGAGGTCGGTCGAGCTGCAGGAGGGACAGACCAGGGAGTAGTCCTCCCGCTCAATCTCCGCCGCGCACTTCCGGCAGCGCATTTTGAGGGGGACCTCCTCGACCTCCAGCCGGGCTTCGGCCGCGATCGTGTCCTTCTTATAGCTGTCGAAGGCACTCTCGAGGAACTCCGGGACGATGCCGGCCAGCTTTCCCACCTTTAGTCTCACACCGACGATCTTGGTGGCCTGATTTTCCCTGGCTTTCGCCTCCAGGATTTCGAACA
>CAYGXD010000238.1:0-3391 GCA_964353705.1 uncultured Eubacteriales bacterium | reverse complement strand
GGCGCGCTGATCATCCTTCTCCTGGCTATGGTGATCGTCTATTTTCTGTATTTCGCCAAGGTGGGAAAAAAGAGCTATATCGAGGGCGCCATAGATGCCAACGAAAGGATCCGGGCTGAGCTCACCCAGGTGAATATGACCACGATGCAACGGGCGATCGACCTCTTTGTCGCCACCGAGGGCGAGGCGCCGGCCGACCTGAAAACGCTCTTCGCCGCGCGCCTGTTTTCCGGCGATCCGTCCGACGGCTGGGGAACTGCCCTCAAATACGAACGCCTTTCGGATTCCAATTATCGCCTGACCGGTGCGGGAAAAGACCGGACGTTCGACACGGACGACGACCTCGTCCTCGAACGCTGAATCTAATCACCAAAGCGATCTGAAAAGGGAGAGCCCCGTCCGTTCTCCGGGTCGAGCCCCAGGCATCGCGCATAGCGCCTGAGGTTATCCAGAAGCTCTTTCCCGGGGGGTAGGGAAGGGGAGTCGTCCTCTTCCAGCGATTCTATCTTCGCCGGGGAGAGGCCGCACCGCGCGGCGACATCCTCCCGGGTCAGTCCTCTTTTTTCTCTGACCTTCCTGAGGTAATCTCCGAAGTAATAGAAATTGTCGGGCAGCCCGGGCTCATCCTGTCCGTCTCCATTTTCGCCGTCCCCGTGGGCGCCTTTGCGGAACCGGGAAGGAATGATTGCCGCCTTGATCCTGTCCCAGAGAGTTTCTTCCTCGACGACGTCTTCGATCTCCAGCCGGCTGGTCGTACGGCGGAAATAGGCCCGTGCGCCGTATTCCGGGCGCCCGGGGAGGACGAGGGTGTTATACGCTTTTTTCCTCAGTGGGTCAGTCAACGTCTGGAAGGCTTCTTCGATCTTGTCGAGGAAATCACCCCGTTCAGCATCGCCCAGCACTCCATAAGATGCCAGGCCATCCTTGTGGTAAGTGGCGACGGCCAGGAGATAGGCGTTTTCGATGTCTCTCGGCGCGGCGTCGAGGCGCAGGTTTAGGAGCTCATAAAAGTCCATCTCTTCTATCTTTTTGACCATGGTTCAGACCCGCGGCGCCGGGCGCTCCTCTGTTTGGACCCGGGGGGATTCCTGGGAGAGCCTCCCGGCCATGAGCCGGATCGCCGCGGCGGCTTCGCTGTCCGGGTGATCGAGCAGAAAGGGGGAGAATCTCTTCAGGCTCCAGTGGATCCTCTCGTCATATGGGACCGTGCCGAGGAGGTCCATATCGACGAGGAAAAACTTGCGCACCACATCGACGATGGAGCGGCCGAGGTGAAAATCCTTCCTGTCCCGGGCTTTGTTGACCACGAGGTAAACCTTGAAGCCGTTCAAGGCGGCGGTCAGGACCTGGCCGGCCGAGCCGTCGCCGGCGGCCAGCATCTCCATCAAGCTCCTCAACGTGGCGGACGGTGTTTCGAGCCATTGGCCCGCCTTCGAGTCAAAGTCCGCAATGCCGAAGTGCCGGGCATAAGCCTTCAAGACCCGGAGAGCACAGGACTTGAGGAATAGGTAGGCGTTCTCGACCGCCGTCGGCTCGGGAGTGACCACGAGGATCCCAGGGCTGGCGGTCAGGAAGAGGTCAAGGGTGTTGAAAGCGCTGCCCGTTCCCAGGTCGATGAGGACGCCGTTCGCCGGCAGCCCCTTGATCTGCCGGATGAGTTTCAACTTCCGGTAATGGTTGAGGTTGGCCAGGAAGAGAGTCGCCTCGCTCCCGCGGACGAGGCGCAATCCCGGGAAGGAAGTCGGCAGGGCGATGTCTTCCAGCCGGGCGACCTCGTTCCTGAAGAAATCCCCCAGGTCCCGCCCGTTTTCCCGGACGCCGAGCAGAGTGTGCAGGTTGGGGCCGCCGAGGTCGGCGTCGACGGCGATGATATCGCCCCTTTCCAGGCTCAAAGCGATAGCCAGGCCGGCGGAGAGGAAGGTTTTGCCCGTTCCTCCTTTGCCTCCGCCGATGGCCCAAACGGGCTTGGGGAGTTTCGTATATTCAGACATAGGGGCTGTTCTTCATCCAAGAAAATAAAAAAGCATCTTAGCACAGCCGGGCGCGGATTTGAATAGCCGGGGACGATGAATGTTTGAATTTTTTGGTCGTTTCTGCTATCCTATCATCCTTTCTGACAAGGAACAAAAGAGGAGAAAGCCATCCCGCTAAAAGAACTGGGCAATGTCGACAGCAAGTACCGCTTCGTGATTGTCGCCTCGAAGAGGGCGAAGGAGCTTCTCAAGGGCGCCAAAACGCGTCTCAAATCCAAGGCCCGGAATCCCATCCGGATCGCCCAGACTGAAGTCAAGCTGGGCCTCGTCGAGTTCGAGATCCTGAAGACCAAAAAAGAGGAGATTCCCGAGCCCGAGGAACGAATTTTTCTCGGTGAGGAAGTGGTCGGCGATATCGAAGATGAAGCGACCGGAGCCGCCGGGCCCGAGGTCGTGGGCCATGAAGTTCCGGCCGGCGCCGAAGAAGAAGCCGGACCCGAGTTCTCCGAGGAGTTCGAGCCGCTCGAAGAGCTCGAAGAAGAAAAGGGAGAAGAAGAGGGATAGGGCTAAACCGCTTGGCCCTTCCGCAGGATCTCCACGTAGTCCTGCTTGATCATTTCCGCCGAAGAGAAACCCAGGGTCCGCGCATATCTCACGATATCGCTCCGTTCCCCCTCGAACTCACAGAAGGTTCCCGCCTCCGTCTCATCGAGTGAGATCTTCAGCCGCCCCCGCCGAAAAGTCGTTCGCGACTTCTCGTAGCGGAAGACGGCCACAAACCCCAGTCCGCGCAGGATCTGCCGCATCGCTTTTTCGTTCCGGACCTCGGTCTCGTGTTCTTCCCGGACCTTGAAGCGCCGTGATTTCAGGGGCGCTCCCTTGAAGGTCAAGAAAACTTTGCGGCCGGCCCGGCGCAGCCGCAGGGCGAATCTCTTGGCCGTCAGGACCCGCGAGGGGAGGTCGAAGAGCGTGTTTTCTTCGGGATAGCGCTCCTTCTCGAGCTGGGCGCCGGAATTCAAGATGGCCTGCCGCAAGGAAGCGGCGTCTTTGACCCGGACTTTGACTTCGATCTCGACCAAGGGCTTTGCCGCCTTTAGTTGTCCCGGCAGAGGACAAACTCCGCCAGAAGGCTCAGCGCCTCCCTGTGGACGGACTCCGGGAACCCGGAGACGACCTCGCGGGCCCGGCGCGAGAACTCTTCCGCTCTGCGATGACCGTAGGCCAATGCCCCGTCGGTTTTGATGATGCCGAGGATCTCCGCCTTCGAACGCCTGTCGAGCGCCTTTTTATCGAGCAGGGTCCGCAGGCGGTCACGGCTTCCGGCGCCGTCCCGGCGGAGAGCGTAGATCAGGGGGAGGGTGATGCGTCCTTCGCTCAGATCGGAGAGGACGGGTTTACCCAGCCGTTTTTCATTTCCC
>CAYGXD010000237.1:2809-3426 GCA_964353705.1 uncultured Eubacteriales bacterium | reverse complement strand
TGTTCGAAATCCTGGAGGCGAAAGCCAGGGAAAATCAGGCCACCAAGATCGTCGGAGTGAGATTAAAGGTGGGAAAACTGGCCGGCATCGTCCCGGAGTTCCTCGAGAGTGCCTTCGATAGCTATAAGAAGGACACGATCGCGGCCGAAGCCCGGTTGGAGATCGAAGAGGTCCCCCTCAAGATGCGCTGCCGGAAATGCGCGGCGGAGATAGTGAAAGAGGACTACTCCCTGCTCTGCCCGTCCTGCGGCTCGACCGACCTCGAGATAATAGGAGGGATGGACCTCTTTCTCGACAAGATGGACCTGGAAATCTAGTGGTGCACGAGACCGTCACTTCGGCGTTCGACCCGGCCTCAAGCGGACGGGTCACTCGCGCGCACGATACGCCGGAGCTCTTCGGCGACCGGGGCGGCCAGGGATTTGGGCTCGTGTTTCTCCAAGACGCGCCGGACAAATTCATTCGCCCGGCTCCCCAGGTCTTTCCGCCCCTTTTGTTCCCATTTCTCATAAGGCTCCCTGGCCATAAGCCGAGGAAACCAGTTGTCCCGGAAATGCCTCAAGGTGTGTTCCGTCGTCAGGTATTCCCCTCCCGGCCCGACCCCGGCGATCACATCG
>CAYGXD010000237.1:0-2799 GCA_964353705.1 uncultured Eubacteriales bacterium | reverse complement strand
TTCATCGACATCGATCCCCCCGGCCAGCCGCAACACCGAACCCACCACTTCGGCCGAAACGACGATCTGTTCGAAGGAAGTCGTCAGCCCGTTGTTGATGTATCCGACGTCGTGGACAAGGTTGGCCCCGTTCAGGCCGGCGATGAGAATCCAAAGGGCGGATTCGAGAGAAGCCTGCTGGTCGTACAGGTTGGAATCCGAGCAGCCGGCGTACCCGAAGGAAGGCAGGCCGTAGTATTTGGACATATCGGTCAGGGCGGAGACGACAAGCATGGACTCGGGCGCGGCGTAGCTCATCAACATCGCGGACATGTCCATGGGCTCTCCGCTGCCTCCATATATGAAGGGTGTCCCCGGCCTCACCATGTTGGCCAGCACATAACCGGCCAGGATCTCGGCGTTGGCCTGGACGATCCCTCCGGCCAGGGTTACGGGTCCTGTGGCGCCGGTTATCATCCCTGGGGCGAAGACGACGGGGAGGCCCCGCTCGGCCATGAATATGAGTTTCTGGGTGGATTCCTGCCCAAGGACCAATGGGGATATGGGTTCCGTGTAGAGAATGAGAAAAGGATTCGTCCGGAGCTTGTCTTCTCCTCCGGCAACCACGGCCGCCATCTCGATGATCGCGGCCAGATTGTCCAGATTCCAGGAGGTGAAGACGACCGGTTTCTCCGTCCGGCTGACCATCGCCAGGAAATGATGGATATCCGACTTCTCCGGATTCACGTCGCTGGCGATACCCGAACACATGACAAAACTCAATTCCGGCAGGGCGTCCACGAGCCGGGAGACGTCTTCGATGTCCTTCAACACGGCTCGCCTTCTCTGCCCCGTGTAAGGGTCGATCACATGAGGTGTATCGGAGCCGGTGCCGAACCAGGCATCATCCCCTTCCAGGGCCATGGCCGGCCGGCCGCTCCGGTCGGAGATCATGATCCGGGAGACGGCGTTCTTGAGGGCGTTTTCCACAAGGGAATAGGGGATCTTCACTCTCTCTCCGTCTCCCGGGCAGCCCGCCTCCTTGAGCATTTCGAGGGCTTTGGGGTCTTTGACGAGGATACCGGTTTCCTTTAGGACGGTCAGAGTCGCCCCATGAATCTTCTCGATCTTCTCCCGGGTCAGGAAATGGAGCCGGGGGCTGCGAAGTCGCTGTCTCTCCTTCATGCTGTTCTCCTTGTTCGATACCTGGAGCCGGGGCCTCAGCGATTCACAGCCTCCCGGGATCTTTCTAAATCGCTTCTCTCTTCGGGAAGGTTCCCGGGATTGAGTTCCGCCGCCTTCCGAAAGTGACTCCTGGCCAGGCGATCGCCCCCCTTTTTTTTAAATGCTTCCGCCAGGCTCTGGTAGACATGGTAATCGCGGGGAAACTCCCGGCGGTTGAGCATCAGCACCGCGAGCGCCTCATCGGCCCTCTCCCGGGCGAGAAGGTTCCTGCCCAGGATATCCATCTCTTCCCGGTCTACATAATAAGTGTCGGGATCGCAGCGCTTGGCCCGGCTGTAAAGATCGACCGCCTTTCGGATCCCTACGGAGAGAATGTTCTTTTCGAGACTTTCCGCCAACGACTCCCGGGGCGGAAGGCCGGGTTTTGCCTCGCGTCTTCGGGGCGGACCCGCCATGAGGAGCTCTAAGGCCGCTTCCAGGACCCGGTCCCTGCCCGCCGCGATATCTTCTCTTGTGTTGACCAAGCGGACGTCCGGCGGCGTCCCGATCCCCTCCCACGAGCGGCCGGCCGCATCCAGGTAAAGCTTATTAGGGATCGAGACCATCCATCCGTTGGGAAGAGTGTCCCAGTATTCGTCGGAATAGGCTCCGGAGGTGAACTCCCCGAGGTTGGTCACATGGGGCAGTTCCCTCATGGCCAGGGCGAAACAATCGGCGGCGCTGATCGACCAGCGATGGGTGAGGAGGATGACCGGCCTGGTGAAAGGATGCGGCCCCTTGGGCTCGGTGTACCAGTAGCGCGGCGGAGTGAAATCGTCGTGCCGGGGGCCGTTGCGCGTCCGGGTGACCATGTAGAGTCTCCGGGTGTCGGCAAACCGGTCGGCGATCGCCTTGGCCACGGGGTCCCAACCGCCGCCGTTCCCCCGGATGTCGACGATCAGTCCGCGGGCTTTCCTGAATTCGGTAACGAGTTCGTCCACGACGGCCGCCGTCCTTTCGACCTCGTCGAAATTCCGGATGTGGAAGTAACCGACGTCCCTTTTCAGCCGGCCGAAAGTGTACAGGGGAAAATCGCCCCCGAAGTAAGCGGCGAGTTTCGTGCCGGGGAGTCTTTCCTCAAATCGGCTCCGGAGGTATTTGACCTTGACCAGATCGAGCGAAAAATCGGGAATGTTGTAGCCGATGGGGATGGGCCGTCCCCGCGCATCCCGGTTGAGGTTTCCCAGGATGCCCGACCGGAAAAAGCGCGGCGGCCGGCGCGACTGAACCTTGACATGGTTGTCGTTGAGATGCTCGAGCAGGCGCGACATGACCTCGAAAAGGTCCCGGTCGCTCGTCCGGGAGGTGACCTTCGGACGGTAAACCCGGTACAGAAGGCCCCAATCGATCCGCTTGGGGCCAAAGCTCCCGTAGTTGCGGTCGAACATCCTCCAGAGAGCTTCAAAATTGGCACCGGGATCCAGGAGACCCGGCTTCTTTGCTCTACCCGGCATGGCCTCTCCTTTCGTCCGGGACCTCGCCGGGACGGTCACCCGGGGCGTCCGGCTTGATCCGCTTTTCGGGAAGCTGCAACCCGAACCCGCTCTTCCGTGAATCTTCTTTTTTGAGCATGACGGCGAAAACAAAACTCATGAC
>CAYGXD010000236.1:0-3462 GCA_964353705.1 uncultured Eubacteriales bacterium | reverse complement strand
TCTTCGTTCGTTATGAGGGTGATCTCCCTGGGCTTTCTGGTCCCCCTAAAATGGAGAATTACCCGCCTCGGCAGAGGGCCGGACCATTGGACCGTGATCGCGTCCTTCCCTTGATCGCACCTGAATTCCGTGACTCCCGCGTCTTCGTAGAGGCTGTAGCTCGATTGCCCATGCGGCCAGAGCTCGACGACGAGCGGATCAACGCGCTCTTCCGGTATGCGCCGGGCCCGCTGCATTTTCGGAATGATCGCCCCGCCCCGGACATAAAGCGGCAGTTTATCGAGCGGGACCTCGAGCCGAAGGTTCCTGGGCCCCTCAAAAGACTCGCCTGTCCAATAGTCAAACCAGGCACCTTCGGGAAGATAGACCCCGCGCTTTCCTCCCGGCTCGATGACCGGAGCGACGAGGAGACAGGGCCCGAACATGTACTCGAAATCTTTGCCGTGGGCATTCAGGTCGTCGGGAAAAACCAGGGGCAGCGCCCGGATTACGGGAAGTCCTTTCACCCCCGCTTCGAAAGCCGCACTATAGATATAAGGGAAGAGCTCATATCTCAGGAGCGCATATTTCCGGACGATGGAGACCGCCTCCTCGCCGAAGGCCCAGGGTTCGCGCGGGCAGTCGCCGTGCATCCGGCTGTGGGAGCAGAACAGGCCGAACTGGGCCCAGCGAACATAGAGCTCGGCGGACGGCATTCCCCGGTAACCGCCGATGTCGTTCGACCAGAAGGGGAGGCCGGACAAACCGGCCGAAAGTCCGCCGCGGATGGTTGCAGCCAGGCTCTGAAAGTCCGCCGCCGGGTCGCCCGACCAGACGAGTGGATACTGCTGGCTTCCTGCGAACGCCGACCTTCCCCAGACAACCCCGTACCCTTTTTCTTCCAGGGTGACCTCGAAGACGGCCCGGTTGTAGAGCAATGGATAAAGGTTGTGCATCGCGGCGCCGGTCAGCCCGTTCGCGAAAACGGCATCCACCGGGATGTCCTCGCCGAAATCGGTCTTGAAGACATCGACTCCCATCCTCAAGAGCGGACGGTGGAGGTCTTTGAACCAGGCCGTCGCCTCCGGATTGGTGAAATCGACGATGGCCACGCGGGCGTTCCACGAATCCCGGCCCTTGGCCGGGCGAACCCGGCCGTCCGGTTTCGGGGCGAGCGAGAGCCCGTAATCGATAATGGTGATGTCACCGTCCGGACGCCGGACAAAATAGCCCTTATCTTTTCCAACCTGGAACAATTCGCTCTCGACGGAGACGTACGGATGCTCCCAGAGGGAGAGCCTGAGTCCGAGGCGATGAAGCACTTCGATCATCATCTCCGGCCGGGGAAAGGCCTGCCGGTCCCATCGGAAGTCACAGTACTTACGCTCCCGCATCCACCAGGTGTCGATGTGGATGACATCAGCCGGGAACTCGTGCCGCTCGAGGTCGACGGCCAGCTTCTGCACCGCCTCTTGAGTCCTGTGCGTGCCGCCCGTTGAGACCCAGGTCCCGAACGTCCATTTGGGCGGCACCGGGGCCCGGCCGGTGAGGCTGGCGTAATGGTCGAGGATACGGGCGGGAGATTCGCCGCTGACGAGATAGGCGTCGAGAATGCTGTCCTCTACGTATACGGTCGCCGACTGGCCGGACGTCGTGCCGAGCTCCCAGGTGATTCGCGCCCCGCTGTCTATAAAAAGTCCATAGCCGCGGCTGCTCCAGAGAAAGGGGATATTCTTGTAGGAACGCTCGCTCGTCGAGCCCAGCGCATCCTGGGTCCAGGAGATGATCCGCTGTCCGGCTTTGTCGAGGGCGGTGAATTTTTCGCCCAGGCCGAAAAGGTGCTCGCCGGGCCGGAGCCGGAAGGAGGCGGTAAGCCCGGTGAGCGCGCCATTTTTCATAACGTAGCCGAGAGGAAGAAAAGAGGGCCGGCCTAGCCCGTCCACGTCGTCCGGGTTCTCGCTGAAAACCACCTCGCCTGCGCCGTCAAGGAAGCGCATGTGCCAGGGCCGGAACCGGATTTCCAGCGCCAGGTCGGCCCCGCGGACGACCAACCCGTCGGCCGTCTTTTCGACCTCGAGAGGAAGCGGCGTCAACACGGGCTTGGCCGCCAGAGGTTCCCTGTATTCTGACGGAACGCCGGGTGGAAAGAAGGTGATCCTCCAAACGGCCGGCTGCTCGGCTCTAAACAGGAGCGCGGCCTTCTTTTTGAAACGGGTCAGGAGCGAGATGATGAGCACATCATTCTCGACCTGCCAATCCTGGGCTGCGGCAATCCAATCAAAGCCTTTCGGCGCTTCTCTGGGGGCTATGCTCTTGTCCACATCATCTCCTTGTGAGTATGACTTCAAGCCGCTTACTTGACGGCCGTCATTTTCTGTCTTCCTTATCAGTCCAAAATAAGACGATAGATTTCAGCCAGGTCTGTTTCGGGCCAGGCATCATCGACCAGGCCGTTCGTGATATCGACGTTGATGAACAGGCCGCGGTTTGTTTTTTTTGCCTTGAGAAGAGTGGCTACGTAGTCGGCCATCCCCCTGAACTTGATGTCCCGATGGAGCCCGACGCGGCAGGCCAGGACCGCCCGGCCGGTGAAATACTCGGCTACCGGCGCGAATGGAGTTTCGCTTGCCCCGAATTCCAGCCCGCGCAGGCCGCGAACCCTGGCCAGGCTCGGTATCTGATGGAGCCAGTTGCCGCAGGAGTGGATGAAGAGACCGCCGAGGGAGTCCGAGATCTGATCGAGGTAGGGGACGCAGAACTCGTCGTGCTCTTCGGCGGAGATCATGACGCAGGCATCGTTAGAAACCGAGATCCCGAAACCGTCTGGCATCCAGGGCTGGAACAGGCTGGGTACGAATTCCACCCCCGATCCCCGGACGACATCCCGCTGGGCCTTGGCACAGTCGATCGTGAAATCGGTGACCATCTGGAGGAGGTGGTGGGTTTCCCAGGGATGGGTTTTGATGGCCGTGAAGAATTCGGTGTGACCCATGATGAGCGCCGCCGAGTCGAGCGGTCCCTGGACGTCGGTCAGGCGGATGGGGATGCGGCCTTCTGTTTTCTCGATGAAGTACCGGGTGGTGTCGAGGATGCGTCCCATCTCGCCGGACGAGAGGGTGGGTCGACGGAGGTCATGAATTTTTGCTGGATCGTCGAGGGCGAGTGGCTTTACCGATGGGAAATTGTTCTCCCACCAGACGACCTCGCAGCCGAACGCGGCCGGGATGTTGATGACCCCGAAGGCCGGGCAGAGGCAGGGAACGAAATCGCCCTCGAGCGCGAGTTGGTCGTCGATCTCAGCCAACTGCGCCCTCAGGAATTTCGCCGGGTCGAGGAGACGGTCGCGGACGGTGTCCTCTCCTTCGGTCGAGAACAGCGCCGAGCGGATGGGGCGGCCGCCCCGGACTCTAGGCCCGACATAGCTGATGAGAAAGGCGGGCCGCTCGTCGTTCTCATCAGCTATGTCGGGCCTAGAGTCCGGGG
>CAYGXD010000235.1:0-3503 GCA_964353705.1 uncultured Eubacteriales bacterium | reverse complement strand
TTCCGTCCGGAGGCCGAGGTTCAGGGTGAGCCGGCCCTTGATCGTCCAGCTATCCTGGAGGTAGAGCGCCCAGCGGTCGGAATGGACCTGGTAGAAATAGCCAAAGGGACCGGAGGCTTCGTTCCCCGACACTTGATAGTAGCCGTAAGTGCCCCGGCCGTAGTCTTGTCCATAATACCAATTGAACGGCACGTTCCAGGCAAGCGAGATGCTCGGACAGTCCGGATACTTGTACCCGGACTGCCAATCCTCGGAGGTCCGCACCCATTGGGCCCCGAACTTCCAGGCGTGCTCGCCGGCGAAGTTCAGGTAATAAGTCAGGTCGCCGTTGACGTAGGATTTCTGGGCCACTCTTTTTTCCACGACCTCGAGCGCGTACCCAGGCATGTTCGTCCAGCCCCGGGGCCTGATATATTCGGGGGGGACGTCCGGAAAGACGGAGATGCCCATGCCGCCGTGATAATAGCGAGGCTCGCTGGGCTGAACGAGCTGATTGGTCAGGTTGGTGTAAAAGCTCCCTCCCCTGAAGGTCATCAGGATGTTGTTCCCGAAGGTGAGGTCGGCAGATGCCGCGGCGCTCCAGAAGGGGGCACTGTAGCCGTAATCCGACCAGGGAGCCGTGGGGTCGTCCGTGCCGTCCCTGGCTGGCAGCGACCCCTTGAAATGGAAAAAATCGCCCACGAAGCTTGCACCGAGCCGCATGAAAGCGAAGGGCTGGGCGGTCAATTTTGACTGGAAGTTCCATCCATAATCCCGCTCGGTATAGTCCCCTTCGATCATCGACGGGTCGAATTTCACGTGCCGCGTTGTCGTCGTATAGACCGGGAGGAGCGAGCCGAAAAACCACAGCCTGTCCTTGAGGATATAGCCGCCGAGGTCGAAACCGGCTTCGTACCGGTCGACTTTGTCCTTCCCGTAGAGGTCCTGGTAATTAACATACTCGGCGGTGTTGATGTCATAGAGGCCAAGGCGGAGGGTATCCCTCTCTTTCCCGTTGAGCCTGGAGCCGCTGTAGTAGCCGATGACATCCCCGTGGAACGCATTTCCCCCCTGGCGGGTGATGACTTGGATGACGCCGCCGAGCGAGCCGCCGAACTCCGCCTGGTAGCCGCTGGCTTTGACCTGGACCTCATCCACGAACTCGAAGGCGACGTCCTGGGCACGGGTGCCGACATAGATGTTGGTGATGTCGGTGCCGTCGACATAGAACATGTTTTCGGCTCCCGAGGCCCCGTCGACCGAGATCCCTACGAGCAGAGGTTCGTTTTGAACGCCGGGGATGGCCGTAACCAGGGTGTCAAAGTTGCGGCCGCGAGGCAGGACGGAGAACACGTCTTGGGTCATCGTCATACCCTTGACCGTGCTTTTGACATCGACCAGCGGCGACTGACCCGTGACGGTAACCTGCTCTTCCAGGGTCCCGAGCGGCATGGCCACATTGAGTTTGACGCTTTGTTCGATCTCGACAATGATCCCGTCCCGGGTGACGGTTTTGAATCCCTGGAGAACAAAGGCGACTTTATAGATGCCCGGCGTCAGGGCGAAAATGCGATAAACGCCGTTTGCGTCCGAAACGGCCGCGGCCTTGCCGACGAGTTTCGGACTGGCGGCTTCGACGGTGACGCCGGGAAGGGGAGTGCCCTGCTCATCGGTGACGGTGCCGAATATTTTGCCCGTGGGTGCTTGGGCGGCGAGATACGCGTTGAAGAGCGCAAATCCGGCGAGAGCGAGGAAAATTCGTGGAAGTGGTCCCATCTTCATCCTCCTTACCGCCTTTTCCTTTCACTGAGGAGAGTCAGCACTATTAGGGGATAAAGTGAAAGGATATGAATTTCCTTGTGATGGAGGTCATCCTTCACACTGCTCATGCTCATTCGTCTTCTCTGTCCATGGATCATGACGGATCGCTCAGTCGGCATCACCTCCTTGCCCCCGGAATTACGCCCATAACAAGGTCACAGCGATAATTTGGATGGCCTTGAATTTTGCCCACACTCCCCTGATATGATCAGGAGTTCTTCTTGTCAATTGAGGGAGTCGCAGAGCCCGTTTATTCCCATTATTTCCCTACTATTCCTTCCTCCGGACGCTTCGAACGGCCGGCCTTCGCATCTTAAGCGGGCCTATTGACTTGGCCACTTGACCAACCCTATAATCCAGCCGTCAAATGGCCAAAGAAGCGGGGCCCCGGTTGCCGACCCATGAATGAGCGTCGCGTTCTCGAGAGCTGGAAAGCTATAGCCGTCTATCTTGGGCATGATATCAAGACCTGCCGCAGATGGGAGAAGGAGCTCGGCCTTCCTGTCCACCGGCTTGAGGAATCACCCAAAGCGCGCGTTTTCGCCTACTCCGATGAGATCGACCTGTGGAAGGAAGAAAAACTGAGGGTGGAGAGAAGCCGGGCGGAAGCGGCATTGAGAATCAGTAAGTTCAGGCTCATCCTTGAGCGCTTGCGAAAGCCGTGGCTTGGGATTCCGGCCTTATTTGCCCTGGTTGGAGCTGCCGTAGCGGGCGTCTGGTATTTCGATCGGGAGTCCAAGATCCGCTGGGCGAATGACGTCGCGATTCCCGAAATCGAACGGCTGATGACAGTCACAAAATGGAACGAAATGGCAGATCTGGCCTTTAGAGCGGAGAAGTATATTCCCAAGAGCCCAAAACTCGCCCGTCTCATTACCCAGGTGACAGCGGTTCTTTCAGTGGAGACAGAAGCCGCCGCCGATGTCTACCTCGATGACTACTCCGGCCCGGGAGAGAACTGGCAGCATCTCGGCAAATCCCCGATCAGCCATTTAAGGCTGTCCCAAGGCTTCAAGCACTGGAAAATCGAGAAGGCCGGGTTTGAAACTGCGGAGGGCGCTCTCTATGTCGACGTGAGAGTAGCCGGAAGGTTGGAAATAAGGCTGGCTAAAAAGGGCGAGATCCCGCCGGGTATGGTTGGGGTGATGGGAGGCGATTCCAGGCCGAATATCATCGGGTTATCTCACCTGAAACCTGTAAAGCTGGGCGACTATTTCCTCGACAAATGCGAGGTCACCAACGAACAATATAAGGAGTTTATCGACGCTGGCGGATATAAAAAGAAAGAGTATTGGAAGAATACTTTCGTCAAAGACGGGCGGGTCATTCCTTGGGAAGAAGGAATAAGGGAATTTGTGGATAAGACGGGCCGGCCGGGTCCCTCGTCCTGGCAGCTCGGCGACTATCCACCGGGGCAGGGTGACTATCCTGTTTCGGGGGTGAGCTGGTACGAAGCCTCCGCGTACGCTGAGTTTTCGGGAAAAAGACTTCCCACGGTTTTCCATTGGAATAAGGCGGCCCTGCCGGATATCATTTTGACATTCACGGTTCCCTTCTGCAACCTTCAAGGTCGAGCGCCCGCCCCGGTCGGGAGTTTCAAGAGCCTCGGCCCCTTCGGCACCTATGATATGGCGGGGAATGTCTGGGAGTGGTGTTGGAACGAGGTCGAAGGAAAACGGCTGATTCTCGGCGGCGCCTGGAAT
>CAYGXD010000234.1:0-3555 GCA_964353705.1 uncultured Eubacteriales bacterium | reverse complement strand
ATTGATGTGCTCTTCCATATTTCTGTCATAGCGGTTTTCCATCGTATCAAACGGAAGCGTTTTAATGATGCCGTGACGGGAGAACTCGTTCAGCGTGGCATAGGTGGTGGACAGGCTCAAACTCTTCTTTTTCCGTTTTGCCATCCTATGGATAAAGCTCGCGCCGGGATGGGAATCCCCCTGTTCAATCAGCACGTCGATGATGGCCAGTCGTTGAGGAGTGACCTTCAACCCGGTCTTTCGCAGCCGGCTGATCATCGATTCTTTGGTCATGGTTAACTCGGAATGATTCCTATTTAGGGACCAATATAGCCGACTCTTCTGGCTCTGTCAAGTCTTTCTTCTAAAAAAGGATCAAGCCCTCAGAAGACAAGACCCATGCGCTAGTGATCTAAATTCCCTTTGCTTCCACCAGTTCGTAGGTCCAGGTGTCGTTCGCGGCAGGAACCTGGGCATAAATGGGAAGGGGGATTTTCGAGTTCACGCCATAGGTCCTCTTCTGAGCCCGGCCAAAAGACTTGCTGCTGTAAGTCGCCAGGAGCCCCTTAATCCCGGCGCATTCTCTCTCCCCCTTGACCTCAATTGAATTATCGCCCTGCGTCCAGGTAAAGCCATCCTTCCAGGTCGTGTTGTCAACAACAACAGCGGCAACATTGAGCAGGCTGCCCGCGGCATTCGGGATCTCGATATTCTTGAAGGCGTAGACGAGGTCAAAAGCCGACATGCCCGGTTTCAGCTTGGCGGTTTCCGAAAACTCGGCCGTCCACTTTCCGGCAACGGTCACATTCAAGACCCCGGGGCTCTCGGTTTCGACCTTAACGCTCAGCCAGCCTTTGAGACCCCTTTCCGACTTCATCTCATACCGGAAAAACTGTCCGGGTTGGAACTTGAAGTAAGACCATTTTTCGGAGCTGCTTTGCGCTGCGGCGGCGCCGAGGCCGTTTCCGGCCGCAAATGCAAACAGGGACAATAACGTCAAAGCGAAGAGATGGACCCTTTGAAAATGCATATTGGTTACCTCCAATAGGAAGTTAATGACCGTCTTTTTTCTAGCTCAAGCGTTCAGCCAACAACGGACACGACTTAGGTTGATTGTAGTCAACCCTGATAAAAAATACAAACAAGAGGTCGCCGATATCCGCCTCCATGAGACGGCCCTGAGCCATTCCATCCAATATTTCAGGAAAAAGATCGAGGGCCCCGCCGGCTAGAAACAGAAGGGAATTGTCAGGGCTTTGATGCTTCAGCGCATTGGATCGCGAGACGTGAATTTGACCTTGAGGCCCGATTTGACAGCAGCTGATATCTTAATCTATGCTTCCTCACGATGGCGGATGGAGATGGACATGTCTCTTTATTCCTTCTGCAGGGACGATACACCGGACGACCATTTTTATGGGAGGCAGTCAGAAAGGAAGGAGGGTGAATTGAAGCGAATAGTCTTCATGCTTTCGGTTATTGGCACATTTCTTTTTGCCCAGACCGCCCAGGCCGACTGGATTCCGGCCAAGAGGCTGACCTGGAACTCGGGGACATCCTTTGAGCCCGTCGTCGCGGTTGATTCCTCCGGGAATATATATGTGGCTTGGGAGGACACGACGCCGGGAAACCATGAAATTCACTGGAAGAAAAGCATGGATGGTGGAGCCACCTGGACGGCGGCCCAAAGGCTCACCGTGAATCCGGGGATGTCCGTTTTTGTTTCCATGGCCTGTGAGACTTCGAGCGCTCTCCATTTGGCATGGGAG
The DNA here is from genome assembly GCA_964353705.1 of uncultured Eubacteriales bacterium. Lineage (GTDB taxonomy): Bacteria > Acidobacteriota > Aminicenantia > Aminicenantales > UBA8522 > UBA8522. The sequence continues at coordinate 1,807 of CAYGXD010000234.1, read as the reverse complement.
GATATCACGCCGGGGAACTCTGAGCTTTTCTACATAAAGAGCACGGACGGAGGAGCCAGTTGGACGCCGGAAAAGAGGCTCACCTGGAACTCGGGCCGTTCCACAAGACCAGTCCTGGCCGTTGATCCCAGCGGCAACCCCCACCTTGTCTGGAGGGATAGTACCCCCGGAAATTATGAGATCTATCATAGGAAGAGCACGGATAAGGGAAATGCCTGGACACCGACCCAAAGGCTGACCTGGAATACCGGTGGGTCCACTGGCTCGGCGCTTGCCGTGGATTCTTCCGGCCATCTCCATGTGGTCTGGGACGATAACACGCCCGGAAGCTACGCGATTTATTACAAGCGCAGTACGGACGAAGGAGCCACCTGGACGGCCAACAAAAGACTGACCTGGAACTCGGGCAATTCCCTCCAACCGGCTATGGCCGCCGACTCCTCTGGCCAACTCCACGTCTTTTGGCACGATCAAACTTTTGGAAATGAGGAGATCTATTACAAGAAGAGCACGGATGGAGGAACCACCTGGACGCCGAATAAAAGGCTGACTTGGAACTCGGGCAATTCCAGCCGTCCCGCCGTCGCCGTTGATTCCAACGGCGTCCATATCGTTTATCATGACTGGACGCCCGGGAACGCAGAGATCTATTACAAATACAGCCCGGACGGGGGAGAAACCTGGGCGGCGAGCAAACGTCTGACTCTTACGGCAGACAGTTCCGGAAACCCGGGCATTGGCACGGACCCGTCGGGAAACCTCCATGTGGTCTGGAATGACGCGACGCCCGGCAACCTTGAGATCTATTACAAGAAGTACGCCCAGTAGGGTCACCGATAATTTGGTTTTTTGGCTCTGCTAGCTGCGGTTGCATTTTCGCCTTTATTATCCCATCCAACCATCGGGGGGAGCATAGAGCGCAGCTCGAAGAGATGTCAAATTGGGTTGGGGATTGCTCAGAGCGGGTCAAAAGGAAGTGACCCGGGCGATGAACTCCAGGTAGTCCATCGCCTCCACCTCTCTGGGCTCTTTCCCATAGCGGTAACAGACCCGGGCTGCCCGTTCATCCAGGGAGAGCCGCTCCAGGGACAAGAGCGGCCGGATCATGTATTTTCCCGCCCGCTCGGCCTCTCTTTTTGTCCCGGCCCGGACCCGGCTGTGGACAGTGAACCCCGAGTGCTTCCAGGAGAGAAGGCGTTCCGCCCATTCGGGACTCAAAAGTTCCTTGTGGACAAGATCGGCCAGAACCTCCCGGGCGAAGAGCTCAGCCAGCCGCGAGTCGTCGATCCGCGGGATCTTATGGAAGAAGCCCGCCTCGTCCACCCCGCCCTCGGTCACCAGAAAATGGAGATGGGGGTGAAAATTTATTCGGTCCCCATATGTCTGGATGGCGGCAATGACCCCCGGCATAGGAACGCTGCCGGTTGTCACCTCAAAATAGCGGGTCAATGAGCGGAGAGCGCAGCGGCAGAGTTCTCCCAGCAGCCGGCGGTTGTACTTAAAGAAGACGCGGAGCATCTTCGGGATGGTGAAGACGACCTGGCGGTGAGGGACATCGAGGAGAAGCTCCTCTCTCATCCACTCGCCCCACTCCTCCAATACTCGGTTAGGAATCGGTCGAAATGGTGAAAGAGAACGCGGTAGAGGACGGTGCGCTCGGGATGCCGGGGACGATACATGCCCGCCATGGCGGGAAAATGGCCTCAAGAAACGGGCCAAGGCTGTTGTGCCCTTCCTTTGGAGGCAACTGGTCTTTCCACTACAGTCCTAATGCTTCCTTGAAATACTTCTTATCCAAGTTCGATCC
>CAYGXD010000233.1:1367-3676 GCA_964353705.1 uncultured Eubacteriales bacterium | reverse complement strand
CAGAGACTTCCGATGACCCGCGCCGCATCCCTGTGCCGCCCGGCCCCCGCGGACCCGAAGGTGTGCTCGTCTTGAAGGGCGGGCGGATCTTTGACGGCACGGGCGCTCCCGCCCGTGAAGGGACGGTCGTCATCCGGCGGAACAAGATCGATAAGATCCTCCCGGCCGGAGCCTCGGATTGGCCCAAGGAAGCCCGCGTCATCGACGTCACCGGAAAAACCGTGATGCCCGGGCTCATCGACGCCCACACTCACATCGATTACGCCCTGCCTGATACTCCGGCGCTTATGGACATCAGCGAGGCCGACGCCATGCTCCGGGCGGTGGAGCGGGCCCGGTTCTACATCGAATGCGGCATCACCAGCATCCGGGATGTCGGCGCTCTCCACAATGTCCCCTTCCGGCTCAAGGATTGGGTCTCTCAGAACCGCGTTCCCGCTCCCCGCATCTTCCCCGCCGGAGCCTTTATCACCGCGACCGGCGGTCACGGCGCGGAAGGGATCGACCCGGACATCCTGGTTCCGAAGAGCACGCGCCTGGCCGAAGGCCCGGATGAGTGGCGACAGGCCGTCCGGGAGCAGTTCAACCGCGGGGCGGATCTCATCAAGGTCGGCAGCCATTTCAGCCGCGAAGAGGTGAAAGCTGCTGTCGACGAGGCCCATGCCCTCGGGCTCAAGGTGGCCTGCGATGCTGAGACGTTCTACATCCAGTGGGCCGTTGAAGCCGGAGTCGACGTCATCGAGCATCCCCTGCCGCGGACCGACGAGACGATAGCGCTCATGGCCCGGAAAGGCACGGAGTCGGTGCCGACTCTCGTGCCCTACACCTATATCTTCGACCAGTGGGGCGGGTATTTCGGCTCCACCTCGCGGCGGTTCACTTTCTCCAAGGAGGCCAACCTCGAAGTGCTGCGCCGGATGAAGCGGGCCGGGATCAAGATGGGAATCGGCACGGACTTGGTTACCGACTGGTTCCGCTACCTGCCAATCCCCTATATCACCGAGCTCGAATATTTCGTCGAGGCGGGTTATTCGATTCCCGAGGCTCTCGTTGCGGCGACAAGAACCAATTCCGAAATCCTGGACATGGCCGACAAACTTGGGACCCTTGAGCCCGGGAAATTGGCCGACGTCGCCGTCTTCGCGGGCAAACCCGACCAAAACCTGGATGACCTGGCCAACGTGGACATCGTCATCCGCGACGGTTATCTTGTGGTCAAGGGCGGAGAGGTAGTCATCCCGCGTCACATCCCGGTCACGCCGCCCCAGGCCAAGAAAGAAGGAGTTTTCCGCTCGGCAGGCGTTGGTTCTGCTTCTACTTATTAGCCGCTGAAACCGTATCCAGGAATTCAATTTCTTCCTGGCTGAGGACAAAGGTCAGCGCCCCCGCATTCTCCCGGGCGTGGGAGGCCTTGGTCGCGCCGGGAATCGCCAGAACCGCCGACCCGCGGGAATGGATGACCCAGTTCAGAGCGACCTGGGCCGGGGTGCGGCCGCATCTTTGGGCCACCTCCCGCAGCGCCTCGACGACCGGTCTGCTTTTTTTGAGCCCTCCCGCCCGGAAGGCCGACAGGTACTTGCGGAAACCCGGCTTGGTCTTGATCAAGCCGGGATCCTCATGATATTTCCCCGTCAGGACGCCCATGGCCAGTGGTGAATAGCTGATGATCGAAATGCCCAACTCCCGGGCGACGGACAGAATGCCGTTCCTCTCGATGCTCCGGTCGAGGAGGCTGAAGCGGACCTGGTTGGAAACCAGGGGAATTCCCCGCTTCCCGAGCTCCTCATGGGCCAAGCGCATTTTTGCCGCCGAAAAATTGCTCACGCCGACCGACCGGACTTTCCTGGCCTCGACCAGGTCGGCCATGGCCGCCATTTGGGTGCGCACCGAGGAAAAAGCATACGGATTATGGATCTGATAAAGCGAGATAGGATAGCCGCCGAGGGCGGCCAGACGATCGTCGATGCTGTTCCTGATCGAGGCCGCTGTCCGGAACAAGGGCCGCCACTTGGTGGCGATAACGACGGCCTCAGGTTTCGCTCCCAGCGCATGGAGCGCACCCGCCAGGGCTTTTTCTGACTGGCCTCCTCCATAGCTTTCGGCCGTGTCGAACCAATTGATCCCCCCTTCGAGGCTTAGGTGGACGATCTCCCGGATTTCTTCGTCCTTGACGATCCCCCAGGTGTCGCCGAACAGCCCCTTGCCCTGGGCGAACTGCCAACATCCAAGTCCGATAGGCGAGACCTCCAGCCCGGATTTCCCGAGTTTTCTCGCTTCAATAGGACCTCTCATTTTTTTACCTCGAGGTT
>CAYGXD010000233.1:0-1267 GCA_964353705.1 uncultured Eubacteriales bacterium | reverse complement strand
ATAATTTTATCCACTTGAACGGGATCCACTTTTTTATCAGTTTCTATCTCCTCAAGCAGGACTTTCATGACCTGAATCATCCGCTCGATCAGCCTATGTTCGATCATCAAGGGTCCGATGGGCAACATGTCAGCTCCTCCCGGCTCTGCGGGCCGCCGGAGATGGATGGAACCATTCTGCCCCGCTTTCTCCGGCTAAAGGCCGGCGGCAGTGAGAGAAAGCAGGAACGGCAGCGTCGCAGGATCTATTTCCATCCTCTTTCATTAAATCATATCCCTCGATAAAAACATTGACTTAAATCAAAAAACAGCAGCTCCTCAGGATGTATCGGTGACGCCATCCCGGCGAGTCCCGGCCGCTGCCTTGAAGCTCTGGAGGCGGACCCTCGCCCCCCCGGGGACCGTTGCGCCAGCTCCCGGTCTCAGAGCTTAAGAAAACGCCGGCCGATCAACGCGGCAATGAAGGATACAGAGCCGCCGAGGACGCTGCCCCAGATGAGGTCAACGACCGTTACGACTAGAGGCCAGTCTTTGAGCGTGGCCAGGTTGCTGAGATCATAGGTGGCATAGCTGATCAGACCGAGAAGGGCGCCGAAGAGGAGCGCCCGGAGCGGCTCTCCGCTGACCAGCGCGGGCTTGATAACGAAGACGAGCAGGCCGACGATGAAGAGAAGGTAAAAAAGAATGGCCGCCGCCCAGTTCACCTTGGGGCTGAGCATCGACCCGAGGTGCCGCCTGTAGAATCCCTTGGCCACCACACCCAGCCAGACCATGTCGATCAGAAAGAAGACGGCCAGCGTAATGAGATACACGATGAACATTTGTTTTGTAGTCATTGATCTCTCCTTATCTATTTGTTGATTGTTGAGACCTGACCCCTTTCTTAGCGGGCGCCGGTCGCGACGAGTTGGGCGAAGAAACGCACCATTCGCCCCAGATTTTCCACCGAGAGGCGTTCGCCGGTCCCGTGTATCCGCCTGTATTCAGACTGCAGACCCCAGTCCGGCGCGAAGCGGTAGACGTTCTCCGCGACAGGTCCAAAGTAGCGTGAGTCCGTCCCGCCGAGCACCAGCATAGGCAAAACGGGCGCTCCTTCCGGCGCGTGCGCTCTGGCGGCGGCGGCCAGCAGGGCGTACGAATCGCTTGTCGTTGACGATACCGGCGATGGCTCGGCGGGGGTGCCGCGGATTTCGATATTGATCCCCTCGATCCCTGACACCGACCGCCGCAGATGCTCCAGAGCACTTTCGACCGAATCGCCGGGATGG
>CAYGXD010000232.1:2592-3684 GCA_964353705.1 uncultured Eubacteriales bacterium | reverse complement strand
CCGTCTTATTAGAGGAGTCGCAGCGCGGCAACCCGGTTCTTTCACCGGACGGAAAGCAGATTGCTTACTGCGCTCCGCTCAACGGAGTCCAGAACATCTGGGTGAAAACGGTAGGGAAAGACGACGACCGGGCCGTTACCGATGCCGCCCAAAGCGGAATCGACTATTGCCACTGGCAGGCGGACAGCCGGCATGTCCTCTATTTCAAGGATGAGGCAGGGGATGAAAACACGCATCTCTTCCAGACGGACATCCGGACGCTGCGGACCCGGGATCTGACCCCGCTTACGGGAGCCCGGGCCATGAATCCGATCATGGAAGCCAATTACCCGGATGTGCTCCTCATCCACATCAACGCACGGGATGAGCGATTCTTCGATTTATATCGTCTTGACCTCCGGACCGCCGCCCTGCAGCTGGACACGGAAAACCCCGGGGATGTGGCCCGATTCTATGCCGACCACCGGATGCGGGTGCGGGCGGCCTGTGTGACCAACTCCGACAACTCGGCCGAGGTCCGCGTGCGCGATGACGTCAAAGCCCCCTGGAGAACTCTCCTCGCCTGGGGAGCCGACGAGATGAATTCGGACTTCACGGGAGTCGCCGGGTTCTCGGCCGATGACACCGGGATCCTCGTGGTGACAAGCCTGGGGGCAAATGCCGAGCGCCTTATTGAGGTGAAGATCGCAACGGGGGAGCGGAGGATCCTGGGCGAGGACGCCCAATACGATGTCACAGATGTGATGGTCAATCCGGTTCGCCATTCGCTGGAGGCCGTTGGTTACGAAAAAGAGAGGATGACTTGGGTTTTCTTGGACAAGGGAGTCCAGGAGGACTTCGATTTCCTCAGGACAATTCGACCGGGAGACATCTGGATCAGGAGCCGCGACCGGTCCGACAAGACCTGGCTGGTCAAATACGCCGCGACCGACAGCCCGACGACCTATTATCTTTACAGCCGTTCCGCCCGGAAGGCCTCGTTCCTTTTTTCCGAGGATCCGAAGCTGGAGAACGTTGCCCTGGCCCCCAAAAGGCCTGTCCAATTCAAAGCCCTCGACGGCCTGACCCTCTACGGCTATCTCACCCTGCCGG
>CAYGXD010000232.1:0-2492 GCA_964353705.1 uncultured Eubacteriales bacterium | reverse complement strand
GATCGCCATCATGGGAGGGAGCTTCGGGGGCTATGCCGCGCTGGCCGCGCTCTCCTTCCGGCCTCAAGAATTTTGTTGTGGGATCGCCATCAACGCAATAAGTGATGCCAATCTTTTCATGGCCACCATGCCGGCATATTGGAACGTAGCCCGGGCGAGGTTCGAAATGCGCATGGGCAAGGACCCGGAGTTCCTCAAAGGGATCAGCCCGCTTCACAATGCCGATCGGGTCGTAAGTCCGCTTCTCCTCATCCACAACGCCAACGACGTGCGGGTCAAGCGGGACCATGCCGACCGCATGGCGGCCGCACTCCGGGAGCGCGGCAAGGATGTCACCTACCTGCTCTTCCCTGACGCGGGACACATGGGCGGGGGAATTCCCGTCAATCTCCTGAGACGGTGGGCAGCCATCGAGTCCTTTTTGAGTAAGCACCTCGGCGGGCGCGTGGAAGCCCCCGCTGAAAACGAGAAATGGGAATCTTTTTTGAATTGAGCGGAGGAAATTTTTGGGGACACAAAACCGATTTCAGAAAATCGGGTCAATTCCCCAAAATTCAGACGCGGCGGCCGTCGCGGACGACGACCCGGCCGTTTTTGATGACGTGGCGGATGGGATTAAACCCGAGCTCATAGACAAGAGACGCATAGTCGGAAACGTCGCCTAACAACATGTCCATCTTCTTCCCGACTTCCAGGCTGCCGATGCTTTGGTGCCGCCTCAGGGCATAGGCGGCGTTGGCCGTAACCGCGTTGACCGCCTCCTCAACGCTCATCTTGAGAAGATAAACGCCGAGCTGCATAACAAAGAGCATCGAGCCGACCATCGAGCTCCCCGGATTAAAATCGGAGGCGAGGTTAAGGGCGGCGCCGGCATCGATGAGCCTTCGTGCCGGCGCCCTTTTCTCGAGCATCAGGAAAAAGGACACAGACGGTAGGAGGGTGACCGCTGTTTCGCTCCGGGAAAGGGACCGGATTCCCTCTTCCGTGATGCTGATCAGATGGTCGGCCGAGGCTGCCCCGACCTCGGCGGCCAGCTCTGCCCCGCCAAGGGCAGAGAATTCGTCGGCGTGGATCCTGATTTTAAAACCGGCTCGCTTGGCCGCTTCGACCAGCCGACGGGTTTCTTCCAACGAATACACGCCCTTTTCGCAGAAAACATCGAAAAATTCGGCCAGCTTTCGCCGGCTCACAGCCGGGATGATTTTATCGGTCAGGAGGCTGATATAGGCGTTCTTCCGGGTCTTGTACTCCTTCGGGATATCATGAGCGCCCATGAAGGTGGCCGCGATGTCCATCGGATGGCGTCGGGCGGCCGCTTTTAAAACCTCGAGCTGTTTGATCTCATCCCTGAGATTGAGCCCGTAGCCGCTCTTGGCCTCGACCGTCGTCGTTCCGCTGAGCATCATCCGGTCGAGACGGGCCAGGCTGAGAGAGAGAAGCTCCTCTTTTGTTGCCCGGCGCGTCGCCTTGACCGTCGTCTGGATCCCCATCCCCTTCGCCGCCAGCTCGAGGTAGGTGTATCCTCGCAGCCGCAGCCGGAATTCCTCGACACGGTTCCCGGCGAAGGGAAGGTGGGTATGGGAATCGACGAAGCCGGGCAGTCCGACCAGCGCACCGGCGTCGATGCGCTCCGCCGCCCGCTCCGGCCGGACCGAGCGGCGAAAATCCTTTTCCTTCCCGATAAAGACGATCTCGCCTTTGGACGAGGCGACCCAGACTTTTTCCGCTAGCCCGACATCTTGGAGCGCGGATTTCCGCTTCGGGATGGGCCCCCGGCAGGTGACGAGCTGGCGGCAGTTCTGGACAACGAGATCAGCGGATATCATCGGGATTTTTTCTCAGTGTCGAGTGCTTGCTTCTCCGGATGAAGGTTGGTGTTTCGTAGGGTTCGTACTGCTTTTCCCAGGCCGGCGGCTCCCAGAGCGGGGTTTTACTGCCCTTCGGCTCGAACAAATAGGTGGGTGTATCCGCGTCCATCCGGAACGGGGGAGGCGTGGACCGCGCCGGCCGGGGAAGTTCGACTTCCTCCGCGGCCTCTTTCTCCCTGGTCCCGTCGAACCCGGTAGCGATGACCGTTACCTTCACCATCTCTTTCATCGAGTTGTCGATGACCGTGCCGAAGATGATGTTGGCCTCGGGATGGGCCATCCGGTGGATGAGCTGGGAGGCCTTGGAGACCTCGTGGAGCGTCAGGTCCTTTCCGCCCGTGATGTTTATCAGGACACCCTTGGCGCCCTCGATCGAGGTGTCGACGAGCAGCGGGCTGGAAATCGCCTTCTGCGCCCCGTCCATCGCCCGGTTCTCGCCCGAAGCGATCCCCGTTCCCATGAAGGCCATGCCCATACCCTTCATGATGGACTTGACGTCGGCGAAGTCGAGGTTGATGAGACCCGGCTTGGTGATGAGGTCGCTGATGCCCTGAACCGCCTGCCTCAGGATGTCGTCGGCCATCTTGAAGGCGTCCTGGATGGAGGTGTCGAGGTTGACGGTCT
>CAYGXD010000231.1:0-3922 GCA_964353705.1 uncultured Eubacteriales bacterium | reverse complement strand
TGCGACCAAGGGGGCCATCCCCCTTGGAACCCCCCTGCTTTGCTTCGCAAATCAGCAAACTCGCTTCGGTCGAGAAACCGTGCCCGCCGGCCTTTGTCCGAGACGCCCACATTGTTTGACCCTCCCCTGATTGGTCAGGGGAGGTAGGAGGGGTTAATGGCCTTAATTAGAAGTCTTAAAGGCGTTGAGGAATGGGTTTCTCCTCCACTACCCCTCGCCTCGATAGCTACTAAGAGCGGAGAAGCCATCCCTTGTTGATCTGGAGGGCACGAGGTTGACAAATAAAAATCGGTCGGATAGTTTGATGGGGAAATGTCCAGGCAACGGTTCACGGTCATCCTCGTCCTGGCTGCGGTCATCCTTTTGGGCCTCGCCTTCGTTTTCCGGGCTAAAGCGGAGATGGCCGATTTCGAGGTCAACTATAAAGCCGGGCAGAGGATCCGGAGCGGGGAGACACTTTACCGGACGGCTGACGGTCATTGGCAGTTCAAGTACATCCCCTTCTCCGCGTTTCTCTACGTGCCGCTGACCCTGTTCTCCCTCTCCGCAGCCAAAGCAGTCTGGTTCACGGCCATCCTCCTGGCCACCATCATGATCTTCGTCCTCTCTTCTCAACTTATTGATTCTAAAAGGACGACGTTCTTCTCCCCGGCCTTTTTCGCCGCCCTCATCCTGGCCCGCTATTTTCTCCGGGAACTCCAGCTCGGTCAGATCAACGCCCTGATCACTTTTTTGCTCGTGGCCGGGATTTGGCTTCTCGTCAGGTCCCCGCGGCCACGGGCCGGTGCGGCCGGCGGCGCCCTGGCCGGCCTGGCAGCGGCGCTCAAGCCCTATAGCGTGATCTTTATCCCCTATTTTGCCCTGCGGAAGCGCTGGGCGGCCTTGGGCTCCGGGCTGGCCGTCATCGGCCTGGCCGTTTTCGCTCCCGTCCTGTTCTACGGCTGGAGGGGAAACCTGGTCGTCCTCGGAGAATGGAAATCCTCGTTATCCGCGTCGACGCCGTCTCTGCTCTCTTCCCAGGACAACGTTTCCCTGATCGGCTTTCTCCTGAAAAGGACGGCCGCTCAGAGCCTGGCACTCGTCAGCTACGGAGTCATCCTGGCCGTTCTCGCCGGCCTCGTGCTATTTCTTCTGAACAAGGGAAAGCGGGTCTCCCGGCCTTCTATCCTTGACGGCTTCCTCCTTCTCGCGCTCATCCCGTTGGTCTCGCCGCTCGGCTGGGATTACACTTTCCTTTCCTCGGCTCCGGCCGTAATGCTCATCTGCCGGCACTATGACAAGTACCGCCGTTTCTGGAAAGGCTTCCTTATTTTTGACTTCCTGATCATCTCCCTTTCCCTTTATGACCTTCTGGGGCGTAGACTCTATGCCGAATTCATGTCGGCCTCCATCATCACGATCAGTTTCCTGGTACTCTTGGGATACTTGGCCTATCTCCGGATCAAGGGCCATGCCTGAGAAAGCTACCTTAAGAAAGGGCGGGAACGACCACGGCGATACCCGGAGGATAATCGTGCTGACCTTTCTGGGTACCACGGGCGCCTCTTTGATCTGGCTGGGAGGCATCCTGCTTGCTCCCTACCTCCGGAGCCGGTCATCGCCGTGGGCAAGGCTGGCTTATTTTGTCTACAGCCCGGTCTGCCACCAGATCATGGGCCGTTCTTTTAGCTGCTTTGGCCAGCCGCTCGCCGTCTGCGCCCGCTGCACCGGGATCTATCTGGGATTCCTGTTTGGCCTTGCCTTATATCCTTTTCTCAGAGGATGGCGGTGGTTGTCTCTTCCCTCCGGCCGGGTCTTTTACTTGCTTTCCGCCCCCATCGTTCTGGATACGGCCGCCAATTTCTTCAGACTCTGGGACACCGCCAATGCCGTCCGTCTGACCACGGGAATTATCTGGGGGACCATCCTTCCGTTCTACTTCATTACCGGAATCGCCGACCTCATCATCTCCCGGAAAAAAGCGCTTGAAATCAGCCCGGCGTTCCCCATAGAATAAGAAACCGAAAACGCAGGAGGAAGCATGATTCATGAGCGCCCGGACTTGTTCAAGCCGGCTTTGATCGGGGGGATGGTGGCCGGAGTTCTGACCGCCGTTCCGTTCGTGAACTGCTTCTGTTGCCTCTGGATCATCGGCGGTGCCATGCTGGCCGCCTACCTGTTCGGCAAGCACTCGCCCGCCTCCCTGACCCCCGGCGACGGCGCGGTCCTCGGCATCCTGACCGGGATCGTGGCGGCGGTGACGGACTCTCTCATAAGCTTGCCTTTTGAAAGCATGAACCAGGAATTCGTCCAAAGATTTATGGACCAGTTTTCCCAATTCTTCAAAGAGATGCCCTCGGGTTGGGAAAGAGTGTTTGAAAACCGGGCCGCCGGGATATCCCCCCCCTGGTTTCTCCTCAACCTCCTCTCCTCGGCCGTGATCTACGCTGCCTTTGGTGCTCTGGGCGGATTGATTGGCGCCTCGATATTCAGCCGAAAACAAGGCCCTCCGCCTCGCGAAATCTCCGGTGAGAATATCCAGAACCCGGGTCCTCGTCAGACCTGAGTCCAACCCCACCATCAGCTGATCAAGGACTACGTTTAAAACAGGGTCTGACGGGGAATAAAAGGTTAGTCGCGGTTCTTCCGGCTGTTGAGGTGATAATACGGGTCGTTGGTGAAGACATGTTGACCCGAAGCATCGACGAATTTCCGGATGGGCACGCCACCGCTGATGTACGGCTTTGGGTAGGAAGCCATCACCCGGCGGATGTATTCCCGGGTCTCAGCATAGGGGGGGATGCCGTTAAATTTCTTGAGGGCTTCCTGGCCGGCATTGTAACCGGCCAGGACCTTGGCCGTATCGCCCTTAAACAGCTTGATCAGGTCCTTCAGGTATTTGACGCCGCCCTTGATATTGTCGGAGGGGTCGAACCGGTCCGACACACCATACTGTGTCGCGGTTTCAGGCATAAGCTGCATGAGGCCGGCCGCGCCCTTGATGGACACCGCGCGGCTGTCATAGCCCGACTCGGCCCGGATGATGGAATGGATGAGGTCGGCGGGTACGTTGAACTGCCGGGCGCAGGCTTGAACGATGGGATCATACTGTTGTTTCAATTCCTGAGAGCTTTTGGCGCCGCCCGAGAGGCGTGCTGAAAACGCTCCTATCAGGAGCGCCCCGACGGCGCTGATCATGCAGGAGCGTCCGCACCGGACCGTATTTCTCATCGAAGAACCCTATTTTTACCCATAATGCCAGAAATATATCCTTTTGGCAATCACCCCTAAAGGTGATTTTTAAACCAATTTATCGACCACCGAGACAGCCATTTCGAGCGCTTGGTCAAGGGATTCCACCCTTTTTCCTCCGGCCTGGGCGAAATCCGGACGCCCACCTCCCCCGCCTCCGATAAGGGGGGCGATCTCCCGGATCAGCCGGTCCGCCGGGATGCGCCCGGCCAGGTCTTTGGTCACGGAGACGACCAGAAGCGCCTTGTCTCCCGTTTCCGCAGCAAGGATGACGACCGCGGAACCGAGTCTCTGTTTGAGGGAGTCAGCCGTGCTCCTGAGCTCATCCATATTCAGGCCATCCAGGCGCTGGACCAGCACGGAGATGCCCTTAACTTTCCGAACCTGTTCTCCTCCGGCCGGGGTTTTGGTTTGGAGCAGCTTCTGCCTCAGGGCCTTGATCTCTTTATCCTTGTCCTCGAGACCCAGGCGCCATTTCTCCAGGTGGGAGAGGACGTCCTTTCGGGAGCTGCTCAGGACCGCCTGGACGTCGGCCAGAAGCTCGTCCGCTTCCTGAACATTATGAAGAGCCTCCTCCCCGGTCAGAGCTTCGACCCGGCGCATGCCGGCGGCGATGGAAGAATCGGAGATGATCTTGAACAATCCGATCTCGCCGGTGCTATGGACATGAACGCCTCCGCACAGTTCCCGG
>CAYGXD010000230.1:0-3975 GCA_964353705.1 uncultured Eubacteriales bacterium | reverse complement strand
ATGGTCGTAACTTTGCTGCTCATGTCGGCCGGCCCTCCTTCTGTGTATTCCTAATCAAGTCGGCAAAAAATCTCGACACCCGTGTCGACCTCGCGGGCGTTGACGAATTCGACGCCGATCATCGGGAGTTCCTTTTTATAATCTCTTAAGGACGAGAGCCATCCCCTGTCCGCCGCTGACGCAGAGAGTGGCCAGGCCGATCTCCTTGTCTTCCCGGATCAGGCTGTGAAGCAGCGTGACCGTGATGCGGGCGCCCGTGCAGCCGATGGGATGGCCCAGGGCGATGGCCCCGCCTTTAATATTCCGCCGCGCCGGGTCCCATTTAAGCTCCCTTTCGCAGGCCAGGGCCTGAGCGGCGAAGGCCTCGTTGATCTCGATGATGTCGATATCCCCGAGCACGAGGTTCAGCGATTTTAAAGTTTTCCTGGTCGCCGGCACCGGGCCCAGCCCCATCTCCTTCGGGTCGACGGCAGCGGAAGCATAGCCCAGAATCTCGGCCAAGGGTCTAACGCCCAGCTTCTGCGCTTCGGAATGAGTCGTCAAAACGAGCGCGGCGGCGCCGTCGGTAAGGCCGGATGAGTTTCCGGCTGTGACAGAACCGCCCTTTATGAAGACCGGCGGGAGCTTGGCCAGGGTTTCGAGGGTAGTCTCCGGCCGGGGGTGTTCATCCGCCGAAGTTACGCAATCCCGCCCCCCCTTCCCTTTAATTGTAATGGGTACGACCTCGTCCTTGAACTGCCCTTTTTCCGCTGCCCGCCTCGCTTTCATCTGACTTTCAAGGGCGTAGTCATCCTGTTCGCGGCGGCTGATACCGAATCTTTCCGCCAGGAGTTCCGCCGTCTCACCCATGATCATCTCGGCCAGCGGGCAGAAGAGGCCGTCCCGGTACATGGCATCGACGAGGGTGCCGTCACCGAGCCGGTAGCCCCAGCGGGCCCCGTCAAGGAGATAGGGGATCTGGGACATGTTCTCGGTGCCGCCGGCGAGGGCGATCCTGTTTTCTCCGAGAAGAAGTGCTTGGCCGGCCAGCACGATGGCCTTCATCCCGGAGGCGCAGGCCATGTTGACGGTGAAGGCCGGCCGGTCAACCGGAATCCCCGAGCGATAAAGGACCTGGCGCGCCGGGTTGGGCCGGTTCCCTGCCTGCCGAGCCATCCCGAAAATGACTTCATCGATCTGGTCCGGGGTGACTCCCGCTCTCTTCATCGCCTCAACCGAGGCCGCGGCTCCGAGTGAAACGGCGCTCGTTTCCTTGAAGGCGCCTCCATATTTCCCGATCGGCGTCCGCACGGCGCTCAGAATGACGACTTTATCGCTGGCGTTTTTCATCCGAATTTCCTCTCCATTTCCATAAGCGCGGATCCAATCTTCTCCAGGATCGCTGTGGATTCGTCTTCACTGATGACGAAGGGCGGAGCGACGATCACAAGGTCACCGTTCCTGCCGTCCGCCTGGCCGATATTCGGCCAGAGAATCAGCCCATTTTCCAGCGCTGTGGCGATAAAGGCCTCGACGTATTTCTTCTCCCTGGGGAAGGGCGTCTTTTTCTTTTTATCCCTGACGAATTCGAGGCCGATGAGGAGCCCCTTTCCGCGGACGTCCCCGACATGAGGATGGCTGAGGAGTTTCTCCAGCCTGCTCTTCAAACGTTTCCCGGCTTGGGCACAGCGGGTGACGAGGCCGTGATCGTTGAGATAGTCAAGGGTGGCCAATCCCGTCGCGCAGCCGACCGGATGATGGGCGAAGGTCTGGGCATGAAGAAAGCTCTTCCCTTTCTTCTGGATCGGGTCGAATAAGCTCTTTGGCGCGGCCACGGCGCTCAGCGGGAAATAACCGGAGGTGAGTCCTTTACCCATGACGACGATGTCGGGGACAAGGCTGAAATGGTGGCAAGCCAGCCACTTCCCCGTTCGCCCGATCCCAGTCATCACTTCATCGGCGATGAGGAGTACCTCATTACGGTTGCAGATCCGGCGGATCGTCTCCCAGTATTCCGGAGGCGGAACGGAGGCGCCGGTGGAGGAGCCTCCGGTGACTTCACCGATAAAAGCCGAGACCTTCTCCCGCCCCAGCCTGTCGATGGTCTTCTCTAATTCGTGGGCGCACTCCACTCCACAGTCGGATGGCGCCAGGTCCCAGGGACAACGGTAGCAATAGGGAGCCGGTATCCGCACGCTCTTGAGGAGAAGCGGCCGGAAGGCCTCCTGATAGTGTTTCCGCGCCGAGAGCGACAGCGCCGCCAGCGTGTTTCCATGGTAGCTCGGGCTCAGGGAAACGACCCGGTATTTCTCGGGCTTCCCGTTTTCGAACCAATACTGCCGGGCCAGCTTGATGGAGGCTTCGATGGCTTCAGACCCCGATGTCAGGAAGAACGCTTTCCCTTCCGGGAAAGGCAGGAAGGAGGCAACTTTAGCGGCCAGCGTTTCGACCGGCTCATGGGTGAATTGGACGCCGCTCAGGTAGGCCGCTTTTCCGGCCTGCCGGGAAAGAGCCGCCGCCACTTCTCTGACTCCATGCCCGATGTTGACCACCGCCGCGCCGCCGCTCCCGTCGAGGTACTTCTTGCCGTGGGTGTCATACAGAAAAACCCCGCGGCCGGACTTGATCAGTGGAAAGGATTTATGGAGGTTGCGGTAAAGGACGGAACCCTGCGGATAGCGATATTCGGTCATGGCAGCGCCCCCATTTTATCACTAAGGGGATTTCCCTTGTCAAAATTTCCGACATCAAGACCAGGTGAATTGCTTTTTCCCCTGAATCCCCTATAATTGCCGTCTCGAAGGGAGAATAAGACGATGAAAAAGTATCTGACCGTTTTTGGGATTGGCCTGATCGCCTTCGCGCTCCTGAGCCTCCCGGCCTGCAAGGGCAAAGGCTCGGGAGAGAGGATGGCGGAAAAGGCCCTGGAGAAGGCCACCGGCGGCAAAGCCGAAGTCAATGTCGAAAAAGGCGGGGTCAGCATCAAGACTAAGGAAGGCGAAGTCCAGCTGGGTGCGCTCAGCAGCTGGCCGGCCGACATGCCCAGCGACGTTCCCAAGCTCGAGGGAGCCAAGGTCTTCAACGCAGCCAAATCGGAATCGGCCACAGAGACATCCTGGATCGTCAATTTCCGGGATGCCGAGGCCGCCGCTGTGGACAATTACATCGAAGGACTTAAATCGGCCGGCTTCACCTCGGGAATGAGTTCGAATACCGAAGACACGGTACTTTTCGGCGGAAAGAAAGGCGCCATCGACATATCGGTTGTCTACGTCAAGAACGATAAGGCCATGAGCCTGAACGTTACAAAGAGCAAATAGGCGGGAGCCGCCGGCATAATCTTATAAATACGCCCGCTTATCGCCGCGGGTCGATATTCATCTTGGCCGGCGTATCCGGCACGGCGACGAGGGGGCCGGGCTTGCGCCGATCACCCGCCGTCTGGCCGATAAGGTCCCGCTGGAAATGTTTCTCCGTCGGCAATAAGGGAACGTCCCCCGCCACCGACCAGGCCATGGTCAGCGCGTCAAGGTTGATGTCGACCGTCATGTCGGCGTAGGCGCCGTTTTTGTCAAATCCGAAGAACTTCTGCCAGGCCGGAAGGTCGAGCTGGAGGGTCGTGCCCGCGTCCGGGATCCAGTTGAGGCCTCTCCCGACAGCCCGGGTCTCGTCTTTGACTCCTCCCCAATCTTTCGTATAAAGGTTGCCGTCCGCCATGTTGTCCTGGTTCGAGAAATCGATGGCCTTGCCGCACCTGTAGAAGATGTTGTTTAAGACCTTGTTCCGCCGTGTCGTGCCGCCCCGCCCGCTCACGATCCGGCCCTCGATGTTGCGGAACTTGATCGCCGCGTCCTGGGTCAATCCGATCAAGTTATGGGCGATGATCGTCTCGTCGCTTCCGTCGACGGTTATCCCCCAGCCGCCGTGGCCCGGCATGTTGTAGGACCCGCCTCCCGCGCCCTCGGTCGCCTTCCAGATGATGTTGTTGTCGATCAT
>CAYGXD010000229.1:2797-3988 GCA_964353705.1 uncultured Eubacteriales bacterium | reverse complement strand
GACTGCAACGCCTGCCATGTCCGGGACCTTCCGTCCTGCTACAACTGTCATTTCACAAGCCGGGTCAAGGAAGGGAAGAGCCTTTCGATCCCGGTCAAAAACCTGCTCTTCCTTGTCAACCACGACGGGAAAGTGACCCTGGGCAACCTCCACACCTTCGTCTATGAGAATAGGACCATGATCACCTTCGCCCCTGCTTTTCCGCATCTCGTGATGAAGGAGGGGAGGGCCTGCGGAGAATGTCATGCCACCCAGGCCATCAAGGACCTGAGGCAGGGCCGCCTCAGGCTCGTGCGCTGGGAAAACAACGAACTCAAGAACTTCCAGGGGATCGTCCCGGTCCTCTCGGGCCAGGACTTGGGGTTCGTCTTCCTGAACTACGAGGGCGGCCGCTGGGTTCCGATCGAGAAACCAGCCGAGCCGCTGGTCAATTTCGCCGGCTATTGCTCACCGCTCACGGAAGAACAGCTGGCCAGGCTGGAGAAAGCCCCAGGCAAGAAATAGAACCTTTTCGCGGCTCCTGCGTCCTATGAGATGAGATGAATATAGGCGGAGAGCCCGATGCGGTCTGAGCAGGGAGAGAATTTTCCCCTGGGCATGCGGATGTCTCCCCGGATTTTTGACGAAATCTATGACCGGTATAAAGCCGATATATTCCGGTTTGTATTCCACCTGACGGGGAACCGGGCCGAGGCCGAGGACATGTTTCAGGAGGTCTGGCTCCGGGTGGTCAGACAGGGCGAGCTCCGGCCGGCCGGACAAGACTTGAAGCCTTGGCTTCTGACCATAGTCCTCAACCTGCACCGGGACGCCCTGCGCCGGAAGCGGGTCCGGCGTGTTTTCCTGCTCCGGCATTATCACCGGGAAAAGCCGGATTACACTGACTCCGGGGGAACCGCTCCGCCGTCAACCGAACCGGCGCGGGCGACCGAGGCGGCCTGGCTGAAACGGGACATTGACCACGCCGTTGCCGGACTCCCGGAGAAGCAGCGCCGGGTCTTTTTGCTCTCCGAGGTCGAAGGGGTGCGGCAAACGGAGATCGCCGGGATCCTGGGGATCCCGGTGGGGACGGTGAAATCGCTCCTTCACCGGGCCGTCAAACGCCTGCAAAGGGAACTCGCCTCCCATCATCCCAAAGGGGAGAGGATCAAATGCGATGCCAAGATCTTGAGCGTCTGATGCTCGAATCGA
>CAYGXD010000229.1:0-2697 GCA_964353705.1 uncultured Eubacteriales bacterium | reverse complement strand
GCTCTCCTTCTTCTAACCGGCCTGACGATCATTTTCCTCATCCCCGCCATCGAGGAATTCCGCCAGGCTCAGAAAGTGACCGTTGAGACCGTCCTGGTGTTTATGATCGTTCTCCAGAACGCCCTGATGCTCTTTTTCTCCCCTGTTCTCCTGCGCCGGGGCCGCTTCTCTCCATTCGATTTTAGGCGCTCCCAGTGAGCTGATAAGGAGGTATATCATGTCCGCACCGAAAGGAAAAATCAGCGCCCTTGTGCTGCTCGTATTGGTCGTGGTTTTCGTGGGCTTTGTTTTGACTCCGCTCGCCATCGCTCCCCTGGGCATATTCACCGGACTGGCCGGGAGGACAAGAGAGGCATTCTTCTCCGGCTGGCACAACATTCCCTGGTTCCCCTTTGTGCCGCTCTGGTCGTTCTCACTCCTTTTCGTCATTATCTGGTTCGTGGTCATCCTCTGGGTATACAGGGATGCCGAGCGGCGCCGCATGAGCGGCCTGCTCTGGGCGCTTCTCGTTTTCATCGGCAACCTGGTCGGGCTGCTCATCTACTTGATCGTCCGCCAGGACCACCCGGTCTGCGATGAACCGGCGGGCTCCCCGACACCGCCCCCGCCCTCAGCGCCGCCGGTTGCCATAAAAAAAGCATCTGCCTGTCCGGCCTGTCAGAAGCCTGTAGAGACGGGCTTTGTCTACTGTCCCCACTGCGGCGCCCCGCTCCGGAAGGCCTGTCCAAGCTGCGGCAAACCAACGGAATCCGATTGGAAGGTCTGCCCGCGCTGCGGCGCCCAGCTCAAGTCGGAATGATCCACGAGGGGACGGTTCGCTTTGCCGGACCGTCCCCGCTTTTTTCCTGTTCTCGCCCCAAGTTGCGGAGGTCATTATCTTTATGGTAATTCAATGACCGGCAAAAGCCATGGGCATCTTACCCAAGCGCCTGCTCGACCGCCTGGATGAGGCCAGGTTCTGGAGCATTCAAGTCTGGGAATTCGGCTTCCGAAGTCTGGCCCGCCAATACGCCCGGCTGTTCTTTCTGAAGGCGGTACTCGCTCATCCGATCAAGGCAACTCGAGGCTTGCGCCGCTACCGGCAGTTCATCGGCAAGAGAACGACGCCCGCCGCTGCCTCCCCCGGCTTCCTATCGATCCCGGATGAGTCGATCTTCCTCGAGCATGCCCGAGCCCGGAAGTCCAGTCCTCTTGTCGGCCTCGGGTTCTGTCTCAAGCCGTTTGATCCCAGCGAACCCTTGGCGTCCTGCCCGTCCGGACGGCCGAACCACAACTGTCTTTACCTCGAGCGGGGTGAAACGCGGCCCGTCTGCGCGGACTGCGCCATCCGCGAGATCGGCCGTCGCGCGCTCGAAACGGGATGCCCTGTCTACATCATGACGTCGGCCAAAGACATCGCCCGGGACTTCATGCTTCCTCAGATCAGCCGGGGTGTATTCCCTGCGGCCGTCCTCATCCTCTGCCCCTATTCCGTCCAAGTCATCATCCTGCCGCTCTTCATCTGCGGGGTCGAGATGATTTTGCTTTCCTATGCCGGTGGTTCGTGCGCCGATTACGGACAATGGCTGAAAGCCGACCGGGGGATCAAAGAGGAAAGGACGACGGTCGACGCGGAGTCAAGGGGGAAACTGCTCAGCCTGCTGAGGGAACTCGGCGCTGAAAGAGGGGATATGATTCTGAGCCGGGGATATCGACGATTCCGCCGGGCCGGGAATATTTTTTATCCTGCCTGAATGATCGGGGCTCCGCCCAATCGAACCGTTCCCATTCCATTTATTTCTCATCCCCAGAAACGAATGAACAAAGAGGCCAGGCCGCTGGCCGTGACCTGGATGGTCAGGTTGTCGGCGCCATGGGGTGAAAAAGCTTCGACCAGGACGACGGCCGCTGAGAGAAGAACCGAAGCGAGAAGCGAGCGGTCAAGCGGGAGATGATAAAAGGTTGAGAAAAAGAGCGCTGAGAGAAGGATCGAGACGACAAAAACGGAGAAGCTTCCTTCCACCGACCTCTCGGCAATCTCGACTTTCCTCAAGCTGGGAACTTTGTAGCGATGCCGGCCGAAGCGGACGCCAACCGGCTCGGCCACGGCGTCCGCCGCTCCGCCGACGAGATACCCCGTGACGGCGCAGGCCCCGAAGAGCCAGTTGGAGAGAAGGCCGCCCGCGGCCGTGGTGAGATAGGGGAGGACGATGAAATAGCCGCGCCGGGGGGAGTCTTTCTTCCGGGCGAGCGCTTCGAAGAAGATATTTCCGTCGCCGGCCGTCACGATCAGGGCCACATAAATCCCCATGCCCAAACCGAGGATGTTGACGGCGGGCATTCCTCTCCAGAGATGAAGTCCCACGGCGGTGAAGAAAATCAGAAAATGGAAAAGCTTCCTCGTATAGCCGGTCGGCCAGCCGGCCCGGCGCTTCAGGGAGCCGCTCAGGAGGCCGCTTGCCAGGATCGCCCCCACCGAGACGACGGCTGCTATCAGGACATCAGGGAAAGCCGGTATCAGTCGCTGGTATAAGTCGACAAGCCCTTTCATCGGTGGGGTCAATAATAGCGCACTTCAGCCGGCCCCTCAAGCCGGTGGAAATTTCGCGGTCGGAAGATATAATAAGAGAGCGGGCCGGATTTGAATTTATGAAATTGATCGGATCGATATGAATAGTAAGAAAAAACTCTCCGCTCGAGTCCTCAAGGCCGTCCGGC
>CAYGXD010000228.1:0-3996 GCA_964353705.1 uncultured Eubacteriales bacterium | reverse complement strand
AGCGCGCGGCATTTCCTGACCTTCTCCTCGAGCGGCAGGTCTTCGACAATCGGGAAAACGACCTCCCGGATCTCCTTCTCCAGGACATTGTCCAGAAGCTCCAGGGAGTAGGCCGTGGAATCCTTCGTCCCGACCTTGAGGTTCTGATAGGCTTTGGTCATGTCTTCCTGGGGATAAATGAGGCCGAGCAGCTTGAAAATGTTCCCGAGCCGATCGGAAAGCCGCTTCTCTAGGCGTCGGCGGTCGGTCTCCTCGGACGTCTTGTCTCCACCATGGAGCTCGACCAGGTTTTGACAAAAGAGCCCGGCCTCGACGGAGATCCTCAGCCTGACGGTTTCATTGGGGAATTCGATGCGGGGGTTGGAAGCCCGGATCCGGTCAAGGGCATCGATTACGGCATCCGCCAGGTCCTCCCCTGCCCCGGCCAGCTCCCAGCTCAGAAAATCGCCTGCTTCCTGGGTCCCGATGCTTGCCAAAACCGCCGCCGCTGTCCTCCTGAGCTCGATGTCTTCATTCCCATCCGCCAAGTAGTCGGCCAGCGTCCCCGTGATCCGGGAACCGAACTTCCGGAGGGCGTCCATGGCATCCTCCCGGAGGGCCGGGCTTCTCAGCTTCCGGACCAGCACCGGGACATCGACTCGCCGCTTGAGGGCAGCAGCGCTCTGGATAGCGTAACGGCCTACATCCGGGGAGTCGTCCTCGAGCAGATCTTCCAGTTTTCCTGTCAGCGGCGCCCGCGGATCCATGAACCCGATGACTTTGGCCGCCTCCATCCTGGCCACCTGAGAGCCGGGGGCGCTGTCCGCCAACGTCCTTTCGAGATAGCCACTCATCACGTCCTGGTAAACGTCCAGGTTCATGATCTCCTGAACCTCCTTTTTTAGGACGTCTTCACTCAGTTCGTCCTCGAACTTTGGACCCAGGCCGGTCTCGGTTTGCTCGAACATGCTCCCCAGGGAGGCCGCACGGATCTCATCGGCTTGGTATGAGATGAGCTTCCTGACCTCCGGCGTGAGCTTGTCCTGCCGGATCAAGTCGAAGAGGTTCATGGCGTATAGCACAGAGCTTCGGTCCTTGCTCTCCACCGTGTCAAAAACAAGCTTGGTGTAATCCACGTCCAGCTTCTGGGCGACCAGCAGATCGCCCCGCTCGTACTTCTTTTCCAGTTTCGCCTTGACAAGGCTCGAATATTCACGGCCGATCCGGAAGTTGAGAAATACCCAGACTGAGATGATGACCAGCACGATCAGGCTGATGTACCGGATAGCTCCCTGACTCCCCGAGGCTTTGGGAACGATCCAAAGGAGCACAGCCAGGATCACGGCCCCGAGTCCCTTGGCGAACCGGTTCAGGAACATATCGATGAATATCTTGCTCTTGTACTTCTGTTCAGGGGAAATGGGGATGTAGAGAAGCTCCCGGACGGATTGGTTGAGGGAGTAAGCCAGTCCCTTATCGCTGGCCTTTATAAGGATGGCGGGCGCGAGAGCGATAAGCCCGGCCAGGGCGGCCAGGCCGATGCCGCCCGTGCCCACGAAGAGAATGATAGGGTAGAGCAAAAGCGATCCCCGGATTCCCAGCCCTTTGATGATCGGGCTGGTCAGGAGAAGCTGAAAGAGAAAGGCAAAAGTCATGGTCCCGGCGTTGAAGTAGCCGAAAAACGAGGTCAGGTTGTGCTCTCCCCCCACCACCTTATCTTGCACAATACTGTTGAACTGCCAGTCGATTAGAGTCGAGACGACCAACGTGGCCATCATGATGCCGGAAAGGAGCAAGAGATAGGGGCTCTTCCGCGTGGTCTCGAAGGCGTCCCGGAATCCGACCTTGCCGGCCGGTCGAGAGGGCTTGCCTCCGGCCTCCTTACCTGTCTCCTCGGGCTTCTGCCTCTGCCTTTTAAAAATGCCCGAAACTACCAAAATGCCCAGGCCCAGCATGCCGGCCGCCAAAGGCAGGAGCAGCCCGGACGCCTTTCTCGCCAGGACCCCGGCCAGGAAGCCGCCCAGGATGGCTCCGAGTTGGGCGCCGCTTCCGATAAACCCGATCATCCGTTTGGCCTCGCGGGGATTGAAGACATCATTGACCAGAATCCAGAACTGCGTGACCAGGACGATGGCGAATATGTTGGCCCAGACCCAAAAAATGACGGGAACCCATTTCCAGGGCTGTTCGAAGAGCCAAATGAAGAGGATGATATTCGAAAAGAAAAAAACCAGGCTGAAAATGATCAGCCGGGACCGCGGTAACCTGACCTGGAGCCGGCTGTGGAAGGTGACGATGAATCCCATTAAGACGGCAGTCAAGAAATAGGCCAAAGGAAGCTTTTCGTCGCCTAACCCGCTCAGATAGCTGGCGTTACGGAGGCTCTTGATGATGTAATACGGCGCAGTGATGAAAAAAAAGTAGAGAAATAAAAAGACGGCGATGAGCTCTTCGCCCGGCTTAATGTCGATGACGCGGGAAAGGACTGAGCGCAGGCGATTTTTCGCCATCGGCCAACCTTATCCGGGCAAAAACGGGCCCACCCCGGATTAGAAAAAACTCTTCAAGGCGGTGTCCTCCTCTTCGTATATGTCGAGGACCTTGGTCAGCATGGTCACCTGGAAGATCAGAAACAGCTTCTTCGATATCTTCACCAGTTTCAGCTTCCCGCCCAGGTTGTGGGTGGAGATGTAGCTGGCCAGGATCTCCCCCACCCCGAAGCTATCGATAAATTCCACGGCGTCAAAATTAAGGAGGATCTTTCGCTTTCCGCTGTCCAGCTGCTCTTTGACCAGCTGATGGAGGGTTACGTCGGTGATATCCGATCTTTTGATCTCCCCCTCCAGGTCAAAGATGACGATGTCGTTTTTCTGCCGGGCCAAGATTTTCATGAATTGCTTTCCTCTCTCGACGACTCCCTAACAATTCTTAATATCAGAAGATGGGGAAGAAAGTCAATGAAATGAAAGCATTTGATTTTTGCAAAAGATTTTGGGAAAATGAATTTCCAATCGGTTTCCCAGGGCAACGGATTCGCCCGAAGACATGTTTTATCGGAGGGGAATCGCAGCTTGTGAAAGCCGCATGAGGTGTTGACTTGACCGGGATTAAACGGGACTTCCCTCCTTTCGATCGCCGCGGCCAGCGATTTCGTGAGGGGATGGACCTGGAAGAGGACTTCGAGAAACTCTCCTCTCTTTTCAAGGATGAGGACAGCCCCCCGGCTCAACTCCGCCGGTATCAAGCCGGGATCCTTCCTCCCGGAGACGGGGAAACGACGACCGACCCCGTCAAGCTCTATCTCCGGGACATGGGAAGCATTTCCCTCCTCACCCGGGAAGGAGAGATCGGCCTGGCCAAGCACATCGAGAAGGGTCAAAGAAGCATAATGAAGGCCCTGACCCGGACCCGCCTCTTAATGACCGAACTGTGGTCGCTGGAGGAGGCGATCAAACAGGATTTCCAAGCTATGACCCAGATTTTCGATTGCGGCGAGGATATCGAGGAAGACAGACTGGAGGCCCGGAAACAAGGCTTGAATAGGATCCTTAAAAAGATCCGTCAGACAAATTCCGTGCTGGAAAAGATCCCGCCGCGCAAAAAGAACGCCTGCGCCCGAGGCCGCCTGGTTGTCAAGATCATCCACCTGATCAGACAGCTCAATATCTGGCCCGCCCGCCTCGAGATGATCATCGAGAATATGCGCACCCGCTTTGAGTCCTTCTGCGAGCTGGCCGAATCCCGGGATGAGATCGAGTCGAGCCTGCGCCGGATCAAGGACCGCCAGAGGCGGGCTGAACTCCAGAAACGCCTGGCCGAGGTCAAGAAGGTCCTGAAAATAAATCGTGACGAGCTCGGGATAGACTGCCGGGAGTCCAGCGAGATCCTCCGCCAAATCAGCCTGGGGAAACAGCAGGGCGACCGGGCTAAGAAAGAATTGGTCGAAGCCAACCTGAGGCTGGTCGTCTCGATCGCCAAGAAATACACCCATCGCGGCCTGGGTTTCCTGGACCTGAT
>CAYGXD010000227.1:0-4021 GCA_964353705.1 uncultured Eubacteriales bacterium | reverse complement strand
GGGCGGCGGTCAAGATTCTGGAAAGGACGCCGGGCGGTTCCCAGGGCCTTGCTTCGGCACTTAACAGCCTGGGCATCCTGCGTCAGGAGCGGGGCGATTTTAAGGAGGCGGACTCTCTTCAAAGCCGCGCTCTGGCCATTCTGCGCCAAAAGAACGGAGATCTGGACCCGGATGTATTAAACATCCAGAGCAACCTGGCATTGCTGTATCAAGATATGGGCAGGAACGAAGAAGCCGAGAAGCTTATGAGGCAAAATCTGGCCTCCGACAGAAAGATCTGGGGAAACGAGCATGTCAATGTTGCGATAGACCTGAATAATCTCGGGAACTTGTTTCTTCTGAACGGGGAGTACCAGGAAAGCGAGCCGCTACTCAGGGAGGCGGCAGCGATCCTCAAGAAACTTGACCAGCCGGGGCTGCCCATTGTCCTGGGGAACCTGGGTGAACTGATCACCAGGAAGGGCGATCCGGCCGCCGCCGAGCCGATATTTGTTGATGCCCTGGCAAATGGGCTCAGAGTTTTTGGTGATCAAAACCAGGACGTGGCCAAGCTCCGGAGTAAGTACGGCAGCTGCCTGATTCAGTTGAAAAAGTTTGACCAAGCGGAGGGGGAGCTTCTGGCGGCGCTCCCCGTGCTTCGGGATAGTCTGGGCGGCCAGAATGACACCACCCAGACCCTCATCGGCCGCCTGGTCGAGCTTTATGAGGCCTGGGGGAAGGAAGAAGAAGCTTCGAAGTACCGGGCCTTACTTTCATCCGCAAACAAATGATCTTTGTATCGTTAACTTAAGATCCCTAGGAGGTACAAATGAAAAGATGGGCGGCTGTCGCTGTTCTATTCATGTTGGGTATAGGCATGGTCTTCTCCCAATCCGATGAGAGGGTCCCCAAGACCTTGCTCCCGATTTCTGTCCTAAGGGAAATCATCGACGAGGCGTCCGGCGATCTCGCCCTCCAGAATGAGATCCTTCTCTCAGGTGTTAAACGGAACCGGCGGCCGGAGGAGTACACCCGGGGCTACTTCGAGACCAAGTTCCTTGTGGAGAAGCTCAAGGAATACGGGATTTCGGACGCTGAGATCATAGAGCTCCCCAAGTTTGAGGAGAAGACCTGGGATGCCGAGATGGGAGAGCTCTGGATCGTCGGGCCCGAGAAAAGAAAGATCGCCGACCTCAAGGATATCGCGGCTTCTCTCTGCGAGGGAAGTTCGACCGCCGATGTGACGGCCGAGCTCGTCTACGTCGGCCCCGGCTACAAGGAGGATTTTTACAAAGGGAAAAAGGTCAAGGGGAAGATCCTCCTGGTCAACGGCTATGCCGGCGCCGCCCAGCGGATCGGCGTGGAGAAATATGGAGCATCCGGAATAGTCGCCTATTCCTCCAGCCACCCGGAATTCGACCCCGACGAGGTCGGCTGGGGCGGGCTTGACTCCAAGCGAAAGAAGACGATCGGGTTCATGATCTCGACCCGGCTGGGTCAGGACCTCCGGGACCGGCTCGAAGGCGGGGAGAAGATCACGGTCCGGGCCGTCTGTAAAACCGATATGGTCCCTTACAAAGAAGAAATGGTCTCCGCCCTTCTCAAGGGAAAAGAGCGGCCTAACGAGGAACTCGTCTTTACGGCCCACATTTTTGAGGGGTTCGCCATGCAGGGGTCGAATGACGATATCAGCGGCTGTGTGGCCATCCTGGAAACGGCGCGGACCCTCAAGAAGCTCCAGGACGAGGGCAAGATCCCGCCGCTCAAGCGGTCCATCCGCTTCCTCTTTGTGCCCGAGATAAGCGGCACCGCCGCCTACATCAAGAAATATCCCGAGATCGCCAGGCGCTTTTTCGCCAACATCAACGAGGACATGGTCGGCGAGGCGATCGTCAAGAACCACTCCTATTTTTGCCTCATCACGACTCCGCTGTCTCTTCCGACCTATCTGAATGATACCGTAACCTCGTTCGTCGAATGGGTCGGCAAGACGCAGCGCGACTCGCTCGCCGAGTGGGGGAGCGGCCTGCCGATCGTCTCTCCGACGGGGACCCGCGATCCTTTCTATACGGCGATCGACCGGTTCGCTTCAGGAAGCGACCATATCGTTTTCGTGGACGGCAGCGTCCGGGTTCCGGCTGTTTTCTTCATTGCCTGGCCCGACATGTGGTACCACACGGCCATGGACACTCCGGACAAGTCCGATTCGACCCAGCTCAAGCGGGTGGCGTTCCTCGGGGCGGCCGCCGGGTTGTTTTTGGCCAATGCCGGCCCGGCCGAAGCCGAGTCGATCACGGCCGAAGTGATGGCCAGGGGATTGGCCAGGATCGGGAAGGATCAGGCGCGGGCGGAGTCGATGGTCCGGCAGGCCGAACCGAAGGGCATTCATACGGCCTACAAGGAAGCGCAGAACGTCGTTCACCAGGCTCTGTGGCGGGAAAAAGAGGCCCTTTCCTCGATCCGTTTTTTCAGCGGGGACGACCGGGGAGTCGGGGGCATCCTGGAGTCGCGGCTTAAACGGCTAGACGAGATGCGGCCGCAGGTTCTCCGGGAGATCGAAGCGGTTTATAACCTTCGCTGTGGGAAGGATAAGATCGCGCCTCAAAAGCCGGTCTTGACCAAGGAAGAGATCCGCCTGGATTCTCTCGTGCCGGTGCGAACGGAAAAGATGGGGAACGTCATGGATTACTATCTCACTATGGAAAAGATGGGCGAAAAAGTGAAGTATTCCCCGCCCATGCAGATCATGCAGGCCGACTTCGAGATCCGGAATTTCATCGACGGCAAGCGCAGCCTGCTCGAGATCCGGAATGCGGCTTCGGCCGAGTATGAGCCTCTTCCACTGGCCGATGTCGAAGCCTACATGAAATACCTCGAAAAACTGGGGATGGTCGAGCTGAAGAAAAAATAAGAGCGACTCGTATCATCCTTGACAATGATACAAGACAAGCCAGAATTATCATTGACAATGTTACACGCAAATGAAAACTCCCTGGGCTTTAGCCCGGGGAGTTTTCATTATTTCCATAGAGATCAATCATGGCCCCGATTGCAAAGATAGGATGAGAGAGAGAATCGGCCTCCTGTTTTTATTATTGGCGATGAGTTTCTGTTCCCGTCCGCCTTCGGCGGTGGAAAAGATCGTAGAAAACGGAACGGAAGTCGTCATCAACCCCGCCGATTTGGATCGAAAAGAGCCTCTTTTCTCGCTTCAAGAGGAATTTGTTATCGATCTGGAAGAAGAAAGGATAGCCTCGCTGGGATTGACGGATGTCTGGGGGTTCGATGTGGATTCCGAAGCGAGTATTTATCTATTTAAACCTCCGTGGGCCAAGGGTGACAGGATTTTGAAATTTGATCAGAATGGTGATTTCTTATTCTCTTTTGCGCCTCCCGGACAGGGGCCGGGCGAGATCCAACGGCCCTCCTATCAGAAAATGAATAGCCGTGATCTCCTCCCTGTCCCTGACCTGGGACAGTCGAAAATCGTGATATTTGATACAAGAGGGAAGGCCATTGATGAAATCCGGGTTGAAGAATTGCCGGGTTCGTTGGGGAGTTCTGTTTTTAAATTGGAAAATGGCCATTATTTGATCAGACGTTCTGTAGCAGAACCTTCCAGCGGCACCCTCTATGTTGCCTTAATTCTTTATAGTAACGATTTTAAAGAAATCAAGGAGCTGGATCGATTTAGGATCGAAGAGCCCATGCAAGCAGATAAGGTCAGGTTTCCCATGCATATTTCTGTTTGGTGTGCGTCCTCTGATAGGATTTATGTCGGGAACGAAGACAGCGGTTACGAGATCCAGGTCTATGATTTAAGCGGCCATCCTATTAGGAAGATCAGAAAGAAATACGAACCGATCAGAGTGGATGACGCGTATAAAAAAGAGATTGTGGATAAACTGAAAGACAGTCCTGACGAGCTGAAGAACAAGATGGTTTTTCCCGATCATTATCCCCCTTTCAGCTATCTCTATTCTGATGACAAGAACAACCTTTATGTCAAAACATTTGAGAAGGGGGACAGCTCCAAAGACCG
>CAYGXD010000226.1:0-4040 GCA_964353705.1 uncultured Eubacteriales bacterium | reverse complement strand
GGTCGGTCGCCCGGAAGATGAGGCGGAAATTGTCGAAGACCTTGCGGGCGTTCTCAGGGGGCCCGTCCACTCGGAAACTCATCAGGTGGCCGTAGCGGTTGAGCTCGCCGCCCTTTCCGTCGTCGGAATCGACGAGCTTCATGTAGTTCCTGGCCAGCGTGTGAAGAGGAAAACTCGGCAGGCCGAGATGATCGACCCGCGTGATGCGCGGGTGCTTGTCCAAAAACTCTGCGACTATCTGGCAACTCTGACTGACCAGGTCCATCCGGCTCCGCAGCGTCCGGACGTCGTTTAGGGCGAACATGGCGTTCATCGGTGAAGCCGCTGGCCCCTGATCACGATAGGGGAGGAACTGGATGTATTCGGCGAAACTCTCCTTGAACAGGGGATGATCGTTCTTGACCTTGGTGACGATCGGCCGGCGGCTGATGATGGCCCCGCCGATGGCCAGGCCACCGGCCGTGATGGATTTGCTCAGCGAGTGGAGAACGATGTCGGCGCCCCAGGCGATCGGCCGCATAAGGGCGGGCGTTGCGCACGTGGCGTCAATGAGAAGGGGGATCTCAAAGGAGTGGGCCAGGTCGGCCAGCGCCTTGATGTCGGCAAAGGACTGCTGAGGGTTGCTCGGGGCCTCCATGTAGAGGAACCGGGTGTCCTCGTCGATCCGGCTTTTCCATTCCTGGACATTTTCGGGATGGAGGACCCAGCGAACCTCGACTCCCCGCTCCTGTTTTTTGCGTACGTTGAAATTCTGGAAGGTTCCTCCATAGAGCTGGATCGAGGAGACAAAGTTGATTTTCTCAAGCCCGCTTTTTTGTTTGACCAGGAAGGCGTCTGTGGCCAGGGCGATGGCCGAAATCCCGGAGGCGGTGACGACACACGACGTGCCGCAGTCCGCCCCATAGCCCTCAAGAAGGGCGAGGATATCCTGCAGGTAGTAAGTCGTCGGGTTGGCGATCCGCGTATAACACCAAGTGGGGATGAGATAGGCGAGGGCGGCCTCGAGCTCGTCCGCGTCGCGGTAGGATTGACAATTCGACATGAAGATCGGTTCGACGAGGGCCCCCTGGTTCCGTTCGTAAGCCTCCTCCAGTGAGTAGAGGCCGTGCACGGCGAGGGTATCGAACTTGTAGCCCTTGACCCTCTCGATCAGGGCCTTACGCTGGGCGAGGACCTTCTTGGATTCCTCGACATAACGCATGACCCCCGGACTGTATTTTTGATCGGCGCTCATGGGACCTCCGTTCTTCCGATTCCATTCGCTCTTTTCATATCTCTTTTTGGGGTTTGAAGTCAAATCTCTGAATTGCCCTCGTTCACACCCTGGCTTTAAGGTGACGGTGGATGGCCAGGATGTCGGAGAGGATGGAATATCCCGTCTCGATCTTCCCGGCGCCGGCCCCCTGGATGGTGACCTTGCCCATGAGGTCGGTGTCAAAGGTCAGCGCGTTGTGGGCTCCCATGACGCCGGCCAGCGGGTCGGACAGAGGAAGCTTTTGAGGAGAAACACTGGCCTCGATCTTGGCCCCGACTTTCTTCGTCTGGGCGATGAGCTTGTAGCGGAAGCCCTGCTCCTTTGCCGTCATGACCAGACTCCGGCTCAGGCCGGCGATCCCTTCCCTCTTGACGTCGGCCGTCGTTAGTTCCCCGCCCAGGAGGACGTTGGACAGGATGACGATCTTGGCCAGCGCGTCATAACCTTCGACGTCGGCCGTCGGGTCGGCCTCGGCGTAACCCAGCTTTTGGGCCAGGGCGAGGGCTTCGCCGTATTCCATGCCCTCGAGCTCCATCTTGGAGAGGATGAAGTTGGTCGTCCCGTTGAGGATGCCTTTGATCTCGTGGTACTCATTTCCGGCCAGCCCGGCCTCACACAGGCTGAAGACGGGCGTCCCGCTCATGACGGTCCCTTCGATCCGGAAGTGCAGGTTATTCTGTCTCGCCAGTTTGCTCAGCTCCCCGTAATAGAGCGCCGCCGGGCCCTTGTTGGAGGTGACGACATGCTTGCCCGTGCGCAAGGCCTTTTTGATGTAGCTTGTCGCCGGCTCGCCGGTCTTGATGTCGGTATAGGTGAGCTCGGCGATGATGTCCGCCTCGCACTTCTCGATCATGTCCAGGGGGTCGATGACCTCGGCCGTCGCCCCCTCCCGGAAGTACTCGTCGACCCGCTTCCCCGCCGCCAGCAGAGTGAGGAGATGGCGGATGTCGATTCCCTGAGGGACCAGGATCGATCCCTTGAGTTTGTCGGTGACGGCGACGATCCGCGACTCGAAGCCATAGGCATCCTTGAGATACTCGCTCTTGCGGTCGAGGATCTCCAGGAGACCCTGGCCGACGGTTCCACAGCCGATAAGGCCGATCTTGAGTTCCATGTGACTATACTCCCTTGAATGTCATGACGAGAGTACCGCTGACAAGGACATTTCAGCGACGGGGATTTTAGCTCACCCGTCCTGACTCGTTATGACAACATAAATTGATAGAGAATCAAGGGACGGCCCTCCGAGGAGAGCCGTCCCTTGAGTTCGTGCTTTTTCGACAGGGCGCAGGTCAGGCCTTGGGCGCGGCCGCGGCCTTGATCTGGGCGTCGACCCATTCGGTCGTAACGCTCTTCGGCCGTTCGATCGGCAGGCCGAGGGCGCGGCTCCAGATCAGCTGGGCCAGAACACCCATGGCGCGGGAAACGCCGAAGAACACTGTGTAGAAGTCGTACTCGGTGACGCCGTAGTGCCAGAGCAGGCAGCCGCTGTGGGCATCGACGTTGGGCCAGGGGTTCTTGGTCTTGCCGTGCTTGGTCAGGATGTCGGGGGCGACTTCATAGACCGCGCTGACGACCTTGAAGATGTCGTCATTGGGGAGGTGCTTTTGGGCAAACTCCCTCTGCGCGACATACCGCGGATCGGTCTTGCGCAGGACGGCGTGGCCGTAGCCCGGTACGACCTTGCCAGCGTTAAGCGTGTCCCAGATGTACTTGACCAGTTGGTCCTTGGTGGGGACGCCGCCCAGGTCTTTCATCAGGTCCATGATCCAGCGGAGAACTTCCTGGTTGGCCAGTCCGTGGAGCGGGCCGGCCAGTCCGTTCATGCCGGCGGACAGGGAGTAGTAGGCGTCGGACAGGGCGGAGCCGACGAGGTGGGTGGTATGAGCCGAGACATTTCCGCCTTCGTGGTCGCTGTGGATGACCAGGTAGAGCCGCATCAGTTCCTTGAAGGCCGGGCTTTCGACGCCGGTCATATGGGCGAGGTTCCCGCCCCAGTCGAGGTTCGGGTCGGCCGGGATGTGCTTGTCGCCCTTGTAGCTCCGGCGGTAGATGAAGGCGGCGATGGCCGGGAGCTTGGCCAGCAGGTTCATGGTGTCTTCGTACGTCGGGTCCCAGTACTCCATCTTGCTGATGCCCTTCCTGTATCTTTGCTCGAAGACGGAGTCTTTCTGAAGAGCGAGGATGCCCATGGAGAACTGGGTCATCGGATGCATGTCTTTGGGCAGGGACTTCAACGTGTCGAGGAGATAGCCGGGAAGCGCGCTCCGCTTCCGCCATTCGGCCGTGATCTCGGCGACATCGGCGGCCGTCGGAAGCTCGCCCGTGAGCAGAAGATAAAAGATGCCTTCCGGGAGCGGCTCTTCTCCGCCCGGGGCCTTGGGCAGCTTCTCCCGGAGCTCGGGGATGGTGAACCCGCGGAAGCGGATTCCTTCGATCGGATCGAGGGCCGAGGTTTCCCAGACCATACACTTGACGGAACGCATCCCGCCGTAGGCCTGGGCGATCGAAACGTCGGAAATCTTCATCTCCCCACTCTGCTTGAGAATGCCTTGGACCTTCTCACGCATGGGGACCATTTTGCCGGCGAATTTTTCCTTCAATGAGGGCATAAAACAAACCTCCTTCATATATTGAAAATTTGCCAAAGTAAGATCTGGCGTCGAAAATATATCATCTCGGAAGGGGGGATGTCAACGAAAAAAGTTAGCAGATAAGACTCAGGGTATGGGATTCGTCAGCCCGCTCGTTTCCCACATCGTCCCTTTGGAGGGGGAAAGCTACG
>CAYGXD010000225.1:0-4057 GCA_964353705.1 uncultured Eubacteriales bacterium | reverse complement strand
TGGACGATGAGCGGGTATTTCTTGCCCGGGTCAAAGCCCGCCGGATAATGGAGCCAGCCCTCGATGACGGCTCCACGGGGATTCGTAAAACTGAAGTCCTCGACTTTGGTCAGCCGGATGGACTGGAATCTCTCCTCTGCCGGGTCGAAGACCATTGTCCTCTGCCCGGTTGAGCGGTCGAGACAGTACAGCCGCGGCGGGTCGAGGAGTGAGGTCCCCACAAAGGCCACGGTCCGGCCGTCCTTGGAGACATCGAAGGCCTTGATGACGTCGACGCCGGCTTCGATTTTCTCAAACTTGCCGCCCTGGAGATCGGTCTCGTAAAGAGGCTCCCGGGTGCGGTCCTCGGTCAGGAGAAAGACAGGGCCGGCGTCGGATACCATCACCGGATTGCCAAATCCCAGTGACTTGATATTGGGCGCAAACTCCCTGGTCAAGGCGGCCAGGGAGCCCGTCGCCGGATCCAGGAGAAAAAGGTCCATATCGTAATCGTTGCGCGGTTTTCCGGGCGATTCCTTCTGACCTATGGACTGGCCGCCGGCAAACAGGATCTTCTGCCCATCCGGGGTCCATTGGGGAGCTGTTATCGAGAAGGGCGTCGAGAAAACCTGAGCCACCTGGCCTGTGCGGAGGTCGAGGATTTTCATCTCCGTCCGGACGTAGGGCCGGCTTTTATAATCGGGCTCACTCGTGATGAACAAAACGCGACTGCCGTCGGGAGAAACCGGCGAAGATACGGGGGCGAAAAGCCCGCTGGCGGAAAGCGTTCCCGCGGTGAGCGGACGTCTAAGCCCGGAGTCGACCCAGACCAGATGCAGATGCGTTTTGCTGTGCCAGGGGACCCAGCGGTCCTGAAGCCCGGTCATCTTCTCGACTTTGGGATCGGGGTCTTTGGGGGCTTCTGTCACCGAATAGACGAGGAAATCGCCGGTCGGCGACCAATAAGAAGCCGCAAGCCCCTTGACGTCGTCGAGAAGAATCCGGGTTTGACCTGTCATTCGATCGATCAGCCAGAGGTCGGACGTTCCCGCCTCTCCGGGGACGATCGCGCTCAGACGCCGGCCGTCGGGGGCCCATTGGATGGAAACGTAGGATTGGGTGTCCCTGATCACCCGGTCGATCTCGGCGCCGGGCAGGTGCCGTATCTCGATCCAGGATTCCTGTTTGGCGGTCTTGGGGTTTCTCTGCGACACGACATAGGCAACTGCCCGTCCGTCCCGAGTCATCGCGACCGACCCGATCTGGGGGGAATTCAGGATATCGTCCTCACCGATCGACCTCTGCGGCGAGAGGTCCGTGCTGAGCCGGCCGTCCTGGGAGGTCTGCATTTCTGCCCGCAGGCTCCATTCGTGTTTGGAGCCCGGATCCTTCAGCGCGACAACCAGGAGCCTGTGCTTGCCGCACGAAACGGTCACGTCGGCGCCCGCTGGGCTGAAATCCTTGACCTCGGCCGGTGACGCTTCGGATTTGGTGATGACGGGGATGCCGTCGAAGTAAACTTTGAAGAGATGATGGCTTTTCAGGTCCAGATGCATTTTGCGCCAGCGGTCGCTTTCGATATAACAGAAGAGGAAGGCCGCTTCGGGGCCTTTTCCTTCCGGCCTGATTCCGAAGGTCCCTTTGTCTGTATTGCCGGCGATCCATTTCATTTCCTGAGCCGGAAGCTTGGCCAGTAGCTTTCCTTCCTCGGGCCAGAGCGAAGTCGAGTCCAGGAAGTCGGTCTCGAGGAAACTTTTTAGGGGGTAGCCACTCCCCTCACCCAGCCAGGCGGGCAACGGAAGTCCGATTGGCCCGGCCAGGAGCCAACTCGGGACGGTTATTGCGGGAACCTCCGCTTTGACCTGTTGTGTGGCTGATCCCGCCTGGCCGGAATATCCCGCCATGGCCACAGAAAGGCCAAAAGCGGCAAGAACCAAGGATCTTCTTGAACTAGACATCGGACGGCCTCCCTATGCTTTATTTGAGTGGAAAAAGAAAAGGCAGGCCCTTCAAGAAGAAGGGCCTGCCGTGCACTCAGAGAAGAAAAATCTCAGAACCAGAACCTCACGCCGGCACGGAACGTCCGAGGTTGGTTGACATACCGCGCCTTGCCGAAGTCATCGCTGGTCGCCAGTTCCTGCACACCCGTCGGCCGGCCCTGATTGAACACATTGAACATATCCAGCATGAGCGAGAGGCGATAGCTGCTGCCGAAGCGGAACGACTTCTCCAGCCGGAGGTCCAGGGTATTGACCGTATCCAGCCGGCGGGAGCCCATGGGCTCGGCCATCAGGTAGGAGCCGTACTGGTTGACGGGCAGGCTGAATACCCGGGTCCAGGTCTGGCCGCTGTAGAGGCTGTAGAAGCCGCTCAAGCTGAAATCCAGAGGCAGGATATAGGTCGCTGAGATCTTGAAGATGTGCGGGGGGCTGATAACAGATTTGCCCTCGAGGTTGATCTGGTTATTGGGGTCCGTGTAGAGCGTCGACATGCCCATGTTCATGCTCTGGGCGTAGGTATGGGCATTCGAGTAGGTCCCGTCTTCCATGCTGTACACGTAAGAGATGAAGAGCTGCCAGTTGTTGGACAACCTTTTGTTCAGGCTGACCTCGAACCCCCGGTACTGCCGTTCCGGAGTCACATAGACGATGTCCGGGGTGGCGGCTCCGTAGTCGACGCCCGCCTTGGGGTTGGTGATGTAATATTTGTCGTCACCGGCGTTTGTCTGATTGTAAAGGTTATAGGTTTTTCCGGTCTCCGGGTCGGTGAAGGAGAACTGCTCGTAAACTGAGGTGGTATTGACGGGCTCGATGAAATTCTGCCATTTCCGGTAGATGAAGGAGAAGTTCAAATAAAGGTCTTTCCCCAAGACCCTTTCGATCCCCGCCACGACCTGGTCCATCGACGGGTGCTTGATGTTCGGGTCGATGGAATAAAGGTCGACGCCCGGGATCGTGTACCACTCGGTGATACCCGCCCAATTCGGCTCGACGTTATAATACGTCTGGTCCGAACTGGGCGTCATGCTGGCGAAGTAGTAGGTCTTGGAGCTCTCGTTGTAGCGGCCGTAATGGCCCTTGAGGACCGTGTTGTGGTCCTTGAAAATGTCCCAGACAAAGCCGATCCGGGGCTCGAAGTTTTCCGGAGTGTAAACCGTCTGGTCGAGGTCCGGAACCTGTCCCCTATAGATGTTAAACCGGAGACCGGGGTTGATGACCAGCGATTCTGAGACCTTCCAGTCGTCCTGAATATAGAAAGAATAGCGGTAGTTGATGGCATCTTGCTTGTAGTGCATCTTGAAGGCCAGGTAGGGCTGCCGTTCCCAGTCGTAGTAGACGGCCTGGTCGGGGCCGTTGAAGTCATAATTCCCGCCGCCCCGGCTCCGCTCGAACTCGAAGCCCGCCTTGAAATCGTGGGATCCGCCGAAGAATTCGTCGACACTGTGAGAAAGGGTGGTGGTCACCCCGAATCGCCTGGACAGCCAGTGGGACCAGAAATAGAGGTTCTCATACAAGGCCCCGTCGGAGAGGTCATAGTGGCCTGCGATATCCCGGTTGCGGCTGCTGGGGATCGAATCCCAGGTCATGGTATAACCGGCGACCTTCACTTCGAGAAGGGTCATCGACGTGAACGTGTGAAGGTAGCTCAGATTGCCGACCCAAACGGGATAAAGGAGGTCCTGGTTGGCCTCGTCCGAAACTAGAGGATCCATTATGTTGTGCAGCCCTGTCCTGTTATGGTATTCGCCGAAGACCTGGAAACGATCCTTTTCGCCGGGCTGGAAAGTCAGCTTCAGGAAATACTTCGGATACGTGAGGGGACTTGTTTTGTTCATCGACTTCATCTCGGTATCCTGCTTAAAGTACTGGTACCCGCCGAAAAACCAAAGCTTGTCCTTCATGATGGGACCGCCGAGATGGAAGCTGGCGTCGACGAGCGAGCTGACCGGCGCTTCCGGGAGGAGGGACCACTGGGGATCGTCCTTGTCGATGTTTTCGTTCTGCCAGCTCTTGCCGCGGTAGAGGAATTGGGCGTCTCCGTTGAACGAATTCCCGCCCGACTTGGTGATGACGTTGAC
>CAYGXD010000224.1:0-4149 GCA_964353705.1 uncultured Eubacteriales bacterium | reverse complement strand
GGGGTGGTCGATGCGAACCAGCCGTCGTGATAGAGCCCCGAATTGCCGAAGATTTCGAAATACTGGGTCTTCCTGCGATCCGCGGCCTTGGCGTCGTCGAAGGTGTAGACCATGCTGATGCCTTCGATCGGATGCTGGTCGAATCCGTTAACAGAGACCGGCTGGGGCAGTTGCGCGGCTTCGAGAATCGTCGGAACGATGTCGATGACGTGGTGGAACTGCGAGCGCATTTCTCCGCGGGCCTTGATGCCCTTCGGCCAGGAGATGACCATCGCGTTGCGAGTGCCGCCGAAATGGCTGGCGATCTGCTTGGTCCACTGGAACGGCGTGTTCATCGCCCAGGCCCATGGCACTGGGTAGAGGTTGGATGACTTCCAGGTCCCGAAATCGGGGAGGCGGCTCTCGAGGTATTCAAGGGTCTCCGTGCTTTGACTGACGATGTTCAAGTCGTTGAAGACGCCCTGCAATGAGCCTTCCCCGCTGCCGCCATTGTCACCAATGATGAAGATCACCAGCGTGTTATCGGTCTGACCCATGTCGTCGATGCCCTTCAGCACGCGACCGAGGTTGTAATCGGCCTGCGCCACATGCGCGGCGGCGAGTTCCATCATGGCCGCATAAATCTTCTTTTGCCGCGGGGTGGCCGAATCCCAGCTCGGCAATTCTTTCGGCCGGGGCGTCAGCTTGGCATCGGCCGGGATGACGCCCATCTTTTTCTGACGAGCAAAGGTCTCCTCGCGCACCTTGTCCCAGCCCTGATCGAACTGGCCCTTGAACTTGGCGATCCATTCGGGGGTGGCTTGCTGCGGCGCATGCCCGGCGGCGGTGGCGTAGTAGGCAAAGAACGGTTTGTCGGGCGCGACCGTCTTCTGCATCTTGATCCAGCTGATCGCCTGGTCGGCGAGGTCAAAATCCAGGTTGTAATCGGGCTTGCCGAGATAGGGCTCGATCGGCGTGGTGCCGTCGAACAGGGCCGGCCGCCAGTTGTTGGCGACGCCGCCGATGAAGCCGTAGAACTTCTCGAAACCGAGCCCGGTTGGCCAGCGGTCAAACGGACCCGCCTGGCTGGACTCCCAGTCGGCCACGTTGTGATTCTTGCCAAACCACGCGGTGTTGTAGCCATTGAGCGTCAGCATGGCGCCAATGGTGGCCATGTCCTTGCCCAGCAGAGTGTCGTAGCCGGGGTATCCCGTCGCCATCTCGGTGACGGCGCCGGTGTGGGCCGAATGGTGATTCCGTCCAGTGATCAGGGCTGCGCGCGTCGGGCTACATACCGCGGTGGTGTGGAAACGGTTGTAGCGCAGCCCGCTGTCAGCCAGTTTCTGGATCGTCGGGGTGGGAATCGGGCCACCGAAAGTGCTCGTCGCACCGAATCCCACGTCGTCCATCAAGACCAGCACCACGTTCGGAGCGCCCGCCGGGGCGGTGACTTTGCTCGGAAACGAGGGAGTGGATTCCTTGGGTCGCAGCCCGGTCGTGCCCTTGAACGGTCGGGTGGCAATCGGCAGCACCGTCCGATCGACCAATGGGGGCTTTGCTGGTGTTTGGTGAGTCCCGGCCTGGGTGACGGCGCAAACCATCAGCCCGGCAATTCCGATTGACGAGTGCTTATGCATGGGATGTTGCTCCTTCAATACAATGACGAAACAAATAAGAATAAGAGTTTCCTTTTCAGTTGCGCTGGCTGAGCAAACCTTGTTATAAGAATTATCCCTTCCAACCAGCGTGAGGAAGCATAGGTCAAGACATCAAACACTGTCAAGGACGGCTTAGGGGGCGCAGTGTATATCCACAAAGCCGCCCTTTTCTCTCACTTATTTCCGGCGGGCGGCCAGCTCTCCCGCTATCATGTATTCCTTGGGGGAGAACTCGCGGCCTGCTTTCCTCCCTTATTGTATCAGGCGGACGTCGTCAATCTGGAGCGCAAAATCACCCGCTTCGCCTGAAGCGCCGATGAATATCCCCATGATATCGTTTCCCTTGAGCCGGAAACTCTCCAGGGTGAAGGTGAATTCTTTCCACTCCGGACCCACTGTGAAATTTTGTCCGGCCGGGGTCCAACCGAGGCTTTGGGCGAAGATCATGCAGGCATACTTTTTTCCGTCCCCCTTTGCCCAGAAGCGTATCGATTTTTGGGCCGAAAGATCCGCGGGGGCCATCATCGCCGGGCCGGGCATGAACATGACTCCGGCCCAGGTGAAGGCGCTTCCCGGAACCACCGTCCCGGTGACGAGGAGCGATTTTAAGCTTCCCTGCGCGCCCCCCGGCTCAAGCTTCATGTCGGCCTTGGATTTCCCGCCCATAAAGGCATCTGTCGAAATCATCCATCCGGCGCCGAACTTCGACTCCACGCTTTGGCCCTCGAAATCACTGATCAACCCGGATTCGCCGTATTCGGGGATGGGCGCCCTTGCTCCTGTAGTTGCAGTTTCCCTCTCCTTTGCGCATTCCTCCCGGTATTTTTGGCGGTCGACCGGCCGGCCGTCCTTCCAGACGGATACGATATCACGCGTGGCCTTGATCGCTCGCGTGGGGTCGCCGCGGACGAGCACCAAGTCGGCGATCATCCCTGGCTCGATGCGTCCGCGTCCTTCCAGGTTGAACTTGTTTGCCGGGACGGAGGTCGCAGCCCGCAAGGCCTCGACTGGCGTCAGCCCGGCGTGCACCAGAAGTTCGAGTTCACGGTGGAGGCTGGCGCCGAATGTCGTGCCCGGGTTTGGAGCGTCCGTCCCCGCCAATATGGGCACGCCGGCCTCTTTGAGCTGGGGGAGAGCCCTCTCTGCCGCCCTGTAGTTGGCTTCGTCCCCTTTAAAAGGGTAAGCCCGGTCGAGATTTTGAATATCAAAGGATTTGAGGTAAGGCGATATTAAAGTGTCCTCGGTCAGAACGACGGCCTCGTGCATACCAGCCAACGTCTGGAGCACGCTGAAGGTCGGGATGACGAAAGCTTTCTTTTGGGCGGCGAGCCGGCCGAAATCGGGATCAGAGGCGTTATTGAAGTAGAGGTGGGCTAGCCCGTCCACGCCGGCGTTGAGCGCATCCATGCAGTTTTGGAGCGTAGCGGCGTGGATGACGGCCAATTGCTTTCTCTGGTGCGCCGCCCGGATGACAGCCGCCATTGTCTCGGTCGAGATCGTTGGCCTGGGCATTCCGTACACGGTTCCATCATCCAGCATAATCTTTATGAAGTCCGAGCCCTCGGCGACCCTGGCGTTGACGAATTCCCGGGCCCGTTCCGGCCCGGTGATCGTGGGAATGCCAGGCCCAAACTGAGTACCGTGGCCGCCGGGCGCGGTCACGCAGTTGCCGGGAGAAATAAAGTAAGCCAAGTCGGATTCCCCTCGTTTCGCTTGAGCCTCTTGGCTGTCCTTCAAAGCCTTTAGATTAGTGGTGAACATGTCAATGACCGCGGTGACGCCGAAAACGAGCGACTGTCGAAGTTGGGTCGTATCCCAGATATGGACGTGGGCATCGATCAGGCCAGGGAGGAGTGTCATGCCCTCGCCGGATATGACCTCCGCGTCTGTCGGTG
Organism: uncultured Eubacteriales bacterium; assembly: GCA_964353705.1. GTDB lineage: Bacteria > Acidobacteriota > Aminicenantia > Aminicenantales > UBA8522 > UBA8522. The sequence continues at coordinate 617 of CAYGXD010000224.1, read as the reverse complement.
TCGGGATATCTCTCCCCACGGCTGCGATTTTTCCGTCTTTGATGACCACAGTCGCGTGGGCCAGAACCTTTTCACCGTCAAAGACCCGCACACCCTTGATTACTGTTGGCTTCCGGACCTCCGGCGCAGCGAACGGAACGCTGGCCGGGGACGGTGAAAAAGACGGGAGCACGAGGAGAAAAAAAGAGACGATCGCCGGCCGCAGGTTTCTGTATGGGAGCAGCATGAGGTCCTCCTTTATGTCCGGTTAGGAAAGTCAGGTCCTGCTTTAGGAGAAAAAACTATCACTCGCGGAGCCCGGCTGTCAAGAAAGGGATGGCCGGCGCCGCACTTATAAAAATTTATAGTAATTTTCGCCTTTATTATCCGATCCAACCATCGTAAAGGAGCATAACAACTGGCCAGAAAAGATGTCAACCACAGCTTGGACGTGGGGTGACTTCGGCGAAGCCGTTCCTTTCAGCACAAGCGCCGGAAATCAACCGGACTCCTCCTTGCGGGCCAGAAGGAAATTCGGAAGGGGTCTTCCCCTCCGAGTTGACGAGCGGCGCCTATGCCCCGTGCTTGCCGCGGGGAGCCGCTCGTAGAGGGTTCCAAGGGGGAGCCGCCCCCTTGGT
>CAYGXD010000223.1:0-4171 GCA_964353705.1 uncultured Eubacteriales bacterium | reverse complement strand
GCCTCAGACGGCATCATGGTCGCCCGAGGAGACCTGGGCGTTGAGGTCCCGATCGAAGAGATCGCCGCAGTCCAGAAACGGCTCATCCATCTTGCGAACTTGCACGCAAAACCTGTCATCACCGCGACGCAGATGCTCGAATCGATGACCGACAACCGCCGTCCTACCCGCGCCGAGGCAACCGATGTGGCCAACGCCATCCTCGACGGCACCGACTGCGTCATGCTTTCCGGCGAATCCGCCATGGGACGGTATCCGGTGGATGCGGTGGCCATGCTCGCGAGCATAGCCGCCTCCGCGGAGGCCCATCGACCGCTCAACGATGTGAAAGAGATGTACCAGGGCATTGACCTGAGTGGAAAAATTCGCCCGGAGCATCTCATCGCTATCGGGTTGGAGGCCTGCCTCGAATACGTGACGCCGGCAGCCGTCTTCGTGCCGACGAAGAGCGGCGCGACCGCCCGGAGCATCGCCCGGTTTCGCCTTCCCGTTTGGACTGTGGCGGTGAGCTCCCACGAGACCACCTGCCGGCAGCTTCAGTTTTCCTCGGGTGTCTATACGGTGCGCGAATCACCCATGCCTGAGAACTGGAGCGACTATGTCAGGAAGCAGGTAGCCGTCCTCGGCTTTGAAGGGAGGCTCGCGCTGCTCACCGAGGGACCATCGCCCGAGCATCCCGAGATGAACCATCGCCTGGAGATCATTGACCTTGTTTGAATCCGCAAGGCCGCCCGGCTCGAAGCGGCGGACATCGGAGCAGAAGCCTACACGAAAAAAAAGGCGCTGTTGCTGGAACTTTCACCCGCGAATTGACATCTCATCAGGCCCTGGTTACCATGGTCCGAAACACATAGAGAAAGGAGAACGGGATGAATCCTCGAATAAATGATCTTTCCAACGGCCGGCGGGAATTCCTGCGCGCTTTGTTGCCCACGGGGGCCTTGGTCTGCTTGGGGGGTCCTTTCTTGGCCCCGGCGCAAGAAAAAGAAAAGGAGAAGCCTTCCGCCCAGCCCCTGGCGATGAAGAATAAATTCCTGGTCAGCGCCGATGTGACCTTCGAGGATATGTTCAACTTCGCCTACCGGGACAGTTTCATCCCGCTGATGCTCGTCCTGGCCAACGCCGGCGGCCGCGAGAAGTTCGTCGAGATTCTGAAAAAGGGATCTTCGGAGGCGGCCTCTCTCGGCATCCAGAACGCCGCCAAATCCTTGCCCAAGCGCGACCTGGCCGCCTTCGTTACCCCGCTCAAGAATCCCGACCACTTCTGGAAACATGTACTGACCTTTTCCGTCGTCGAGGACAGCCCCAAGGTGTTCGAGGTCAAGGTCACGGAGTGCCTTTGGGCCAAGACCTTCCGAGGGATGAACGCCGCCGACATCGGGTTTGCCACGATCTGCTTTCCGGACTATGCCGCCGCCAGCGCCTTCAACCCCAAGCTGAAGATGATCCGGACGAAGACCCTGATGCAGGGTCACGACTGCTGCAACCACCGCTACGTGATGGAGGGCTGAACGCTCATCATCTTGACAAAAACACCTGTTGCTGGCACACTTCAGGCGAAATCGGGCTTGACAATAAGAGCGTTGGGAAATGATCTTCCGGTCTCATCTGCGTTTTTCCCGGAGTCGCTTCGGTGTCCTCCTCGTTGGACTCATCGGGGTGGCCGCCCTCTCTTTCGGCCAGATCCACTTTACTGAAGTCAGCGCCCGGTTCGGCGTCCGCGGGTACGCCGATTTCGGCGGGCAGGGAGTTTCCTGGGTCGATGTGAACCGGGACGGGCGGATCGATATCTATGTCAAAAACCGGGGAACTGAGAGCTTTCCCGACGTTCCCGATATCCTCTACATCAATTACGGCGATTATTTCGTAGACGAGACCGGAAGCCGGGGTGTGGCCGATGCCTACCCTTACGGGACGCGTGGCGCAGTGTTCGTCGACCTGGACGGGGACCAGGATTTCGACCTCTTCGCTTCGACCGCCTATGGAGGTGTTTCTCCTGCCTACAACCATCTCTACCGGAATAACGGAAATGGTTTTTTCGAAGACGTGACATCTTCCATTATCCCGGCCCAGACGATCGACCTCTCGACCAGCGGCGTCGCCGCGGCCGATTTCGACGAGGACGGAGATATCGACCTCTATTTTACCAACGCGCTCCCTGTTTCGGACCCATTCAATCCTTTCCCGTTGCCCCCGGAGAGCCTCCTCAGCTTCTATAATAACAATGGAGACGGTACATACACTCCCGAAAACCGGGGCATCGATTGGACCGGATTCAGCCAGGGTGTTACGACCGGAGATTTTGACGGCGATGGGGATATCGACATCGCCCAGGCCATGTGGGGCCCTCCCTCGACGATCTTCCGGAACGATGGGAGCGGCCATTTCAAGGATGTCGGGGGGGAGGTCGGGCTTCCGTTGAGTTACGGTGAATTCGATAACGGGATCGTCTGGGCCGACCTGGACAACGATGGCGACCTCGACCTGGCTATCGTCGGGACGGGCCGGATCGATCTTTACAAGTATGCGGCCGGCTCCTACTCGGCCTATCAGGTCATCCACTGGACGCGGCCGATGGAGGGCTTTCAGGTGAGCTTCGGTGACTTCGATAACGACACCGACCTCGACCTTTATCTCTCCGGCGAAAACGTCTACGAGAACGACGGGGAGGGGAATCTCACCCTGGTCCCGGCCGAAGAGTCGGGGCTGGCGGCCTCGCTGAGCATCGCTGAGCCCAGGGGCTGCGCCCTGGCTGATTTCGACGGGGACGGCGACTTGGATATCTATGTAACGAACGAGACTGGGCCCAACCGGCTCTTCCGCAACGACCTCAACAACCCGGACTGGATCGAAGCGGAAATCCTGATCGACACCGGCGGCCACGTCGGCGGGATAGGCGCCAAGTTCGACCTTTATGAGGTCGGCCAGGTCGGTGTGCCGGGTTCCCTTAAAGGGCACCGGGAGATTACGGGTGAATACGGCTATTTGGGGCAGGACTCGCCGGTCGCCCACTTCGGTGTGCCGGCGGCCGGAGGGGCCAAATACGACCTCCGGGTGACTTTCCAGGATGGGACGCAGCGGGTTTATGGAGCGATCTCACCGGGCCAGACAGTCCAGGTGACTTCGATCTCTCCACCGCTCAACGTCCGCTTCGAAAAGATCGAGAACAAAGCTCTCTTCTTCCGGGAGACGCTGATCGAATTGACCTGGGAGGCCAACCCCTTGAATAGCGACGTCGAGCATTACCGGGTTTATGAAGGGGATCAGGGGCAGAACCTGCTGGCCGAGCTTTCCGCCAGCGATTTCTCTTTTACATTGCGGAACATCGATAAGGATAGGGTCTACCGCTTTGCCGTCACGGCGGTGGACAGCCTGGGCGTGGAGAGCGAACCGGCGGTCACTGACGGCAACGCCGGAGCTCTCGTCGACCGGTCCCGGCGTCGGGCGCTGAACAGGGCTCTGAAGGGGCAGATTTGAGAAAAGTAGTCCTGGCCGCGTTTCTCACCCTCCTGGGCTCCTTATCGGCTTGGGCCCAGTCCGAAACCCGGATCAGGCTGCTCCCCGACGAGGAGAGGTATTTCACGGTGGGGCTCCTCGGAGGATTTTATTTCCTCCAGGATCAGGTCTTCCGGGAGCTTTACGGAGAAAGCGCCCCCTTCTTTGGAGGCGAACTGACCCTGCGCTTCCCGGTACGGGAACCCCACGGTGTGGACATCGCCGTCGGCGGACGGACACTCTCCAGCAAGGGGCGCACCTCATATACGGAAGAAGATCTCAGCCTCCGCCTGACCAACCTGTCTCTCTCTGTGCGCTATTCCTACGATACGGGCCGATTCGCCGTCTTCGCCGGCCCGGGCATCGAATATGTCAGCTTTAAAGAGACTTACGCTGAGACGTTCCCCACCGATTCAGTTAAGGGCAGCCGGACCGGGTTCCATGTCACGGGCGGAGGATATTTCCACGTGACGGCCGGGCTGTCCATCAAGGCCTATTTTAAGTACTGCCGGGTCGAGACCGAAAGTCCGGGTTTCCCGGTCAACCTGGGGGGAACGGAATGGGGGATGGGAATCCTCTACCGGTTTTATCTCTAGACTGAGCTGATACCCTCTCGCCGATGATCAGGGCGAGTTCGTCTTTTCGCGCCGGTTGATCTGCGAATAGGAAAGAAAAC
>CAYGXD010000222.1:2950-4230 GCA_964353705.1 uncultured Eubacteriales bacterium | reverse complement strand
AGACGGTTCCCCAGACGATGCCGAAGACGGTCAGCACAGTCCGCGTTTTCTGGGAGCGGACGTCCCGGATGAGGTGTGAGAAGAACATGAAGGCTTTCATTTGAATTCGAATCCGGCTCTACTTGATCTCCTTGGGCGGCCGTTCGACTATCTCCGCCCCCTCGGCCAGGCCTTTGACGACCTCGACGTTGAGGCCGTCGCTGAGCCCCAGCTTGACTTCCTTTTTCTCGTAAACGTTGGGAGCGGTCTCGATCTCCACCAACGTCTTATTGTCCTTGAACTCGACCAGCCGTTCCGGGATAAAAAGGACGTTCTCGACCTTACGGATGACCAGGTTGGCGTTGGTCGAGTACCCTGCCCGGATCATCTTCTCTCCCTTCCCGGTGATCTCGATCTCCACGTCAAACAGCGTGGCGTTCTCTTTCTGCTTGGCCTTGGGAGAGATCTTGGACAGCCGGCCGGTGATCTTCTGATCGGGGATGGCCCCGATCTGGAGCTCAGCCGGCATCCCCTCGCTGAGCTTCCCCACATCGATCTCGTCCACCGTCCCCTTGAAGATGAGGTCGTTCATCTCGGCCATGATCAAGAGCTCCGTTCCCTCCTGGTAGGAGCTCAAGGGAACGACGGGGTCGCCCTCGTTGACGCGGCGCTCGAGGACCGTCCCGTCCACGGACGCCTTGATGACGGTGTCGATCTGGCGGTCGGCGATCTTGGTTCGTCCACTTTCGATCAGAGCCAGCCGTTCCTGGGCGACATTGAGCCTGAGACTATACTGTTTGTACTCGTTTTCGGCCTCGTCGAACTCTTTCGCCGAGACCAGCTTGGAATCACGCATCTGTTTCGTCCGCTCATACTCGTTTTTCGCTCTATCCAGGCTGACCGCGGCCATCTCCACGTTGCGCTTGGCTTCGACGAATTCCAGCGGGGTCGGGTCGGGCATGATCTCGAACAGAGGATCGCCGGCCTTTACCTTATCCCCGACCTCGACGAAGACCTGCTTGACGATTCCCGAGATCTTGCATTTGATGGCGATCTCTTTTTTCGGTTCGACCCGGCCGATGGCCAGGGCCTTTTCGACAATATCTCCCCGCTCGACCTTGACCAGCTTGATCCCGTTTTTCTCGTTGTTCTTGGCCGAACTCGAGAGCTTGAGGTAAACGCCGCCCCCGACGACGGCGACGATTATGAACAGGATAATAAGCCTTTTCAGCATAGAGTCCTCCGCGTTTGTCTTCCCATCTATTTATTACGCAAGGCAGCCCTGAAAGGTTCAACCTCCC
>CAYGXD010000222.1:1581-2850 GCA_964353705.1 uncultured Eubacteriales bacterium | reverse complement strand
CAAAGGAGAAACACTGTGAAAAAAATCATCCTGCTTTTGACTGCCCTCATCGTGGCCCTGGCGCTGGGCGTGATCGCCGCTCCCGCGGCCGCCGTCTCGTCCGAGCAGCTGGCCGTAGTCCCGGCGGAGGCGCAGTGGGCGCTTCATATCGACATGCAAAAACTCACCTCCAGCTCGATGTTCAAAGCGCTCGTGGGTGAGGGCGAAATGGCCAAAATCCAAGGCAAGACGGACGAAATTTTCGCCAAGCTGCGGATCGACCCCATGAAGGACCTCAAGGGAGTGACGGTTTTCGGCCTGGGCAAAAAAGATGAGGAGGCCGTCGTCGCCCTCTCCGGAAAATTTGACAGGGCCCATCTCATCGGCCTGATCAAAGCCGAAACAACACACCAGGAAATCCCGTTCGGCAAATATACTATCTACAAGTGGGAAGACGATGAGTTCGGGGCTTTCGCCGCCGACGACCTGGTGCTCCTGGGGGAAAACGAGCAAGCCATCAAATCGGCCTTGGAGACCCTGGAGGGCAGAAAGAAGGACGCCGTCCCGCCTCTCCTCGCCCGTGCCTTTAAGGAATCACCGGACGCTCTCCTTGTTTTCGGGGTGAACAACGTCTCCGGTCTGATAGGAGAGCATGATATGCCGGTCATCCTGAGCAAGATGAAAGGTGCGTCGGGCTCGGTCGCAGAAAGCGGTGAGAATATCAACCTTCAGGTCAACATTCTCGCGGATTCGGCCCAAGTGGCCAAGGATGTTGAGCAGGCCATCCGAGGACTGCTGGCCATAGCGAACCTCCAGCTCAAAGAATCCGATGCGCAAGCCGTCGCCGAAGCCATCAAGATCGTCGTTAACGGGGAAAACGTCCGGATCAACGCGGCCTACCCGTTGAACAAGCTCCTCAGCCTCATTCAGAACAAGGTTAAAGTTCCCACCTCTTTATAAGCTGAGTATCGATGGGGACGGACCGTTGGTGGTTCCGTCCCCATTTTCTTTCGTATAATATATTGAGATGAGAGAACCGGGCAAAACGGAGATGGACGTGGAAAGAAAGCCCGTTGACCCGACGGACGAGGAACTGGCTAAACAGGCCGCCTCCGGCGTCCGCCCCGCTTTTGATGAGCTCGTGTCTCGGTACGGCCCGCGCCTGTTCCATTTTCTCCGTTCCCGGTCCGGGTCCGACGAGGACGTCGAGGACCTGGTCCAAGAGACCTTCCTCAAGGCCTACCGGAATATCGGGCGTTATGACCCGATGCGGCGGTTTTCCACCTGGCT
>CAYGXD010000222.1:0-1481 GCA_964353705.1 uncultured Eubacteriales bacterium | reverse complement strand
CGGCCATGAAAAAGAGCCTGGTCGGAGTCCGCGTCCTGCTTCACCGGTCCAGGCTGAAGCTCGGGAAAAAACTGACGGCGTCCTCGCCTTCACCCCTCCTGGCTGAAGCGGCTCCGGCGGAGCAAAGGCTTTCCATCTTATGAGAAGGAGAAGAACTATGCTGTGCTTTATCTATAAATGGAACATCTCCCGGACGCTCGACACCCGAAAGCCTCTATCCCGACCGACGAAACGGCATCTTGCCGGCTGCGAATCGTGCCGCGAGTTCTCCAGGCTCGGGGAAGAGATGGAGCGGCGCCTGACCGACGATGCCGCCTCTCTCCTTGAGGACGCGAAACCTGAAATCAGAGAGAAGGTCCAACGAGCGATCGGCGAAACGGGAACCGCTTCGGCCCCTCGCCTGTCGCGGCCGGGGCTCCGGCACCTGAGGCCGGTGTTGGGGACGGCCGTCGCGCTCGCTGTCATCGGGGTCAGCTTCTTTTGGCTGGTAAGAACGCGGTCTGCCAGGATGCCCCCAATCGACCCGCTCCTCAAGATCGAGAGCCAACGGGCCAACCTCGTGAGCGCGATCCAGAAAGCCGAGTCCCCCTACCATGAAGAGATCCGGGAGCTCAAAAAAACGCTCCTGACGGCGGCCGACTTTCTTGCTGCCCGCTTCGATATCGGCCTCGGCGATAATAACTGAAGCCCCGACCGCTTGAGTTCTCCTTTTCAGCAAAGAGGGGTCAGGGGAGGTTTTGTGGGCCTTTTTCAATCGCCCCTCGCCCCCCAGAACTCCCTTTTCAAAAGGGGGATAATAAAATGCCCTCCCTCCGCAGTTACCACACTTGACGCCATAAAGCCTTGGTGAGATTGACTTTGTCCGCCGCTGATCCGATAATGGCGATTGCCGAAAAGCCAATCATCCAGGGAGGAGGGAGCTATGTCTAAAGAGAAAATCGTGCGCCGGGATTTCTTGAAAGCTATTCTGGCCGGGATCCCCGCTCTGTCGCTGAATTGGGATTCGTTCCCCCGAGGCGATCGTCCGACGGGGAACGCCGGACACAGAGTCCGGGCCGCCGCCGGCGAGCCCTGGGACGCCGTCATCATCGGCTCGGGCCTGGGCGGTCTGAGCTGCGCCGCCGGGTTCGCCCGCCAGGGATTCAAACCGCTCGTCATCGAGCAGCACACCGTCCCCGGCGGCTACGCCACGACCTTCAAACGCGCCGGAGGTTTCGTCTTCGACGCCTCCCTCCATTCAACGGGCGTGGGCGAGCGGAACGGAGTTCCCAACCTCATCCAGGGCTTCCCGGAGATCACCGATATCGAATTCGTCCCCCACAAGGTCCTCTACCGCGCCATCTTCCCGGATTACGATATCCGCGTCCCGCATAAGGACGTCGACGGCTACATCAAACTCTTGATCGACAGGTTCCCGGAGGAAAAGGCAGGCATCGAGGGTCTCTTCCAGACGATGAGGGGGTTGGTCTCGGATTTAACCA
>CAYGXD010000221.1:0-4263 GCA_964353705.1 uncultured Eubacteriales bacterium | reverse complement strand
GGGCATAGAAATTGTGGAGACATCAAAGAGCGACCTGGTCGTCCTGAAACGTCACCTAGAAGATGCGTCTTAGCTGATCATGGAAGAAGATCGCTCCTGGAAGGCGAATCCCAGATCCTCATAGTCCTCTGACTCCTCCGCCTGTCATCCCCTGGATCTGTTGACAGAGGTTCTCTCCTTCGGATACATTCAATCCGCGAAGTTAAAGGAGAGCAAAATGCATCGACCTCTTGGCCGGATCTCCCTCTGTCTTTGGGTTCTGCTAGTGGCCGTTTTGATCGGCGCGCCATGTCTCTTTGAATCGTGCCGGTCACAGCGCAGCTCAACCGGCTCACTCCCGTCAAACTGGGGCGTCCGCAAGGCTGTCCCTTTCGAGACGGTCCGGGCGTCCTTCGAGAATCCCGATATGATTTATGCCCCCTTCATTTTTTGGTTCTGGGACGAACCGCTCGATCCAGCCAAGATGGCCGAGATGTCACGCCTTATGGCCGACCAGCGCTTCAGCCCCGGCTACGCCCATGCCCGCAAGTCCATGGTCGGGACTCCCGACCTTCCGGATGCGGAATGGCTGGGGGATAAGTGGTTCGCGGCCTTCGATGCCGCTCTGAAAGAGGCCGAAGCCCGAAAGAATTATCTCGGCTATTGCGACGAATACTGGTGGCCCAGCTTCCAGGCCAATGGCCGCGTCCTGGCCGCCCATCCCGATCTTCGGGCCGCCTCCTTGAATTGGGAAACCGTCGAGGTGCGGGGTGGGGCCGAGGCCCAGGTGCCGGCGTCTTTCTTTGCCGTTGCCGCAGAGTTGGAGCCGGCCGCTTCTCAAGGCGCAGGGGAGACAAGTGATACGCCCGCCATCCGCAGCCGGACCCTCCGGATCATCGGTGCCGGGGCCCCGTTTACCTGGAAGGCACCGGACAGCGGCCCCTGGCGCGTCTATGTCTTCAACACCTATAGCCATGCCGGCGCCGACGGCTCGACCGTCAACTACATCGACTCCCGGCTGGCTCCGGCCTTCATCGACCTTGCTCTCGAGCCTTACGCCCGCCGCCTCGGCGGCCGCCTCGGCAGCTCCATCCCCGGCGACTTCATCGACAACGAGGGCGACTACGGTTGGGGCCTGGCCTGGTCGGCGACGCTCGACGAGCGCTACCGCGACCGCTACGGCCGTGACATCCGCCTCTGGCTGCCGCTCTCGATCGACCGCGATGTCGAGGGCGTTTTCGCCCGGGCCCGCTGGGAATGGTTCGACCTGGTATCGGATATCTACGCCGAGACGTTCCGGGCCGTGACCAACTGGCACGAAAAGCGGGGCATGTACACCACGGCTCACTTCTGGGAGGAAGGAATCCAGCCCCAGGTCTGCGCCGTCGGCGACCACCTGAAGATGCTCCGCTCCCTGACCATGCCGGGCCAGGATTGCCTTGGTCGGAAGCCGCTCCGCGTTCATGACTTCAAGGAGATAGAGTCGGTGGCGGAGTTCCAAAACGTCCGGGCCGTGACCGAGCTCATGGGCGCGGGCGGCTTCGAAGGGACCCCCTGGGGCACTTTCAATCCGGCCTTTCTGAAGCAGGCGGCGAACGCCGTGACTGCCTGGGGCATGAGCCACGTCATCCCGCACGGCGTTTTCACGACCCGCAAGCTGACCGGGAATCCCTGGCCGCCCGACTGGTATTCGGAGAACCCGATGTTTCCGTATCTTCACCTGTGGACCGATTTCGTCCGGCGGGCGAGCTTCGTCAATTCGATGGGACAGGCCGTTCCCGATGTCCTGCTCTATAACCCCATCGAATCCGCCTGGATCGAGGCCGACGCCGGGCTCCTCGACGTGGAGATGTGGTCCTTCTCGGAAGAAAACCCGGCGGGGCGGCGCATAAACGCCATCGACAAAACCTATGCCCAGGCCATCGACGACCTGACGGCGGCCAGAGTCGAGTTTCTGGTCGGAGATCGATACTATCTAAAGCGGATGGAGGTTAAAGAGGGGAGCCTTGTCCGCGGCGGATTCTCCTTCCGGACACTGGTTTTGCCGGCGCTCGATATCCTTTCGCTCGAAACGGCCCGGAAGATTGCCGATTTCGCTAAGGCCGGCGGCCGGGTTTATTCGCTTGCCGAGCTTCCTACGGCTTCTGCTGAAAATGGAATGGGAGATCCGCGGATGGGAGAGCTGATGGATGCGCTGAGGTCCCAGCCGACATTCATGATTTGCCCGGAGGGAGGGTTAAAGGCGTTGCTTGAGGGAACGGGAGGGGCCGATGGGCTCAAAAGCCCGATTGAATTCAGATCCGGCGCGTTCCCGATGCTCCAGCATCGCCGGCGCATCGACGGCCGGGATTTTTTCTGGCTGGCCAACAATACCGATACTTGGCAGACCTGTGAGATCGCGGTCCAGGGCGTCCGCGGCGCCGCGTCAATCTGGGATTGTGAAACGGGCGGGATTCGTCCTTTGCCCTCGGCCGACGCGGGCGGAGGAAGCACCCTCAGATTAGTGTTCAAGCCGTACGAAGCATATTGGCTCGTTTTCGACCCGGGGAAGGAAGCGAACAGCAGTCCGGCCGAGCGAAGACCCGAATTCGAAATCGTTACGGCGATAGAAGGGCCATGGAAAGTCACCTATGATCCTGCCGCCCAGCCGGTGATGGAATTTCCGATGGCACCGGCAGCCGAATTCACGCCGGGCGTCGAGAAACCGCTCGAGGACTGGGCGGCCTGGGGACTTCAGAAATTCAGTGGGCTGCTGGATTACACCACGACCCTGATCGTTGAGACACCCGGGAAGGGGATGAGCCTCGACCTCGGCAAGGTCTGTCACGCGGCCGAGGTCTGGGTGAACGGGATGAGCTGCGGCGCCCGGCTCTGGGGTCCGCACGTTTTCGAGGTCGGTGAGGCGCTGCGTCCCGGTCAAAACGAAATCCGCATTCGGATCGCCAACCTGATCAACAACAGCTACGGCGAATTGGCCGAATCCGGCCTCTTCGGCCCCGTGCGGTTTGTCCGGCTCCGCTAAGGGCGATTTCGCCGGCGGCGCATCTAGTGGTGCGTCTCGTAAATAACTTGGGTAAGTCATAGTCATCGGAAGACGCGCCACCGCGGGGGAGTTTGAGGGGGACGGCGTCGTTCCCCTCAGGGGGTCAGCGGAGCAAAGCAAAGCGCCGAGGGGGGAGCTTGACTCCCCCCTGGAAGTGTCCCGTCTAGGCAGCGGACTTTAGCAAGGAACTTACGAGACGGGACACTATCCCCGCTTCGCCCTCAGAACGATCTCGCGGAGCTTCTCTTTGGTCTTGGCGGGCAAAGGCTCCGGTTTGTGGTCGGCCAGGATGGAATCGATCTTTTCTTTGGCCCTCTCGGCCAGGCCTTTTCCGCCCCTGGAGCGCCAGCCCTCGAAGGTCGCCCGTTCAAAAAGGTCCGGGTACCACCGTTCCCGGTAGTGCTTCAGGGTGTGCGGTGTATTCAGGAAATCCCCGTCAGGCCCGAGCTCGGCGATCACGTCCAAGGCCAGCGTTTCGTCGTTGACCTCGTATCCTTTAGTAAAAGCCTTTATCCAGCTGACGATCTCATTGCCGAGAAGGAGCTGGGCAAAGGAGAAGGTGAGCCCCGACTCCAGATACCCGAGGTCGTGGATGATGTTGCTCCCGGCCAGGGTCTCAACGACCAGGCTGACCGCCGCCTCGGCCGCCGCCTGCTGGTCGAAAATCTTGGCCTCCGATGCTCCGGCTATGGCGAACATGGGAAAGCCGTAATGATGGCTCAGCGCGGTGGAGATCGTCCGTTCCGGTTCGCAGTAGGAGGTCACGAGAGTCTTCATGTCGAAGGTCCCCCCGGGAGGCATGCCGGAGATAATGACCGGGGCGCCCTCGCGCTTCAACTGCGAAAGGACCAGGCCGACCAGGACGCCGGCAAAGTCAAGGGCGACTGAGCCGGCCTGAGTCACTGGGCTTGTTATCGCCGCGGTCGAGGAGGGGATGTAGAGCGAGGGCAGGTTTTTAGAGGCCAGGAAGAGGAGCTTCTCGAGCGCCTCTTTGTTGTGCCGGAGCCCGGAGACGGCGTTGATGTAGCAGGCGATCGTCGGAGTCCGGCGCAGAGCCTCTTCTCCCCCCATAACGGCCTCGGCCATCTCCACCGCGTCCCGGCAGCCGGCCATCTCGTAGGTGACATAGATGATGGGTTTCGTGGTGGCGGACAGCATGGCTTCCATCTGATAACGATCGGCGACAGTCCCGTCGATGTCCGCGGGAAGCATCATGGACATCACGAAGTCGATATGCGGCA
>CAYGXD010000220.1:0-4369 GCA_964353705.1 uncultured Eubacteriales bacterium | reverse complement strand
CCCTTGAGGATCTTCCGCACCTCGTCTTTGTCCACGTCGGTGATGAAGGGAATCCCGCTGATATCGGCGACTTCCTTGGTCAGGGAGGCGATATCGTCCCGGCCGATATAGCTCAGGGCGAATTTGCGGTTGCCCGCCATGAGCTGGCGGACTCCCTGGCTCAGCCGCTTGAAATAGGTGTAAAGGCCGATCGCCCCCGTCGGTATCTCCTTGAATCTCTCTTTGAATTGCCGGCGGAGTTCAGGCGCCGTGACGAAGATCTCGTCCGCCGAGCTCCCGAACCGCTCCACGTAGACGGGGATCTGACCCTCATTAATTCTCTTGCCGATCGTCTTTCCCACCATGGTTGCCGCCATGGGCCCGCGGGCCATGCCGACGGCCTTGACGTACGGAGCGCCCAGGGCCAGCGCCTTGAAGATCTGGTCCTCGAAAGTGATGCCCCCGGCGAACACGATGTCGGGCAGGTACTCTTTCTGCTTGGCCAGCCGGTCGGCGAAGTTCCAGGTCAGCGACCAGATCTCGACGCTGGGGATGCCCCATTCGTTCATCATCCGCCAGGGGCTCATCCCCGTGCCACCGCCGGCGCCGTCGACGGTAAGGAGGTCAAGCTTGGCTTTGGAGGCGTACTTGACGGCCCGGGCCAAGTCGGCGGGACGATAAGCTCCCGTTTTCAGGAAAACATACTTGGCCCCGGCTTTCCGGAGCTCCTCAACCCGTTTCATGAAGCTCTCTTCCTCCACCATGCCCAGCCGGGAATGCCGTTCGAACTCCTTGAAGCTTCCCTTCTCGAAAGCCTGGATGACGTTCGGGTCTTCCGGGTCGGGGAGGACGATGTACCCTCTTTTCTTCAGCTCCTGAGCCTTGGCCAGGGACTTGATCTTGACTTCTCCGCCGATGTCCTTGGCGCCCTGTCCCCATTTCAGCTCGACGGCTTCGATGCCCAGCTTTTTGATGGCGTATTCCTGGACACCCAGGCGGGTGTCTTCGACATTGGCCTGGACGACAACAGTCCCGTAGCCGTCTTCCTGCCATCTTCTATAAAGTCCAACCCGGGACTCCATATCAGGAGAACGGACGATCTTGCCGTTCTTGATGACCGATTCTTCATCCATGGCGCAGACATTCTCGCCGATCGTCAAAATCGTTCCGGAAAGAGCCGCGCCCCCGGCCAAGCCCTCCCAATTCTGCTTGGCCACGTTCGTGGAGCCCATCCCCCCGAGGACGAAGGGCACCCGCAACTTGATCCCTTTGTCCCGGCCGACCCGGGTTTCTATGGTGACTTTCTCGAAGGTCGCCTTGTCGCTGTCGGCCTCGACCCCGTAAGCCCCGACCGCCGTCCCCATGATGCTGAAGTGGGAGAGGTCGACCGGGTATTCTTTTTCGGAAGCGGCCGTGATGATCCCGAAGGGCTGAGGATAGAGGACCTCAGCGCCCCGGTAGGCCGACTTGCCGATCTCGCACATCCCGATGCAGCCGTCGACGCAGGTAACACACATCCCGCTGAAGGGACTGATGGAGCCTTCCGTCCTGTTCTTGGTCAGAGTGGCCGCGCTTCTGTTGAGTCTTGTATAGGCCATGATCAAAACCTCCTCGTTTTCTTTGTATTGGCCAAAGCGAGTTCGCTCATCGCTTTACAGCTTCTTCACTTCTTCCGCCGCGCCGGGCGTCTCCCGGACGCAGGTCCCGCACCGGCCCGCGTCGTACATCCAGCACTGGAGTTCGTCGTAGGCATCGAGGCAGGTCGGGTCCATGGTCAGGCAGGCGTTGCAGATACCCGTCTCAGCCTGAGGGCCTTGGCATCGCAGCTGACAGGCGGGACAGATATACATGCAGCCGCCGCAGAGCCGGCACTCCTCGGAACGCTTGTCAAAGGGAGTCGATATCTTCCGCTTGTAGCCGCGCTTCTGGAAGCCGATGGCTTTGCCGTCCATCTGCTCGTTGCACATCCGGATACACAGGCCGCAGAGGACACATTCCTCGTTGCGGATGTCGAAGCGCAGCTGCTTGACCCCGAACTGAGAGGCCAGGTCCTGGATCTGCTTGGAGTAGGGAGCGATCGAGACCATCAGCTCGATCATCATCCGGCGGGCTTCGATGACCCTCTTGGTGTCGGTCCTGACGATGAGCCCTTCCTCGGCCGGATAGGTGCAGGAAGAAACCAGCTTGGTCCTCGGCTCCTGGCCGATTTCGACGAGACAGAGCCGGCATCCCCCGAAGGGGCTCAGGCCTTCGTTATAGCAGAGCGTCGGGATCTCGAGGCCATAGAACTTAGCAGTCTCCAGGACCGTCCAGCCCTCTTCCGCCTTGACCGGCAGGCCGTTCAAGATGAGTTCAATCATGTTTCCCGTCCTGTGGCTTTTTTTCCGTCTTCGGTTTCGAGTTCGCAGCGGAGGCAGCGCCGGGCCTCCCGGACCGCCACTTCCCGGGTGAACCCGAGCTCGACCTCCTCGTGAATGGTCTTTCTCTTGCTCGGCGGGAGGTGGGGCATCTGGGATCTTTTCGCCTGCTGGAGTTCGTCCTCTTTGAGCTCGACGGGCGGCACATAGAAGGAGGGCCGGGTCGTCTGACGCGCCCGGACGAGGGGTCGGCCCTCCAGGTAGCTGGAGATGGCCTCGGCGGCCGATTTCCCCGCGGCGATGGCGTCGATGACGCTGCTCGGACCCGTGACAACGTCGCCTCCGGCGAAGACCCCCGGCCGGGTCGTGGCCATGGTCGCCGGGTCGACGATGATCGTCCCCCACTTCGGCGACAGGGTCAGGCCATCGCTTTCCTTGAGATAGGGAGTATAGGCTCTTTCACTGAGGGCTAAGATCAGGGTGTCGACGTCAACGAGGAATTCCGATCCTTCGATCGGCACCGGCTTGGGCCGTCCGCTTTCGTCCTTTTCGCCGAGTTTCATCTTCTGGCAGCGGACACCCTTGACCCGTCCATCTTTTGTCAGGACCCAGGTCGGGGCCGTCAGGAATTCCACCTTCACGCCCTCTTCCAAAGCCGCCTCGATCTCTTCCGGGTAGGCCGGCATTTCTTTCCGTGTCCGGCGGTAGAGGATGCTGACTTTCTGGACGTTCTTGTTCCGCAGGGCCACCCGGGCGGCATCGACGGCCGAATTCCCGCCGCCGATGACAACGATTTTGGCGCCCAATTCGACCGGACGCCCGAGGTGGACATCCTTCAGATATTCCAACGCCTGCAGGACGCCCTCCGCTTCCTCTCCCGGAACGCCTATCTCGATCGGCTTGTGGGCTCCGGTGGCGATGAAGACGGCCTTATACCCCTGGTTGTGGAGATCGTCCAGAGTGAAGTCCTTCCCCAGGGCCATGTGGGTTTTCAGGGACACCCCGGATTCGATGATAAAGTTGATGTCTTCGTTGAGGATATCCTTGGGGAGCCTGTGCCCGGGTATCGTGACCGCCAGCATTCCTCCCGGGACGGGAAGGGCTTCGAAAATCCGGACGGGATATCCCTTCCGGGCCAGGGCATAGCCGGCCGTCAGCCCGGCCGGTCCGGCGCCGATGATGGCCACCTTCTCGGCCCTGGTCACGGGGAACCTGACGGGCGAATCGAGTCCCTTCGCCTTGGCCCAGTCCATGACAAAACGCTTCAGTCCCCGGATGGAGATCGGCTCACCGATCTCCCCCGCCCGGCAGACGGTCTCGCAGGCCCGGCTGCAGACCCGCCCGCAGACCGAGGGCAGCGGGTTGTCCTTGCGGATGACCTCGTAGGCCTCCTCGAACTTCTTCTGGGCGATGAGGGCGATATAAGTGGAAGCCTCCTGGCCGATAGGGCATATATACTGACACGGCGAGGAGACGATCTCCTTGCAGACCATGGCCGGGCATCTCTTCTCGACCACGTGTTTTTCATACTCGGACCGGAAGTACTTCAGGGTGGAAAGCACCGGGTTGGCGGCCGTCTGCCCGAGCCCGCAGAGGGAGGCGTCCTTGACCGCGCCCGCCAGCTGCTCGAGCACGGCGAGGTCCTCCATAGCCGCTTTCCCGTCGCTGATCTTCTTGACGATTTCCCACATCCGCTGCGTGCCTTCCCGGCAGGAAACGCATTTCCCGCAGGATTCGTCGCGGAGGAAATTCAGGTAGTACTTGGCGATATCGACCATGCAGGTCTTCTCGTCCATGACGATCATGCCGCCCGAGCCCATGATCGACCCGGCCTGGGCCAGGCTCTGGTAATCGATGGGCAGGTCGAGCATCTCCTTGGGCAGGCAGCCGCCCGAGGGACCGCCGGTCTGGACGGCCTTGAACGCCCGGTCGCCCGGGATGCCGCCGCCGATGTCGTAGATGATCTCCCGCAGCGTGATGCCCATGGGCACTTCGACGAGGCCGGTGTTGTTGATCTTGCCAACGAGCGAGAA
>CAYGXD010000219.1:0-4383 GCA_964353705.1 uncultured Eubacteriales bacterium | reverse complement strand
TCCCTTCGGTCGAGAAACCGTGCCCGCTCACTCCTCATACGGGTTTCTCATCCACTACCCCTCGCCTTGGCCAAATAGGGAGTGCCCAGCCTTCCGACTTCGGCACACCGATTGCCCATTGGGATTGACGGGGCGGGCGGTTCCGTTTAAGCTCGGACCTTACGATCTCAATGGAGGCGAAATGAAGGCTCACAGGATGTTCGGACTGGCGGCTCTGGTCTTAGTGGCCGGCCTGGGCTCGCTCTGGACGGCCGAGGAAAAAAAAGCGCCGCCGATGTATACCGTGTCCGGGGAACGTCACGGGGTCAGCTTCTTCCCGCGCGTCGATTATCCGGAGACGAAACCCAAGGTCGAGGGGGAGATGGACTTCTCCCACTATCACACATATGCGGAGGTCGTTTCGTTCCTTAAAGCCTGGGCCAAGGACCATCCGGATATCGTCGATCTCTATTCGGTCGGGAAGACCTTCGAAGGACGGGACATCTGGCAGATCACGATCACCAGCAAGGCGACCGGCAAGGACACCGATAAGCCCGCTCTGTTCCTCGAGGGAAACCGGCACTCCGGCGAGGTGACGGCGGCGGAATCCGCCCTCTATTTCGCCTGGTACATAATCACTCAATACGGCGCGGACCCGGAGATCACCCGCCTCGTCGACTCCAAGGCCCTGTATGTCAAGGTCAAAAATAACCCGGACGGCTCGGAGCTCTACCTCAACACGGCCCAGAGCAATCGGAGTTCGGTGCGTCCCCACGATAGTGACGGGGACGGGCTCGTGGACGAGGATCCCTCCGAGGACCTGGACGGCGACGGCTTCTGCTATCAGATGCGGCAGAAGGTGGAGCCGGGAAAAGGCGAATTCATCCTCCACCCCGACGACAAGACGGGACGGATGATGAAAAGAATAGGCAAGGACAAGGGAGACTATAAGGTCTATTCAGAAGGGCTGGACAACGACGGCGACGGCAAATACGGCGAGGACGGGATCGGCGGCCTCGACCTCCACCGGAACTATCCCGAGAACTGGCGTCCCGAGCCGGGCCTCGACCTGACCGGCCGCGGGAGGACGCAGCTCGGCGCCGGCGCCTATCCCCTTTCCGAGCCGGAGACGAGGGCCGTCGTCCTCTTTCTCCTCCAGCATCCCAACGTCTCGATCGGCCAGACGATGGACACGGCCGTTCCGATGCACCTGCGGCCGCCATCCACCTCCCGCAGCGAGGAGTCCATGTTCCCCGGAGACCTGGCCCTTTATAGACACTTCGACGAGCTGGGGAAAAAGATCACCGGTTACCCCTATGCGGGCGATGTCTTCTGGGACTTCGCCAAGGCGACGGCCGATTACCATGAGGAGGACGAGGAGGAGGAAGAGGCGGGCGGACAGCCGCTCTTCGGCCATTCGCCCGACTTCGGCTATTTTTATTACGGCGCCATCTGGTACGGCGACGAGCTCTGGTCCGGCGGCAAAGTCGTTGATTATGATAAGGATGGGAAGATCAGCGACCTCGAGGTCCTGGGATGGAACGATGAGGCCCTGGGCGGAAAGGGGTTTAAGAATTGGGAACGCTCGGTCCATCCCCAGCTCGGCGAGGTGGAGATCGGCGGGTTCAACCCCAAGTTCTTCCGGCAAAACCCGCCGGCTTCAGTCCTCGAAGACTGGGCGAAGAAAGAGGCTTTGTTCAACCTGATGCTGGCGAAATCCCTGCCGCAGGTCAAGATCGTTTCGGTCGACGTCCGTCCCGTCAAGAAAGAGCCGGGCGTCCTCGAGGTCGTGGCCGTATTCACGAACGAAGGATTCCTTCCCACGGCGCTGGAGATGGCCGAGCGGGTGAAGATCGTCAATCCGGACCGGGCGGAGATCTCATTCACCGACAAGGAGATGACTCTTGTCGGCGGGAAGAAGGCGATCGAGCTGGGCAAGCTGAAATCCGGCGAGAAAAAAGAAGCCCGCTGGAAGGTCAAGCCGGAAAAAGCGGGCGTCGAAGCCGAGGTCTCGATCCTCTCCACCCGCGGCGGAGTTGCCAGACAGAAGATCAAGGTCGGCTGATCTGAATTTCCTGATTGTTTACCTCAGCGAAATCCTGCCCTCTTTATTGTTGAAGAGGATCAAACCTTCTATCTCTCTAATTGCCCTTCTTATAATAGATCTCATAATTACCGGGTGTGAAGTCCTGCCAGACGATGTGGATAGCGCTGCTTGAATCTATGGCTATGGCCGGGAAAGAGGAGTCCTCCAAAGTCCAGCTCAGCCTTTGGACCGCGCTCCAGGTAGTCCCCCCATCCGTGCTTCTCTTGTAATGAAGCTCAGGATTGCCCGGTGTGAAATCCTCCCAAACGACATGGATCGCGTTGCTTGAATCTATGGCTATCGCCGGCAAGAGGGATTCGAGCGAGGTCGAGGTCAGTTTCTTTGCCGCGCCCCAGGTTGTGCCTCCATCGCCGCTTCTCTTGTAATAGATCTCATAATTGCCGGGTGTGTCATCAGACCAGACCACATGGATAGCCCCGCCTGAATCTATGGTGATGGCCGCGTCATAGGATTTGCCTGAAGTCCAGGTGAGCCTTTGAGCCGGGCTCCAGGCGGCGCCCCCATCCGCGCTTTTCTTGTAATAAAACTCAGGATTGCCGGGTGTGTCATCACCCCAGACGATATGGATGGTGTTACCCGAATCTACGGCTATGGCCGGAGTGGTGGAGCTGCCTGAAGTCCAGGTGAGCCTTTGAGCCGTGCTCCAGGTTGTGCCCCCGTTTGGGCTTTTCCTGTAATAGATCTCATCGGTTTCAGACGTGTTAGCATCCCAGACGACATGGATAGTGCCGTTCCCGTCTATGGCGATGGCCGGGAAGATGGAATCGCCTGAAGTCCAGGTCAGCCTTTTGACCGTGCCCCAAGTCGTACCCCCGTCCGGGCTTCTCCTGTAATAAATCTCAAAATGACCGGGCGTATTATCGTACCAGACGACATGGATGCTGTTGCTTGAATCTACAGCTACGGCCGGGGAAAAGGAATCGCCTGAGGTCCAGGTCAGCCTTTTTACAGCGCTCCAGGTGGCGCCGCCATCCGTGCTTCTCTTGTAATAAATCTCCCAATTACCAGGCGTGTAATCAAACCAGACGGCATGGAGATTGTCGCTCGAATCTACGGCTACAGCCGGACCCTCGGAGGCGCCTGAAGACCAGGTGAGCCTTTGAGCCGCGCTCCAGTCCGCCTGGGCGATCTGCGCCAAAAAAAATAGACCCAAAACCATGAGCCCTGCCCGTTTCATTCCGTCCTCCTTTTAACTCCTTTTAATTATATCTTTACGTGCCCTTTTTATAATAAATCTCGTAGTTGCCGGGCGTATCATTAGCCCAGACGACATGGATGGCGTCACTTGAATCTATGGCTATGGCTGTCGAGTGGGATATGCCTGAAGTCCAGGTGATCCTAGTCGTCGCGCTCCAGGTGGAGCCGCCATCCGGGCTGCTCTTGTAATAAATCTCAGGATTACCGGGTGTATAGTCACTCCAGGCGACATGGATGATATCGCCTGAGTCTTTAGCTATGACGGGGCTGCTCGATGTGCCCGAGGTCCAAGTGAGCCTTTTACTGGCACTCCAGGTGGAGCCGCCATCTGCGCTTCCCTTGTAATAAATCTCCATATTGCCAGGCGTGAGATCGGACCAGACGACATGGATAGCGTCGCTTGAATCTGTGGTTATCGCTGGGCCGTAGGACTTGCTGGGAGTCCAGGTGATCCTTTTGGCCGCACTCCAGGTTGTGCCGGCATCCGCGCTTCCCTTGTAATAAATCTCGGTATTGCCGGGCGTGTCATCTTCCCAGACGACATGGATAGCGTCGCTTAAATCTATGGCTATGGCCGCCCCTCCCGACCAGCCTGAAGTCCAGGTGATCCTTTTGGCCGCACTCCAGGTCGTGCCGGCATCCGCGCTGCTTTTGTGGTAAATCTCAGTTTTGCCGGGCGTGTAATCATACCAGACGACATGGAGAGTTTCGCTTGGATCTATCGCTATGGCGGGGGCATAGGAATCGCCCGAAGTCCAGGTCAGCCTTTGTGCCGCACTCCAGGTCGTGCCGGCATCCGCGCTGCTTTTGTAATAAAGCTCATAGTTGCCGGGCGTATAATCAGCCCAGACGACATGGAGAGTTTCGCTTGAATCTATGGCCATGGCGGGGCTTAAAGAATTGCCCGTCGTCCAGGCGATCCTCTTGGCCGCACTCCAGGTCGTGCCTCCATCCGTGCTTCGCTTGTAATAAATTTCGTTATTGCCTGGTGTGTCATCAGACCAGACGACATGGATGGTGTTGCTTGAATCTATGGCTATGGCCGGGGCGCCGGAGACGCCTGAAGTCCAGGTCAGCCTATGTGCCGCGCTCCAGTCGGC
>CAYGXD010000218.1:0-4394 GCA_964353705.1 uncultured Eubacteriales bacterium | reverse complement strand
TGAATCCAAAACCGATCATGGAGAGGCCGGTGCGCACCCAGGCCATCGCCGTCCGGGAAGCCGCCCACAGGGTCCGGTCGACGGCGAGGTCCGTGCGGTCGACGGCGAGGTCCGTGCGCTTCTGGGCCAGGACATCTCCAAGCTTAGGTTCCGGTTGACTCATGGTCATTCCCTCCTCATTCTCGGGGACACAAGTCGGGCCCCCGGGATGTCGTCCTACCTTATTTAATATAAAAAGGCCGCGCTGGCAATAGGACCTTAGTCCAGGAAATCGCCGAAGAGTTAGAAAAGGCGACATTGGACTAAGGTCCAATTGCATATAGTAAACCAGCGTGCTAGCATAAACTTAAAAATTGCGATTTCAGTGCGTTGAATAAGGGATGCGAAGAATGTCGATCAAACGGTTAATACGCAAGACGGCGGGTGCTGCCGCTGTTATCATTGGCCTGGCCGTCATGGCAGCCGGCGCGGCGGCGTGGGGACAGGAGCCTGTTTCGCCGGAGGCTCCCGTCCCGGCAAAGGATATCTTCGACGTCCTGCGGGAGATCCTCAATAAACCCCCCAAGGTCACCGAGCCGCCGGCTGCGGGGAAGGCGGGGAAAACTATGAGTGCCTACGCGCCCTATATCGCCGCCAACTCTTCGAACGGATTTATTATCGGCGCCGCCGGCAATATCGCCTTTTTCCTCGGCGACCCGAAAACGACGAGCATCTCATCGGCGGTAGCGAGCCTGTCGATCACTTCGAAGGGCCAATTTCTCCTGTCGGCCAAGCTGTCGGCTTTTAGCAGGGACAACAGATGGTATTTCGAAGGCGACAACCGCTTCAATTGGACCTCCCAGGACACCTACGGGCTCGGAACGAACGCCCCTCCCAGCGCCGAGGTCGATACGAAGTTCAATTTTTTCCGGCTCTATGAGACGCTCTTTCGCCGGCTGTTCCCGAAATTCTATCTGGGTGGCGGATTTCTCTACAATGCCCATGCCGATATCCGGCCGGCAGAGAGCGCGGAGCCCCTCTGGCCGGAGTCCCCGTTCGTGACCTACTCGGAACAATACGGATTCGACCTGAAGACCCAACAATCGGCGGGGTTCGCCCTGAACGCGCTTTACGACAACCGCGACAGCTCCATCGAGCCGAAGCGGGGTTTTTACGCCAGAGCCGATTACCGTTTTTTCTTTAAAGGGTTCCTGGGCGGCGATTCCGATTGGCAGGAACTCCAAACGGACGTAAGGGCGTATTACGGCCTGACGAGAAGTTCCCGGCACCAACTGGCGTTCTGGCTTTACGGAGACTTCGTCACCCAAGGCACGGCGCCCTACTATGGCCTCCCCGCTACGGGGATGGATACGTACGGCCGGACGGGCCGGGGATATCTCCAGGGGCGCTACCGCGGCGAAGAGATGGCCTACGGAGAGATCGAGTACCGCTGGACGATCACCAGGAACGGTTTGTTCGGGCTGGTCCTCTTCTTGAATACGCAAACCTTGAGCAACAAACAGACCGGCGAGCAACTGTTTGACTCCATCGCGACCGGCGCCGGTTTCGGCTTCCGGCTGCGCATGAACAAGCACTCGCAAACGAACATCTGCTTCGACTTCGGCTGGGGCAAACAAGGTTCCGCCGGTTTTTATATCGGGATTCAGGAAGCCTTTTGAATAAATAGAAAGGAGTGAAACTATGAGGATTCAAAAGCTGGTCTCTGTTTTTTTGGGAGTTCTTTTCCTCCTTGGCGCCGGTGCACTTCTTGCGAACGCCGCCCAGGAGCCTCAGGTTAAAGAGGAGTTCTCGGCCTGGGCTGTTAACATGGGGGGTGCCATAAAATCCGGCACCGTTTATATCACGATCGAGCGCTGGTCAACGCCCGAGGAGCGAGCTGAGCTAATCGCGGCTTTCCAGAAGGGAGCGCAGGATGAGCTGCTGAAGGTGCTGCAGAAAATGCCCAAGGTCGGCTACATCCGCCTTCCCCAGACTCTCGCCTATGACCTGCACTACGCCTTTCAGTTTCCTACGGAGGACGGCGGACGGAACATCGTCATCGCCACGGATCGCAAGATCGCTCGAGGGGAAGTCACGGGTGGTTCGCGGAGCATGGACTATCCCTTTGAACTGATCCAGATGAAGCTGGATGCCAAAGGCGAGGGGGAAGGCAAGCTCGCCTTTGCCACAAAAATCTACGTGACTGAGGACGGCAAGAACATCGCACTCGAGAACTATGGGACTACCCCGGTGGCGCTGAACAACATCAAGACGAAGATTAAAGAGGTCAAATAACCGGGGAAACCGAAGAGGAGCGGCCCCTAATTCAGACCGCTGCCCCAGACGTATGTATCGGCTACCCGGGAAGTCCTGAGGTTGGCCCCGATTCGGCTATTGCCTTGAGTGTTTGTATACCGGCTGGTCGTGCTTAAAACCAGGGCGGCGACAAGCGTTTCGAAGATCTTTAGATAGAAGGAGTAAAATTATGAGGATTCAAAAGTTGGTCTCTGCTTTTCTGGGAGTTGTGTTCTTCTTGGGCGCCGGTGCGCTTCTTGCGAGCGCCGGCCAAGAGCCCCAGATAACAGAGGAGTTCACGGCGTGGGTTGATCAGCAGGCCGGCGTCATGAAAGCCGGCATGGTCACCATTAAAATTGAGCGTTGGTCCACGCCCGAGGAACGGGCTGAGCTCACCAAGGCCTTTAATCAGGGAGGCCAGGATGAGATGTTTAAAGTGCTGCAAAGACTGCCCAAGGCCGGCGTCATCCTCTTTCCGGAAGCTCCTGCCTACGACCTCCGCTACGCCTATCAATTTCCCGCCAAAGACGGCGGACGGACGATCGTCATCGGCACGGATCGCAAAATCGCTCGAGACAAAGTGACGGCGGGTTCACCGAGCACGGACTATCCCTTTGAGCTGATCCAGATGCGCCTGGACGCCAAAGGAGAGGGTGAAGGCCATGCTGCCTTTGGCGTAAAAATCTCCGTGAGCAAGGACGGATCGGGCATAGAGCTTGAGAGCTACGTCGATACCCCGATGATGTTGAAGAACGTCAAGTCAAAGGTCAAGGAAGCCAAGTAAGCGGGGGAAAGGACAAGGAGCGGCCCCTAATTCAGGCCGCCGCCCCAGACGTACGTATAGGCCACGCTGAAAGTTGTGAAGTTGGCCCCGAATCGGGAGGTGACTCCGTTCACCCACCCCAAACGAAGCCCGGAGTGAGGCGCCTTGAGCGGGACGGCCAGGGTCGCCCCGAATCGGCTGTTATCCTGGCTGTTATTCTTTTCTATACCATTCAAGATCGTCTCTCCGCCCCAGCCTTTGGCGGCGGAAATCGACGCCCAGAGGCCGGGACGAAAAGTATAGATGGCATTCAATTGAACGGCGCCGAGCGGCTTCTGGTCGAGGGTGTTTCCGTTAAAAAACCGGCTGTTCGTGGTGAAAAACCAGGCGCCGAGCATCGTTTCGAAGATCCACTTTCCTGTCTTGAACGACCCGCCAAAAGTCGTTTTGATCACCCAGCGGTGGGTGCTGAGGTTGACCAGCTTGGTGTCATCATACTGCCCGATCGGGATGGATACCGCCAGGCCTGCGCCGAGGACAAATCGTTCCCGGGATTGAAAGAAGGGCCGCCCAAAAAGGGCGCGGTTGCCCAGAATGTTGAGGGTGATCCCTATCGTCGGGTCGCCGGAGCCGGTCCGCGTCGCGCTGGCCGGCTGCCCGTTGACCAGGCCTGTCCAGTTGGCCGTGGCCAGCGGCAGGACGAAGTCCAGCTTGGCCCCTCTCCCGAAAAGCTGGAGAGTCGTCGAGTAACCGAAGACCAGACTGTGGGCCTTGGTTTTGACGTCCTCGAGCGGCAGAGCGGCATCGAAAAGGTAATTCCCATAAGAGTAAGCATAGCCGAGACCCAGGATGTGCATCTTCACGGGTGCGGGAGCGAGGGCACGGGGCGTGAGTTCCTGGGCCGCACAGGGTTCGAAAGCGAGTAAAGACGCCGCGACCAAGAGGAGATAGGCAAAAGCGCTTTCCAGGGCAGTCTTCATTGGCTTGCCCTATTCTTATATCTCACCCATTTTGAGGGAGTCAATAGGACTAAGGTCATATAGCTCTATTCATTCCCCAATGCCCGGATAGGACTTTGGTCCAATTGACCGGAAGCGGTCGAGTTCCCTAATATAGAAAAGTGGATTCACTATTTTTCAGACAACTTTGACTGGGACCGGGTAAGAAGGTGTAAAGATGAAAAATTCTGCCTTTAAGCTGATCTTGCTTTTCGGCCTGATCGGGCTCTTTGGCGCTGTCGGCATTAGTCCCGCCGTTCAGGCGCCGGCGAAGCCATCCGGCGCTCCTCCCGCCGGAAATCAAGAAGGCTGGCCGCGGGAGGTGAAGAGCGGGGACACCACTTTTAAGATATATCAGC
>CAYGXD010000217.1:0-4419 GCA_964353705.1 uncultured Eubacteriales bacterium | reverse complement strand
CCCAGAAGGTCGCCGAGAAAGAACTCGCCCATGCCGCCCCGGAACTTGGGCGCGCGCAGCAGGTCTTCGAGGGAGGCGATGCTTCTTGCCTTGTCCAGAACTTCCCTGGTCGTGACCTCGACTTTTCCCAGGTGGCTCTGCACGTTTCCGAGCGTCTGGCCGATATCGCCTGTCGTCTTCTGGAACTGGCTGCTCATGTTCTGGAGCTGCTGGTTCACCTGCTGGGTGAGCTGGCCGATCTGATTCTGCATGAAGGAGAGGGCGGGGTTATCTGTCTGGGAGCGTTTCAGCTCCTCGATCCGGCCGGAAGTCAACTTGACGGAGCGGACGAGGGAAGTCAGGAAGAGGATGAGGACGACCGCGGTGATGATCAGAACGGCGAGGATGAAGAGATTTAGATCCATGGTTTTTGCCTGCCTATATTATAGAGAGCTGGCCTCAAACGCGCAACGTGAGATTTGAGCCCCTCCGACGTGAATTCTTGGCACCGAATTCTGCGGCTGTCTTCGATCCGCCTTGACATTACCCCGATTTTTGGCGTATGTTTGCCAACAGATAAAGGGCTAAGCTCATGATGAAAGCCAGGGCAAGGCTTTTCCCAAACCAACCGACTCCTGCTTTTAGCTCCATTCAAAAAAGGAGGGTGAAATGAAGCGGACCGGCCTGATGATCGCGGCTCTTGGATTATTTCTTTTTGCTCAGGCAGCCCAGGCACAGTGGTCACCGGCTAAAAGGCTCACCTGGACCTCCGGTTGGTCCATGTTGCCGGAAATGGTCGTGGATTCCAGTGATCATGTCCATGTCGTCTGGGAGGATGACACAACCGGAAATGTGGAGATCTATTACAAGCGAAGCACCGATGGAGGCACATCCTGGAGCGCGGCCAGAAGGCTCACCTGGAGCTCGCAGTCGTCCCGAAACACAGCCATCGCGGCAGATTCAAGCAATGCCCTCCACCTCGTTTGGGAGGATGGGGGCGAAGGCTCTGGCCAGGAATATGATATTTATTACAAGCGGAGCACGGATGGAGGCGCCACTTGGGAGGCCACCAAAAGGCTGACCTGGACAGCTTCCAGCTTCTCTCCTGCTATAGCCATTGATTCAAAAAATGTGATTCATGTCGCCTGGTTGGATGATGCACCTGGCAATGAGGAGATATATTACAAGAAAAGCACAAATGGTGGCGCCGCTTGGAGCGCGGCGAAAAGGCTGACTTGGAGTTCGGGCCTTTCCTTGGAACCAGGCATCGCCATCAGTTTAAGCAATGCCCTTCATGTTGTCTGGGAGGATGACACGCCCGGCCACCTGGAGATCTATTACAAAAGGAGCTTGGACGGAGGCGCCAGCTGGAGCACGTCCCAAAGGCTCACCTGGACCTCAGGCGCGCCTGACTTCCCGGCCATAGCCACGGACTTAGACAACGGTGTCCATGTCGTTTGGCGCGGCAACACACCGGCCAACTACGAGATCTATTACAATCGCAGTTTGAATGGCGGCACGACTTGGGATGGGGCAAAGAGGTTCACCTGGACATCAGGCGGCTCTCATCACCCCGCCCTAGCCGTAAATTTCAGCAGTGGCCTCCATGTTGTATGGTGCGATGAGACCCCCGGCAATTATGAGATTTATCACAAGTCAAGCACGGACGGAGGGACAACCTGGAGCGCGCTCAAGAGGCTCACCTGGAATTCGGGTCATTCCGGGATTCCGGCCATCGGGGCATCGGGTATAAGCAACAATATCTATATCGTCTGGTATGATGATACGCCGGGTAATTTTGAGATCTATTACATGAAGGGAAACTAGAGAGACCAAGTAACGATCAGGCGGCTGAAGAGGCGATATAAATCCAGGCTGGGGAGAAAAGTGAAATGAAACGAATAAAACTAATGATCGCGGCTTTGGGCTTACTTCTTTTCTCTCAGACGGCCCAAGCCCAATGGACCCCGGCCAAAAGGCTCACTTGGAATTCAGGAAATTCTCTGATACCGGCTTGGGCGATTGATTCCTCCGGCACTATCCACCTGGTCTGGCAGGATTCGACGCCCGGATACTATGATATTTTCTATAAGAAGAGCACGGATGAGGGAAGCACCTGGACAGACGCCCAAAGGCTCACCTGGACTTCGGGAGATTCCGAGTATCCGGCTATTGCCGTTGATTCCTCCGACGATCTTCATCTGGTCTGGATGGATGAATGGCCAGGAAACGGTGAGCTTTATTATATGAAGAGCACAGATGGCGGCGACAGCTGGTCAAAAAGTAAAAGACTCACTTGGAATTCGGGCGGTTCCTATGAACCGGTCATGGCCGTTGATTCTTCCGACAATCTTCATTTGCTATGGTATGATTACACGCCCGGGTCCGCTCAGCTTTATTACAAGAGGAGCACGGATCGGGGAGCCACTTGGTCGGCGAGCCAAAGGCTCGTCTGGAATTCAGACCCGTGCTGGCACCCCGACCTGGCCGCTTATTCCTCCGGCCATCTCTATGTGGTCTGGATGGATTTTACCGCCGGGAACTATGAGATATTCCTCAAGACGAGCACGGATGGGGGAGTCGCGTGGTCAGCGAGCCGACGGCTCACCTGGACGTCGGGCTGGTCTTTTCGCCCACAAATTTCCGTAGGTCCCAGCGGCGATCTCCATTTGGTCTGGGATGATGAAACGCCCGGGAACGATGAGCTTTTTTACAGGACAAGCACAGATGGAGGCGCCGCCTGGTCCACAAGTAGAAGGCTCACCTGGACTTCGGGGGATTGCCGGAATCCGGCCATGGCCTTTGAATCCCCCACGAGTCTCCATCTGTTCTGGGACGACAACACCCCCGGCAAAGAGGAGATCTATTATAAGAGGAGTACAGACGCCGGCGCGACTTGGTCGACGAGTCAACGGCTCACTTGGACAGCAGGCAATTCATGGTATCCGGCCATTGCCGTCGTGTCTTCTGGCCGTCTCCATCTGTTCTGGTCTGATAATACGCCGGGAAACTGGGAGATTTATTATAAGAAGTTCATTAAGTAGGTAGATTAGAAAAGATTGGGGAATTATGCCTATCCCGTCTGATTGTTTTATTCACGTATTCGATGCTGGGGGAGAACTCGGGGACATCCGATCAGACCCTCTTGAATTTGGTGCGGGTCCCCGAATTACGTCCAATTCGAGAATTCCCGGCGCGTTTGACAAGAGGGGAGGAGGCATCGCGCTTCTTGGGCCGTCTCCCCCTATTTCTTCGGAGGGACCCGGTCCCCCTTGGACGGGTCGGGCGGGAAGACGTCCTGGACCGAGAAGTCTACCCAGATCAGCGTTTCGGTGTTCGGCGTTGCGGCCAGGATGCGGTCGCCGATCTCCTTGACGGGGTCCTTCATCTTCCCCCACCACGGCTTGTCGCTCTGGTAGCCGTATTGAAACCCGACGGGCGCCGGGGCGAAAGTCTTGCCCCACTTGGCGAACTCTTCGATCATCTCGTCCGCGGACTTGAAGATCTGGCTGTCATCGACGAACATGATGCCGTCACGGGCTGTCGGGGGCATGACGTTGTCGCGGAAGTGCTTCAGGAACATGCGGTAGGAGGGGTTATGAGACCGGGCCTCCGCCAGCCAAGTCTTGGCCATCTCGTCGGTCACGGGGTCGCCGAGGTCGGGGTCATTGGAGCGGTGCCACTCGATGTCGACGCCGACTCCGATGACGCACTTGTGGTGGCCGTAGCGGTCGAGCATCACGTGGAAGGCCTTGTCGACAGGCGCCCAGCCCGGCTCGGTCTGGAGCCAGACGCGGTAGCCGAGCTCGTCAAAGAGCTGGAGCACGGGCTCGCTGATGTCTTCGGGCATCCCCGTGATGAGCGGGTCGCCGCCGGGAGGGACCGGGAATGACATCTCGGTGCCGCGGCCCCTCAGCCGGCTCACGATCCAGATGGCTTCCGGGCTCGCTCCCGGGAACTTGGCGGCGATCTCGGTCCCCGTGCGCGCCCAATACCCCGGGCCGGGGTCGTTCGGGCGGCCATAGGTCGAGCTGCGGATGCCCGCGCCTTTAAGATTGTCCGTCCGCGCCGCCAGTACGGACACGCAAATCGCCGCGGCCAGGAGGACCGTCAGCCCCGCCGCCGTCCTCGGCGACACCCCGCGCCTGTTCGCCCGCATAATGGTCATATGTGTTTCCCTCCGAGATTCAGTTCGATGGCGTCGGCTTTTTTAGCCGCGCGGCGTTCGTGCCGCAGTGGATCTCGCCGCCCCAGCGGTGATAGGGGTCAAAGCAGTCGAGCGGGACGACCCGGCACCCGAGCGGCTCGAGACGGTCCTTGACGGCCTGGAGCAGGACGTCCTTGCCATCGGCCAGCGGACCCCGCGGATCGGGGACGATGTAATCGTTCCCGACGAGCAGGCCGTTGACCATGTTGACCGTCTCGGCGAAGTAGCGGCCC
>CAYGXD010000216.1:2303-4475 GCA_964353705.1 uncultured Eubacteriales bacterium | reverse complement strand
AATGGATAGTCATATAGCCACGTTTTTTGTGAGACGCGCCGCTAAGAAAATTCATAGAATCGGTATTCGTACTGCCTGACGAGAATGCCCTTCTGTTTGCCGAAATCCGTCAACCTTTTGATCTTGTCTTTCCCGATCTTGGTCGTCGAGACGATGATTTCCGCAATATTGTTCTCCCGGAAGATCTCATCCAGGTTATCGATCGAGCCGAGGACCGGAACTCCCTGCATCTCCCGGCCTATCTTCTCCGGTGCGTCATCCATAAAACCCGCCGGCGCGAAGGCGTAGCTTCCGTTCTTCTTGATTTCCCGAAGGACGTACGACCCTCTTTCGCCGGCTCCATAGATGAGGACTCTCTTGCCTACGGAGGCGGCCCGCTTTTTGTAATAGCTCATGAAGACAAGATGAGAGATGCGCAAGCCGGCCACGCCTGTCAACAGGAGATAGAAATCCAGGACAAATAAGGTTACGCCCCCAAAAGATTCCGGCCGGAAAACGAGAGCCAGGACGACCGCCGAGATCAAGGAGGATAAGAATGCCGCCTTGAGAACCGTCAGAGCGTCTTCGAGGCGGGTGTAGACCCACGGTCTCTTGTATACGCCGGAAAAATGAAAAACCACGATCTGGACCAGGAGGACGATCGGCAAAGACTGGACGAACAACTCCCTGACCTGGTGATCGAAGCCCCGGAACAAGAGAAGGAAGCTCGAATAATAGGCTAACGATATCATACCCAGGTCGATAAACACCTGGAAGAGACTTTTGTTGACAATCGGATAGTTGAAGAGCGGGATGAGCAGCCCGTTCTCCAGGATCTTAAATTCATCATACTTCAAGCGTTTGATGCCGATGAAAAAGACGATGATTATGGCCGCCAGGGCGGCGGTCAGATTCAGGTTCTCTATGGCGACGACTAGAAAGGCCAGGACGGAAAGGGCGATGCAGATCGCATAGAGCAGGATGACGGCCTTCCTCTGGGAATAACCGAATCGAAGAAGCCGATGATGGAAATGGTCCTTGTCCGCCCGGAAAATGGCGGGTTTGCCTACGGGGACGGTCCGGAAACGCCCGTTTCCTGCGGGATCATCGATGATCCGGATGGAGCGGAGGAATCTTCGGATCATGGACAGGAGAGTTTCCATGATCGGGAATCCGAGAGCCAGGATGGGGGCCAAAAGACCGACGAGAGCCGGTCCCTTCGAGGACCCTTGGATCGAAACGACGGCAAGGATGAAACCCAGCAGCAGGCTGCCGGAATCACCCAGGAATATCTTGGCCGGATGGAAGTTATAAGGGAGGAATCCCAGAATGCTTCCGGCCAGGCACAGAGTGACGAAAACGATCGCGGCATTGCCGTTGATATAGGCGATCAGCCCGACGGTCAGGCTGACGATGAACGATGTTCCGGCGGACAGGCCGTCCAAACCGTCGATGAGGTTGAGAGCATTGGTTATCCCGACAACCCAGAGGATGGTAATAGGCGCGGCCAAGACGCCCAGCCGGACGATATCGCCCGTGAACGGGTTAGTGATGGCCCCAATGCTGAAGCCAAAAAGGACCATGAGCACGGCCACGATGATTTGAAAGAGTAACTTCACGGACGGCTGTAGACGAATCGCATCATCGACAAAACCCAAGGCGAGAATAATGGTCTGGCAAATAAGCAATGCCGCCCAACGCGAAATGAATGGGTCACCGATCAGCGAATGATTCAATAAATGCCCCAAAATGACCGCTGTATTGAAAGCGAAAAAGATGGAGATCCCTCCGAGAAGCGGCACGGGCCGCTGGTGGATATTTCTTTCTGAGGGGAAGCTGCAGATATTGGCCCACTTGGCGAAGATGCGGACGAGCGGTGTCAAGGCCAGGCCCAGGGCTGTCGATATCAAAAAAAACGGCAAAAACTTCAGCATCTCAAAAAGGCCGCCTTAAGAAATCTTCAAAGCCGGCTCGTGAGTATCTTGACGATACGAGTGGATGCCTTTCCATCCCAGTATTTTGGGGCTTTCTTATTCACCCTCGCTCCGGACATCGCCTCGAGGGCCGTCTTCTTGATTGTCTCCGGGTCACGGCTGACCAGCCGGTTCGTCCCCTCAGTCAGCGTTATGGGACGTTCGGTGTTGGCCCGAAGAGTCAGACAGGGGATTCCAAGGACGGTCGTTTCCTCCTGAA
>CAYGXD010000216.1:0-2203 GCA_964353705.1 uncultured Eubacteriales bacterium | reverse complement strand
GGAATCCCTTCCTCCAGGAGGTTGTTGTCGGCCTCCCGGCATGTCGTGAACAGGAACTCTGACAGATGATCGATCACAATCCTGTTGATCTCCTCCGGCATCGACCGGTCATGGCTCCTCAAGCCCGCCTCGATATGGGCGACTGGAATCACGAGCTTGGCGGCTGTCAAAGCACAGGCCAAAGTCGAGTTGACGTCCCCGACAACCACTACTAGGTCGGGCTTTAGTCGCAGGCACACCCTCTCGAATTCAATCATGATCCTTCCAGTCTGCACGGCATGAGTCCCCGAGCCGATGCCCAGATCTGCATAGGGCGGAGGAAGCTTCAGCTGGCGGAAGAAACTCCCGGACATCGCACCGTCATAATGCTGTCCGGTATGGACCAGAAAGAAGCGCGTCCTTGACTTGCCCTTAACCCGGCGATTGTGGCTTCCCAGGGAATCCAGGAGGGGAGCAATCTTCATGAAGTTGGGTCTTGCGCCGGCGACGAGAACGATTTTCATCTCAAGAGGACGACAGATACTCAGACAGAGCCCGAAAGGCCCAGGCCTGATTCCATCTCATATAGGGGATTTTATTGGTGTACAACCTGTTTTTCTGATAATAGAAATAGCCTTGTCTAGCCTGCATTTTCTGGATCATCCAGCTGACGATTTTCCGGCAAAGGCTTGTCTCGGCCCCGTAGTCTCTGAGCTGCAGCAAAGTGATTACGGCCTGGGCGGCGCCGTGGATATCGAGCGGATAAGTACGATCCGGGAAATATTTTGGCGCACCGTTCGGGAGAAATAGGCCTCTCTGATAGAAACCCAATCCGCCCGTGATGGCGTTCCGGAATTCCTCGTCGCCGGTGCTTTCGGAATAGACTTTGAGGCTCTCCAGTATGAACCCCGTATGAAAATTATCTATTCCGACTCCCCTGCCCGTTTTGCCTTCGGCATAATCCCAGCTTCCGTCATCGTTCTGGTGAGAGACCACAAAGCGGGCGGATCGTTTCGCCAGCTCGCCGAGCCGGGAGTCCTTTGTCCTGGAATAGACCAGCCCGAGGAGAGACGAGGCCAGAGCCGTCGCGTTATTGACAAAATAGCGATCCAGGGGCGAGTAAGAAAACCCGACAGAGTCCCCTTCCGTCAGCCGGTGGAGGTCAGACAGGATGAAATCACAGCAGCTCCGGCCGACCTCGAGGTATTCGCCCTCCTGGAGCAGATCATGGGCCTTTAGGAAGGCCCGGCCGATCAGGCTGGTATTCACTACGGTCGGAGTTCCTTTCGGCAGGAAAAACGCTCGACTCTGCCAGTCAAAATTATAGCCCCAGCACTTGCCCCGGTAGCCGGGCGAAGCATGGTCCCTTAACCAGCCTGCGAATTCCCGGATGAGAGGGAGATAGTGAGGATCGCCGGTTTTCTCATAGAGATTGAGGAGGCCGTGCAAGAAGAGGCCGATGCCCTTGGGGTTGCGCTCCCGGGGCACTCCCAAAAGAGGGCGCAGGTTGACGGGGCACTTCTTGTTCAACTGAAGAAAAAGCAACCGGAAAACCCGGCGCTTTCGAAGTATTGGAACCTTTTGAAAAAACCGGCTGTTCAGCCCGTCGAAAGGGTCATGGCCGCTCCAATCCTGCCGACCGCAATAAGCCGTAAGTTTCTCCAGAGAAGATAGGACAGAATCAGGCATGGAGGATGGACCGATAAGCGGATTCCAGGTTTTTCGTGACGACGCCGGCTTCGAAATTCGCCTGCGCTTTTTCCCGGTTGGCCTTCTGAATCCTTCTCAAAAGATCTCGATCTTCAAACAGCCTGTCGATGGCTTCATAAAAATCCCGAGGATCGCGGCTGGATATAAGAAAGCCGTTCTCATTCTCTTTGACAATTTCGGGGATGGCGCCGACGGGGGTGCTGACGATCGCCTGCCCCGCCCCCATGGCCTCGAGAATAACCACCGGACATCCCTCGTTATAAAAAGTGGGGAAAAGAAAAATATCGCTCTCTGCGAGGTGCTGTCTTTTCATGACTCCGGTGATAAAGCCGGGAGTCGAAATGTATCTCTCGAGTCCATGCCCAAGGATGTAATGTCGGAGTCTCCTGGACTCCTCTCCATCTCCGGCCAAGACCATCTCGAAATCCCGGCGTCCGCTCACGGCCAGGAGCCGGCCGACTTCAGCCGAGATAAAGATTCCTTTTTCTTTCAAAAAACGGGACATGAACAGGAT
>CAYGXD010000215.1:0-4515 GCA_964353705.1 uncultured Eubacteriales bacterium | reverse complement strand
AGGCCAAAGTGATGGATTTCGGTCTGGCCAAGCTCCGGGGTGGGTCGTCACTCACGAAAAGCCAGACCACACTTGGCACGGTGGCCTACATGTCGCCTGAACAGGCCCGGGCCTTAGAGCTCGATCAACGTACCGACATCTGGTCGCTGGGCGTCGTCCTCTACGAGATGCTCACGGGCGCGCTTCCGTTCAAGGGGGATCACGACCAGACAGTCATCCACGCGATCCTCCATCGGGAGCCGAAACCTCCCTCCAAGATTAAGGTCGGCCTACCGACCGGGCTGGACGACATCGTCCTTCGGGCCCTGGCCAAGAAAGCGACAGACCGCTACCAGACCATGGAGGAATTAAGACGGGATGTTGAGGCCGTCGCCGAAGGCCTTAAGCCCCTCAAGGCCAGGCCGGTTAAGAAAATCTTTGGGATAAGAACGTCTTATGTGTACTCCGCCCTGTTTGTCGTGCTCGCTCTTCTTTTCGGCCTCAATGCGGGCGGGCTGAGGAATCGGCTTATTGGAAGGGCAGGCGGCGCTGAACGCGCTATCAAAATGGCCGTCCTGCCGTTTGTCAACCTAACAGGCGACCTCGAACAGGAGTACCTCAATGACGGCCTGACGCAGGAGATGATCGTCCAGCTGGGACGCCTCCATCCCCAGAGCCTGGGCGTCATCGCTCGTACCTCGGTCATGCGCTACAAGAAGACCGAAAAGCCCATCGACCAGATCGGCCGGGAGCTCGGGGTGGATTATATCCTCGAGGGGAGCGCCCGGCGGGAGGCCGACAAGATCCGGGTTTCGGCCGACCTCATCCAGGTTCGCGACCAGACCCAGCTCTGGGCGGACGTTTATGAGCGGGAGTTGTCCGGCATCCTGGCGCTCTAGAGCGATGTGGCCCAGGATGTGTCGAAGGCCCTGGGGCTCAAGCTGTTGCCGGCCGAGCAGGCCCGGTTGACGACCGCCCGCGCCGTCAATCCCGAAGCCTATGAAGCCGCCCTCAAGGGTTCTCAATATTGGATCAAAATGACTCCCGGTGACATCGATACGGGGGAAAAGTATTTCGAACTGGCGCTCGAAAAAGACCCGAATTACGCGCCCGCCTATGTGGGGCTGGCTTGGGTCTGGGCCTGTCGGAACCAGTTTGGGCTTTCTCCCCCCAGCGAGGCCGTGCCGAAGGCCGGAGCAGCTGCGCTTAAGGCGGTGGAGCTGGATGACAATCTAGCCCAGGCCCACTACGCGCTAGCGGCCGTCAAAACTTGGCATGACTGGAACTTCCCCACGGTCGGATCGGAATGGAAGCGCGCCGTCGAGCTCGATCCCAACTACCCGGACGGGCTTGTTATGTACTCGCACTTCCTGATGATCATGGGCCGGCCCGACGAGGCTATGGCGCAGATCGAACGGGCCCTGGAGCTTGACCCGTTCAACGTCACGGTCCAAAGCTTCTATGTCATCGACCTTGTGTTCGTCCGCCGCTATGACGAAGCAATTGTCCAAGCTCAGAAGGCTCTGAAGATGGAGCCGGGCCAGGGTGTTGCCAATCAGGGACTTTTTATGGCCTTGGTCGGTAAAGGGGGAATGGACAAGGAGGCTCTGGTCGCGGCCAAAGGATACCTGGGAATATTCGGCGTCCCTGATCTTGATTCCATTCTCGACGGCGGATTCGCCGAGGCCGGCTTCCGGGGCGCGATGAAGCGCTCCGCCGAGGCCCTGGCGGCCCGCGCCCTCCAAGGCCTAGCGCTCCCGACGGACGTCGCCAACATGTACGCTTCCGCGGGTGATTATGTACGGGCCCTGGAGTGGCTCGAGCGGGCCTACGAAGCGCGCGATCCAAACACGCCCTATCTCAGATTGCCCTTCTATGATCCCCTACGTTCCGATCTTCGCTTCCTTGATTTGATGCGCCGCATGAACCTTCCGGTAGGGGATAATTAGCCAGTACTAATCCTGGGGGTGCAGCCATGACTTCTTATACTTTTTCCGAGGCGCGTCAGAATTTCGCCGCCGTTCTCGAAAAAGCGAAAGCCGATGGCGGCGTATTGATTACCCGGAGGGATGGGACGATTTTCGAGATCCATCCGGTGCCCAAAAAGGAGCTCCCGCTCGATGTCCCCGGTAAAAAGCTGGATGTCTCCGCGGACGAAATCGTCCGCATTATCCGGGAAACCCGGGAAAGATAGGACTTTTCAGCCCTCGCCGCCGGTCAATCTTGATCATTCCACCTCCCGAGGCTCCAGAAGGAGCTTAAGGCCTTCATAGATCTCGGCCGTGCGCTCTCTGGACAGGGTCCCTATCTTTTCGGCAAATTCTGACCTGTTCAGGGCGGCGATTTGAGAGACATTGACGACACAGGCCTTGGGAAGATTCCCCTCTCCCTTTCGCAGGAGCAGATTGCCGGGCGCCTGGGCGCGGAAAAGATTCGCGGTCAGGGCACAGCAGACGACGGTATTGATCGCCGTGACATTGAAAACATCGCTCTGGACCACAACGCAGGGCCGGCGGTACCCAGGTTCAGAGCCTCTGGGTTTCCGGAGGGTCTGCCAGAAGATATCGCCCTGCCTAATCTTCAAATGCCTCCTCCTCGGCTGTCTTCCGGAACGACCGCTGCATATGCACCAGAGTATCAGCCTCCTCCTGAGTCAACGGTTGAGACCAGACCTCGTTGAGTTTTTGGATGATCTGCCGAGTCTCAAGCCGGCGGAGATATTCGCGGACGGCGGAAGCAAACACCTCGCTTCTAGAAGTTTTGCGCTCCTTCGCCAGCCTGTCGACCGCCGCAAATATTTCCTGGGGGACGGAAATCGCCACCTTCATACCATTAGTATTACCCATATTCATACCGAACGTCAAGAGCCCAGCCTTAGGCAGGCTTCATTCATCAGTTCAATCCTATCCAGATATCGACGCTCAAGGAGGGCAAAGATTCTCGAGCGTCGGACCGGCCGGCTATTCCCCGCCGATCTGGAGGAGTTTGATCCGGAAGGTCGGCGCCGCCATCCTCCGGCCCAGGTCGATGTCGTCGGCCAGGAGGTCGAGGCCGTTGAGCATCTCATCCGCCGTCCCGGCGATGGTCAGCCCCTTGACCGGGAAGGCGATTTTCCCGTCCTCGATCCAAAAGCCGGAAGCCCCTCCGCTGAAGTTTCCGTTGACCGGGTTGATGCCGTAGCCCGTCACTTCCTTTACCAGGAGGCCGACTTTGGTTGCCTTGATGATGTCTTCGGGCTTGGCCGGACCGGCCGCGAGATAGAATTGATGGGGCCCGATCTCAGGCAGGCCGGTGAAGCCGCCCCGGGCAGCGTTCCCCGTGCTCTTGACTCCGGCGCGCTTGCCGATGATGGTGTTGTACATAAAGCTTTTAAGGACGCCCTTTTCGACGATGAGCCTCTTCTGCGTCGAAACCCCCTCTCCGTCGAAGGGCTCGCTGGCGACGCCATTGTCGCGCGTCCCGTCGTCGATGATCGTGATGAGCTCCGAGCCGATTTTCTGGTCCAGTTTTTTCCCAAGGAAGCTCGCCCCCTGGAGGACCCGTTCGCCGTTGACGGCTCCCAGGATCCCGCCCAAAAGCGCGTATCCCGCATCGGCGTGGAAAATGACCGGGGCCTTCTGTGTCTTGACCGGCCTGGGGTCGAGCGCCTCGTAGGCGTCCCGCGCTGCCTTGGCCGCCACCTCGTCCGCCGGCTTGAGGTCCTTGAACGAACGCGCACCGCAAAACTCGCCGCCCGAGGATTTCTGCTCCCCTTTCTCCGCCACCACCGACACGCCCAAGGAACAAGCGGAAGATCGGTAACTCTTGGACAGGCCGGTAGAATTGGCGATTATGACCTCTCCCTCGGACTCGCCGTACCTGGCCCCGTCGCTCTTGGTGATGCGGGAGTCCTTCATGGCCAGCTGTTCCGTCCTCTTGGCCAGCTCGATCTTTCTCTCCATCGGCAGCCGGGCGATCTCGGGATCATAAAGTCCCGCGATCTCGGTCATTCCCTTATCGTCGGGCAGCATATTGTTCGGGTCGGCGGTTGTAATCTTGGCGAACTCGATGGCCCGGCCGAGGGCATCGTCGAGGGCCTTTTCTCCCAGGTCGTTTGAGCTCGAAAAAGCCATCTTCCCCTTAATGAAAACCCGGAGCCCGGCTCCGTAGGAGGCCGCTTCCTCGACGGTCTCCACTTCTCCTTTGCGGACCTCGAGGCTGAGGTTCCGGCCGCTTTCGATAAAGACCTCAGCCGCATCAGCCCCTTTTTTCAGACACTTCTTGACCAGCTCTTCGGCCAACGCTTTGTAGTCCATTGTCTTCTCCTTGGGCCCGGCCTATCTCGCCCGCGACCCGCCGACGTTGATCCCCCGGATCCTGACAGTGGGCTGTCCCGCGGCGACTTCGGCCGCCTGCCCCTTGCCGCAGATCCCGGGACCGAAATCCAAGTCGTCCCCGACGGCGTCTATCCCCTGGATAACGTCGAGACAGTTCCCGATGAGGGTGGCGCCTTTGACGGGTGTTGTCTTTTGGCCGTTCTCGATGAGGTAGGCTTCC
>CAYGXD010000214.1:1942-4611 GCA_964353705.1 uncultured Eubacteriales bacterium | reverse complement strand
TCGGCCCGCTCGTTCTCTCGGAGCGGGAACTTATGCTTCCAAAGATCGAGAGGGTCATAGATCTCCGGTCCCTCCCGTAGAGGCACATCATGCTCGGAATCGGTGACGGACATGTAGAAAGAAGGCATACGCGACCACGGCCGGAGAACGCGGTGGTCGAAATCGAGGCCGTTCATCTCGGCGCGGACGAGCTCATAGTCGATCTGCTGGGCGGCCGGCCAGCGGCTAATGTCTATGGCCGCCAGACGCTTCTGGTAGGATGGCAGCTTTTCCCTCTGCTCTTTCATCGCCGCCGCCGAATAATCGGGAACGCCGTCAACCACCTTCGGTTTCACAAACTCCCGCCACTCCTTAAAGAGCCTTACCAGGTCATCGTATGGCTTTTGCGGCTGGGATACGTCGCTCCGCCCGCCGGGAGGCGGAAAGCCGGCGGCCATCCCAAGAAGGACCAGGAGCAGAAGACCGGTACAAGTCCAGCGTGAACTTCTCATCAAGTCACCTCATTTTTCCATATTCACCCTTTTTTGATGCCCCTCACCCATCGATCAAGCCGGTCACTTACCATCAAGCCCGTTCTCCTCATCGGGTTGAACAGAAGCCTTATGGCCGGATTATATTACAGGACGGGGATTGAGAATAATCCTTTTTCACATTTTTTTTAAAAAATCCTGACAACTCCCTGACATCTTGGTTTCAGCAATCCCTATATTGAGGGTGAACAAGAAGGAGAAAAAAATGAGAAAATCCAAGATCGCAGCTTCACCACTTATCTTCCTCGTGGTCTTCTCATCAGTTTCGTTGGCCAAAGACAGGCAGGGAGCGGAGGTCGTGATCACGAAGAAGGATGGGACATTGGTCTCAGGAGAGCTCATCGCTGTCAAGAAAAATTCCCTGCTCATCCTGTCCTCCGGACCCGAAGCGGGAACGGATCTTACCCTTGCTTTCGATGAGATCCAAAAGGTCAGGATCGTCAGGAAATCCCACGTCTGGGACGGCCTCGGCTATGGTCTGCTTATCGGCGGCGGTGGGGGAGCGATAGCGGGCTTTGCAAGCGGCGATGACCGGTCCGGGTTTTTTATGTTAACTGCCTCCGACAAAGCCATGATCCTTTCCGCCTTCTTTGGAAGCATCGGGATGATCATCGGCGGCATCGGTGGAGGCCTGGCCGGCAGAGACCTGTCTTATTCCGTCGGAGAAAAAAGCGACAACTGGTTTCAGCTGAGAAAAGGAGAGCTGGCCGAATTGGCCCGCGTCAAGAAAATCCAATAGAGGCGCCGGGGGTTTTCTGCTATACTTAAAACTTGTCAGTCCGACAAAAAATCAAAAAAGGAGAATCCGTCCATGGCAGGAAACGCCCTCGACCGCCTCATGACATCATTCCAGGGAATCCTCGAAATCAAGGACACCGGCATAACCGTCAAGGACGAGAGGTCCCTCCCCGTGAAGATGGACTCCCTCATCCGGGAGGCCGTCTTCGGCGACACCGAAACCCAGGCCGCCGCCCGCTGGCTGATCCAGGAGACCGCTCAAGCCCTGGGTATAAGGCCCGCCTCCATCCATGACCTCTACATGGCCCGGGGCCGCGGCGAGATCGCCAAGGTCTTCACTGTCCCCGCCATGAACCTGCGCATGCTGGCTTACGACTCGGCCCGGGCCGTCTTCCGGGCCGCCCGCGGACTCGACGCCGGCGCCCTCATCTTCGAGATCGCCCGCTCCGAGATCAGCTACACCGGCCAGCGCCCGTCCGAATACGCTTCGGCCGTATTGGCCGCCGCCGTCCGGGAGGGCTTCCGCGGTCCCCTCTTTATCCAGGGCGACCATTTCCAGACATCGGCCAAAAAGTACGCCGCCGACCCAACGGCTGAAACCAAGGCCATCCGCGATCTCATCAACGAGGCAATGACGGCCGGCTTCTACAACATAGACATCGACAGTTCGACTCTTGTCGACCTGAGCCGGCCGACGCTCGATGAGCAGCAGCGGTTGAACACGGAAGTCTGCGCCGATTTCACCCGTTTCATCCGCGGCCTCGAGCCGAAGGGAGTGACCGTCTCGATCGGCGGAGAGATCGGCGAGGTCGGCCTGAAGAACAGTACCCCCGAGGACTTGGACGCGTTCATGAAAGGGTACAACGCCCGGCTGGGCCCGCTCACCGGGATCAGCAAGATCAGCATCCAGACCGGGACAAGCCACGGCGGGGTCGTCCTGCCCGACGGCACCCTGGCCCAGGTGGCCATCGACTTCGAAACACTTCGCCACGTCGGGGAGAAAGCCCGCCGCGAATACGGCCTCGGCGGGGCCGTTCAGCACGGCGCCAGCACCTTGCCCGACGCCGCCTTCCACAAGTTCGTCGACGCGGGGACGTGCGAGGTTCATCTGGCCACGGCCTTCCAGAATCTGATCATCGAGCATCAGGCCGTGCCGGAGTCCTTGCGCGAAGAGATGTACGAGTGGATCCGCACTCACGCCGCCGACGAGCGAAAAGCCAAGGACACCGAGGCTCAATTTATCTACAAGACCCGCAAAAAGGCCGTCGGCCCGTTCAAGAAACAATTCTGGTCACTGCCCAAGCCGGCCCTCGACGCCATCGGGGCCAGCCTCGAAAAAAGTTTTTCTTTTTTATTGGGGCAGCTCGGGGTTTCCGGGACGACGGAGGTCGTGAAAAAGCA
>CAYGXD010000214.1:0-1842 GCA_964353705.1 uncultured Eubacteriales bacterium | reverse complement strand
CTTTTTTATTGGGGCAGCTCGGGGTTTCCGGGACGACGGAGGTCGTGAAAAAGCACATCCGGGCGCCCGAGGTCCATCATCCCCTTCCCTCCGGAGGCCTCAAAGGCGGAAAGACGGAATCGACGGAGGGACTGGCCGATTAGGCGTCCCGGCACAGACCGTTTGTCATCCTGCCGGCTTCACCGTAAAGCGACAGTCTCAATTCCTTCCAAGGATAAACGGGAAGGCAAAACCTGACGCGCTGGTTTCCGTGTTATGACTATCCCATGAGAGCTTCTTGAAAGAAGCCGAGAAGACTCCTTCTTTCCGGAATATCATCCGGGATGCCGGCCGGCAGGCGCTCAAATACTTAAACGGCGAATAGGCTCAGCGAAGCCTTGCGACCCGGACCGTCACTATGCCAAAAGCTTTTACAGGTACAGAGACCTCCGTCTCCGTTAGTCGTATTGAGGCCTCCTTTTCCTCGACCGGGTCCGTGAGCCAGGCGGAAACGGTCTGTCCCCGGAATAACCGGCTCCTCAGAAGGACCTCGGCACCCGCGCCGGCGATCTCTCTCAGCCGGATGATCATGCCCTCGCCGTCCTCCGCCATTTTCACG
Source organism: uncultured Eubacteriales bacterium (assembly GCA_964353705.1). Taxonomy (GTDB): domain Bacteria; phylum Acidobacteriota; class Aminicenantia; order Aminicenantales; family UBA8522; genus UBA8522. The sequence goes on along the minus strand of CAYGXD010000214.1, from coordinate 1,244 downwards.
GCTTGGATGATGACATTGGGCTGATCAACCTCGAAAAACGAGCCGGTGCCTGAATCCAGAGTGCCCTGGGAATCCTCAGGTATCCAGGAGGCCAGGAGCGGCGTATGGACTTCCCATCCGAACCGCGTGCTCCGGATCGCATCGGCCCCGCCGGACCGTGATGTCAAAGCATAGCGGAACGTGGCCGGTCCTCCCTGGCTGGCCTTGAAATTGGTCATCCAGTAATTGTTCATGGCATAAGAAAAAAGCCAGGGATTGAGGATCTCGAGCTTCTGGAGCCACTTGCCGGTGTTGATATCCCCGAACTGGACGAGCGGCGCCTCGATGGGCGACCAGACGGTCGTGGAGTCCGGCCCCGATAATTCCACCCAATTCTGGACAGTGTGCCAGTCGCGGACCGTGCGGGGAAGTTGATCCGCTTCCGGTCTCATCATCCCGTCGGCGATTTCAAAAACAAATTTCCCTCCTTCACTTTGGAAGGGGAAGGCAAAATAGACGGCCTCAGGCAAGCGCACATCCTCTTTCTGCAGGCGGTTGACGAGGTCTAGCCGCTTCAATCCTTTGTAGAGGATGACCTCGCTATCAAGACCCAGCGTGCCCGGAGCCTGCGACCTGATCTTCAAACTTGAAGCGACCGGGCCGCTGAGACCGGGACCGGTCTTGGAACCAGCCGGGCTCGCCCGGAGGAATACCGCCCGCTTGGTCATGTCATCGACCGCCTTGCGGCCTCCCTCCGGATTTTCATAAACGTACTGGTTGAGCGAATAAGGCGCCGATCCGTCCACCAAATCCCGCTTTGACTCCTTGTCATAGACGCTCTTCAGGCCGCCCGTGGCGGGATCGATCTCGACCCGGTAAAAATCGTTCTCCAGGCTTCCCGCTGTCACGGTCGCTCCTGGCGCTATCGGCGCGCCCGCCTGATCAGAAGAAAAAGAAAAAGCCGCATACCCGAGCGACGGGATATCCCTGGCCAGGAACAGGGCGGTCCTATCGTCCTGGAGCTGGAATGGCTCTTCGCTGCCCGTCCGGCAGTCGATCAATCGGAACTTCCCTTTCTGTTCGATCAAGGCCTGGGGCAAAGGGATTTTCACGATGTCCGTCCTCATCCAGGAAAGAGGGTTGAAAACAATAAGGGAATGGCCGTCCGGCCGGTTGACCCGGCGGGCCAAAGCCTCCAGACCCCTTCTGGAGAGGGTCCGGCCGATCTCCGCGGCCTTGTAAGCGAAGCCCGACTTGAGCGCCCA
>CAYGXD010000213.1:0-4613 GCA_964353705.1 uncultured Eubacteriales bacterium | reverse complement strand
AGAATGGCTTGACCGCCCTGGGGCCAGCTTTCGGAGCTGATCCCCGTTTTCTTTTTTTCTCTCAGAAAGCCGCCTCTCTTAAGAATTGGCGTCCTCAGATTGGTGAATATCAGCTGGCCGTGTATGACCGACAGACTCAAGAGATCTATCCAAGCAGCAATGCGCAAGGAGCCGGTATGCGTCCTGCGCTCTCGCCTGATGGCCGTTGGCTAGTTTACGCAACCCGTTTCCATCAAGATACAGGTCTCAGGCTACGGGATCTTCATTCCGAGGAGGAGAAATGGCTGGCCTATCCAGTAGAGCTCGATGCTCAAGAGGCCCAACATGCGAGCTGGGACCTCATGCCAGGATGCTCTTTCACGCCCGACTCAAAATTCCTAATCACCACGGTTGGCGGAAAAATCTGGAAAGTGAGTGTTCCGGATGGCCAGAGAGCCCTAATTCCTTTCACCGCAAAAGTGGAACAGCCGCTGGGGCCTGCGGTGCGTTCTGAACTTCGGGCCGATGACAGCCCGGTACGAGCCCGTCGGATCTCAGAACCAGCGATCTCCCCCGACGGGAAGGAGGTGGTATTTTCGGCTCTCGGACGGCTCTGGATGCTGGATCTTGCCGAGGGAATGCCGCGCCGCCTAACCAACTCCGATGTTGGTGAATTTCAGCCCTCCTGGTCTCCCGATGGCCAGTTTATCGTCTATGCGACCTGGGAAAACATGAAGGAGGCCGGACACCTGTATCGCCTAAGAGCAAATAGAGAAAAGGGGCCTGAGTGTTTGACGCAGAACGCGGCCTATTACGGATACCCGACTTACTCACCGGATGGTGCTAGGATCATCTTTGTCTCCATGTCGAGACAATCCTGGATCGAAGGCCTCCTTTCCAGCCCTTCGGGCGATATCTCTGGAGACGGGGACGTCCCGCGCGTCGAGCTGGGATGGATACCGGCCGAAGGAGGGGATACCCGGAGGATCACCCTGTTGCATGATCTGGGACGCCCCCACTTTATAGCGCCGGAGCGGGAAAGGGTTTTTATCTACCAGCATCCGGCCCGCGGAATGTCTACACAGGGTGGGCTTGTCTCCGTCCGTTTAGATGGAAGCGATCTTCGGAATCACTTAAATGCGACCGTGTTTAGCAGGAAATGGCCTGTGGATCAGGTCCTCATGGCCCCCGGCGGTGATCGGGTTCTCATTCAGGCTGACCGTCAAATTTATCTGGCCGATCTCCCAAAACAGCTTGAAGAGCCGTTGACACTCTCTGTGAGCAGTCCTGATCCTACTTCCATCGTCCGAAAAATCAGCTCTGTCGGCGGTGAATTCCCTGGTTGGAGCCGTGATGGAAAGGGGTTCTGTTTCTCTCTAGGTGCGAGTCTATTCCAGTACGACCTCAGTTCAGGAACACTTAAGGAAACAAAGGTCGGAATCCAGATGCCTCGCTCCATTCCGGATGGCACAATCGTGCTGAAAGGCGGGAGAGCGATCACCATGCGAGGTGATGAGATCCTTCCCTCGTGCGACTTGGTCATTGAACGAAACCGGATTGTTGGCTTGGGTGCTCACGATACCGTAGCCATTCCTCCTGGAGCTCACATCATTGATGTCTCGGGGAAGACGATCTTGCCTGGATTTGTAGACGTCCATAATCACCAAGGGGGCACTCAGGAAACGCGGATCATCCAGCCCTGGGAGTTTATCTCGAGCCTGGCGTACGGTGTGACGACAGGGTATGATACGGGCGCTGCCGGCCCCTCACTCGTTGATTATGCAGACATGGTCGAAACGGGCCAGATCGTCGGGCCAAGATTCTATGGCACCGGGGCCCTCGTTTTCCCCGCCATGGTGGAAAATCTCGGAAACCTGGACGATGCCAGAGATCTCGTGCGAAGGTATTATGCTGACTACGGGCTCAATGGTGTCAAGGAGTACTCGTGCGGAGGGCGGCGGAAGCGGCAATTGCTGGCGATGGCGGCCAAGGAGCTCGGGCTGGCCATTCATGCTGAGGGCAACGGTGAGACCAAGCCTGGCGTTACCGAGATCATAGACGGTTACACGACGCATCAGCATTACTTCACTTTTATTCCGTTGTATCATGATATGGTCGAGCTCATGGCTCAGTCAGGGGTGGGTTATGTTCCAACCTTGTTGATCACACATGGGGCCAAGGGCGCGGAAGAGTTCTATTATGCCCAAGGACCTGTCCACGATGATCCTAAACTTCGTCTTTTCACACCTCATCCTTTTCTGGATCGTGAAACACGACGTCGGGAGGAAACCTGGCAGCATTGGATGGTTAATGAGGAATATGTTTTCCCCCGTTTGGCGAAATCGGCGGGCGACGTGCTCAGGGCGGGAGGCAAGGTCGGAGTTGGGGCCCATGGAGAGAGGCAGGGGATAGGATTTCACTGGGAGATGTGGAGCCTGGCGACAGGGATGAGCAACCACGAAGTCCTCCGTGCCGCAACGTTACTGGGGGCAGAGATCAGCGGCCTGAATCGCGACCTGGGGACGATCGACATTGGAAAACTGGCCGATCTCGTCATCTTGGAAAAAGATCCCCTCGAAAACATCCGGAACACCAACTCCATCATTTATGTCATCAAAAACGGTGTCGTCTACACGGGGGATACGCTCACAGAGATCTGGCCGCAACATAAAGAGCGCACCTGGCTCGAGGGCTGGTCCACGGATCCCCAAAAATAGCGCGCCTCCGGCTCTTCTTTTGGGAAAATACGATCAGGTTTTTCCGGAGCTTGAAGCCATAGGCTTGTCGGCGCGCACGAACAGCCACAACCCCACGCCGGTCAAGGCGAATACCGACCCGGTCGCCAGCGCCGGCACCCAGCCAAAAGCTTCCGCGGTGATCGGAACGAGAAGGGCCCCGATGCCGCCCACAACGTTACCCCCCGTGTTCATAACCCCGGTGGCGGCTGAGCCGTGCTTGCCGGAGACGAAGATCGCCGCCGCCCAGTAGGCTCCCTCAGTGAGCTGCGTGCATCCAAAACTCAAGGCGAGAAAGGCGACAGCGAGATAAGGGTTTTTGGCCAGGGCGCCGAGAATTAGAAACCCGGCGACAAGGCTCAGGCCGACCACCCCGGGAACCCGGCATCCCCAGCGCGGCCCGAGGCGCTTGCAGAGGCGGTCACACCAGAGCCCCCCGACACTAGCGGCGACTGCGCCGGCCACCCAGGGAGCGGCGGCGAGGGTGCCGCCTTTCAGGATCTCAAAGTGCCGGACATCCACCAGGTAGATGAAAAACCAGTTGAAGAAAATATAGAACACGTAGTTCATGCAAAAATAGCTGGCCGCGAGGAGCAGGATGTCCCGGTTCTTGAGCACGCGCTTCCAGGCCGTTCTGTCGTCTCCAGCCGGCTCCGGGGATGGCCGCCCGGCGCTGATCAATTCCAGTTCTTTTCTGCCCACCCGAGGGTGCTCGGCCGGGTTGTCCCGTGCATACCACCACCAGACTCCGGCCATGAGAAATGCCAAAGGGGCCGTCAAGAAAAAGGATTGCCGCCACCCCAGAGTCTCCATCAGCCAGGCGATCAGTGGGCCGGTGGCCGCGGCGCCAAGCGTCAGCCCAGTGCTCGTCAAGCCGTTCGGAAAGGCCCAGCCCGATGCCGGGAACCAGCTCCCGATCGCTCCGCCGCAGGCCACGGGAAACAGCGGGGCTTGGACAGCCCCCATGACGAAACGCAGCCCAATGAGCGTGGCTAAAATGACGGCCGTCGTGGCGAGCGCCTTTCCGGGAACGAGGCCCGTGACTAATGTCAGGATCCCCCACAAGGCCGCTATGATGGTCAAAGCCCGGCGGGACCCCAGCCGGTCGCCAAAGATGCCGCCCGGAAACTGGAATATAGCGTACCCCCAGGCAAAAGCGGAAAGGACCAGGCCCAGCTGAATTTTGGACAGCCCGAGATCGGCCATCATCTTTTCGCCGGCGATGGACATGTTGGTCCGCAGCACGTAAGCCACAAAGCTCGCCCCAAACAAAAGCGCCAGGATCGCCCAGCGCACCCGGGTAGACTGATGATCGGAGCGAGTGGCGGAGGCTGTGTTCATGGGCTTAACTTTTTAATTCCCTGGAATCTCGAGCTCAACTCGGAGGGGAAGACCCCTTCCGACGTTCGGCCAATTTCATCGGCCTCTCTGCCTGCCCTTCTCGGGCGGGGCATATGACACCGCCCTTCGACCAAGGGGGCGGCTCCCCCTTGGAACCCTCTACGAGCAGCTCTCCGTGGCAAGCCAGGGGGCATATTCGCCGCTCGTGAACCTACCACACTCGAAACAGTCTGGTCAATGGCCGTCTATCATACCGGGCTCGGCGCGGGATCCGGCGGCCCTGTTGGGCTGAAATAGGGGGACCTAAAATCGCTTGACAATTCAAACTGCCCCATTTACATAAAAGACTTGGGACTGGGGAAAACAGATAAGAAAATGGGTCATCGTCACCCCCACAGGAGGCCAACATGAGAAAACGGACGCTTTTCCTGGGATTTTGTTCCTTCCTGATCCTTCATTTTGTCCTGCTCAGCGGTCTTTCCTTCGCTCAGCGGGTCACCGGCAAGATAGTCGGCAAGGTCACAGACGAAGAGGGAGGCCCGCTTCCCGGCGTCACCA
>CAYGXD010000212.1:0-4734 GCA_964353705.1 uncultured Eubacteriales bacterium | reverse complement strand
TTCGGCGCGGGCGGGATCCCGGGCTGGAAAACCGACCGCGGCCGGTTCTATATCCTTCTCGGTCCGCCTAAAGAAATGCAGAGGGACCTGACCCCCTCGACGTCGGCCCTGACCATGTCCCAGGGACCCAAGGAAACTTGGCAATACTGGGATCTTCCCAATCCCAATCTCCCGTATAACCTGGAGATTACGTTCGTCGATAAGTTCGGGACCGGGAATTATGTGCTCCAGCAGTCGTTTAGGACGGACGAGGGAAGGAATGAAGCCTTCGACATGAACGACATGACGTTCCAGTTCAACTATCTGGAGACGGTCTCCGAAGCCCTGAAGAACCCCTTTGAAAACCTGGAGAAGCTCAAGGGGGTCATCACGACCCAGGTGAACTATAACCTAATCCCCTTCCAATCCGGGACCTTCTCTTTCAAGGGGACGGAGAAGCAAACGCTCATTCCCCTCGTCGTCTCGATCCCCTACACCTCGCTTCCATCGAAACGGAGCGAATTCGATTATTTCTTCTCCCTCAACCTGACGGTCAATGTCAGCAACTCTCTCGGCCAGGTCGTCTTCGAGGCCAGCAAGGACTTCAATTTCCGGAAGGCGGCGACCGAGTTGGCCGGGCTCCTGGATACACCCTTCCGGTTCCAGACCTCTTTTTCGCTTGAACCGGGCGACTACCGGCTCCACCTGCTCGTCCTCGACAACTACAGCGGCAAGGTCGGGACATCCCATCAGCCGGTTTCCGTTCCCGATTTTTCGGCCGCCGGCCCGGCCATGAGTGACGTGATCCTGTCCAAAGAAGATGCCCAGGCGGAAAGCCGGCCGGGAGGACAAGGGGAGGGCCTCGGGGAGGCCGTTCTGCGGGCCGACACGGAAAAGATTTTCCGGGTCGGGGATGAGCTGAGCCTGTTTTTTGAAGTGTACAATTTAAGCCTGGGCGAGGCATCCGGGATGAATAAATTACGGGCGGAATATGCATTTATCCAGACCGGGAAAGTCGTGGCCCGCCTACCGGCCCCGCCGATCGAACCCTCGGTCCAGAAAGATTGCCGTTTCCGGACTTCCTTCCGGTTGAAGAGCTTCGAACCGGGGGAATATGTCCTGAGGGCCTCCGTCACCGATGAAAACTCCGGACAGTCCGTCTCTAGGGACATTCCCTTTAGTGTTGTTGCCCCGAGGCCGCCCGGGTCAACGCCATGATCGAAGAGCTAGAATGGCGGTTCGGCGAATAGTTGAACTTGCCTCCGCGCTTTTTCGTATAACTGGATAACGCTATTTTGTTGGAGGTGCTTGTTGTTTAAAAAACGGTTTGATTTTCTTGCTGTCACTATCCTTATCGTCTTCCTGGCGCTGCCCGCTCTCGGCTCCAAGCCGGCCGATCCCAAGGCGCAGCTCAAGGGATTTCCCGAGTTCATCGCCAAGGCGATGGCTGAGTGGAAGGTTCCGGGAATGGCCATAGCCATCATCAAGGACGGAAAAGTCATCCTGTCCGAAGGCTTCGGTTTGAGGGACGTGAAGAATGGCTTGAAGGTCACTCCCCAGACCGTCTTCGCCATCGGGTCGTCATCCAAGGCCTTCACCGCCACCACGATGGGTATCCTGGTCGATGACGGAAAGGTTGAATGGGACAAGCCGGTCCGGGAATACCTGCCGGCGTTCAAGCTCTGGGACGACTTCGCCACCGAGCGGATGACGCCGCGGGATCTTCTCTGTCACCGCTCCGGGCTGCCCCGTCACGAGGCCATGTGGTACGGCTCTCCCTTTTCCCGCGCCGAGATCTTTGACCGGCTTCGCTACCTCGAGCCGAACCAGCCCTTCCGGGCCGTCTGGCAGTATCAGAACCTGATGTTCCTGACTGCCGGCCACCTCGTGGGTGTCCTCAGCCAGTCGACCTGGGAAGAGTTCACCCGGAAGCGGATCTTTGAACCCCTGGGCATGAAAAGCAGCAGCTTTTCCATCGAAGATATGAAGGCGGCGCCCGATCATTCGCTGCCTTACGGCGAGAAGAAGGACAAGGTCGAAGAGATCCCCTACCGGAATATCGACACCATCGGTCCGGCGGGGTCGATCAACTCCAACGTCATCGACATGGCCAATTGGGTGATGCTGAATTTAGATAAAGGGAAGTTCGGCGGCAAGCCGGTCGTCTCCGAGGCTTCTATGACCCAGATCCAGTCGCCTCAGATGGTCGTCCAGGATCCGATCTTCCTTCTTCTGTCCAATTTCCCGGAGATCTACTACCCGAGCTACGGTCTTGCCTGGTTCATGACTTCGTACCGTGGGCACACGGTGCTCCACCATGGAGGCAACATCGACGGTTTCTCGGCCATGGTGTCGTTCCTGCCACGGGACAATATGGGATTGGTCATCCTGACGAACCTCAATGGGAATCTGCTGCCCTATGCCGTCATGTTCAACATCTATGACCGTCTCCTCGGGCTGGACCAGAAGCCCTGGAGCCCGCGATTCAAGGAGATCATCGATAAGATGAAGGCGGAAGGGGAGAAGGCCCGGAAAGAAGCGGACAAGGACCGGCAGCTCAACGCGAAGCCGTCCCATCCCCTCGAGGACTATGCGGGGGAATACGCTCATCCCGGTTATGGAACCGTGTCTGTGGTCAAGGATGGAGACGGGCTCAAGGCTAAATATAACGGTCGGGATTTCAACTTGAGTCACTACCATTATGATGTCTTCGACCTCAAGGATCCTCAGGAACCCGAAGGCGGCGGCGTTAAGGTGACGTTCGGGTTGGACATCAAGGGGAACGTCATGACGGCTGCCGTTCAGCTCGAGCCGACCGTGAAGGATGTCGTCTTCGCTCGGCTCCCCGATAAGAAGATGAGCGAGCGGAGTTTCCTGGAGAAGTTTTGCGGGCAGTACGAGCTCCAGGGGCAGCTCTTCACCGTCCAGATCAAAGGCGAGACGACGCTCATTGTCGCGGTCCCCGGCCAGCCCGAAATGGAGCTCGTCCCCTACAAGGGGACTGAATTCACCATCAAGGGAGCTCCCAATGCGGCCCTGGAGTTCATCCTTGATGCCTCGGGTGTCGCGGTTGAAGCCAAGTTCAAGCAGGCCGGTGCCGTCCTGAGCGCGCCGAAGAAGAAATAGCCGGTTAGAAGACGGCTTCCTCGACAACCCGGCGGTTCGAGAAGATGCGATCTGCTCCCAGGGGAGCGAGGTCGATCGTCTCATAGCGGCCCGTCCGGATCAGTTCGGACATCCCTTTGCCTACGGCCGGAGCCTGCATCAGGCCGTGTCCGCTGAAGCCGACGGCCACATAGAGTCCTTCGACACCCGGATAGGTCCCCAGCAGTGCATTGTGATCCAGCCGGTTGACCTCGTAGAGACCTCCCCAGCCGCGCGCCAATTTCAGGCGCTCGAAAGAAGGCACCAACCGGGCCAGTTCCGGCCACACGGAATCTTCGAAGTACTGCCGGTCCCACTCGAAGCGGTAGCCGGGTTCGACCTCTCTATCCTTTCCCGAAATGAACTGATGGCCGGTCTCGGGCCGGCACCAATGCCCATGCGGGCTGAAAAAGAAGGGCGGGACATAGTCGAATTTCTCGGCCGGGTCGAAGTGGAATACCATCCTGGGAGAAGGATCCACCGGGAGCTCCACCTTGGCCATGGCTCCCACATTAGCCGCCCAAGGCCCGGCCGCGATCACCACAGCCTGGCCATCAATCCTTTCTCCCTTTGCTGTTTTAATCCCGGTGACCCGATCCCCCTGCCGAAGGATCTCGGTAACTTCGTCGTGAATATAATTAGCCCCCAATGATCTGGCCCCGCGAAGATAGCCCTGGAGTATTCCGTAGGGATCCGTGTACCCGGCCCGCGGTCCGAAAGAGGCGCCGAGCAAACTCTCCACGTTCAGGTGAGGAATTAGTTTTTTAATGTCTTCAGGCGTCAATAGCTCCACATCGACGCCCAAGCTCTTCTGGAGTTCATATTGCTTTTTTAGGGTTTCCCAGTTGTTTTCCGCGCCCAGAAAAAGATACCCTACCTGCCGAAACTCGGCGTTGGCTTTTTCCCCGCCTACGGCCATCTCCTCATCGAACCGCTCGATGACATCAATGCTGTAGAGCCCGATGTCGATGTTGACCTTGGTGCTGAACTGCTGACGCAGGCCTCCCGCGCTGAGCGCCGTCGAGGCATACTTATAGGTGGGATCCTTTTCCAGGACCGCCACTGACCCGTCCAGCCCGTCCTGGAGAAGATGATAGGCCAGGCTGCTGCCCATCACGCCGCCTCCGATTATTATGATTTCGTAACTGGCAGTGCCCATGGCCTCTCTCTCCCACCTGCTTTTATTCCTCATCCCATCGTTGGGGATGATAGACCGCGGCATCGCTGGATGTCAAATTGAGCTGAAACCGGCGGAAAGGGCAAGGAAGCCAGGGTCAAGCCGGGCGGGCGGAGGGCTGACGACCTCGACCTCCTCACCCTTGGCCGGATGGGGGAAACGGATCTTCCAGGAGTGGAGGAGATAGCCTGTCGCCCCGGGGGTCGTCGTCCACTCGTCCTCGACGCCCTCAGTACGGGGAATTCCCCCCGGTCGATAGAGCGGGTCGCCGACAAGCGGGTATCCTGCATAGCTGAGATGGATCCGGATCTGGTGAGGGCGCCCCGTGGGGATGGTCACTTCGAGGAGCGCCGCATTCTCAGCAGGAAGCCTGCGGATGACGCGGACTCGGCTTATCGACGGACGGCCGTCGGGGCGGTAGGCGTTGACAGTAG
>CAYGXD010000211.1:2533-4840 GCA_964353705.1 uncultured Eubacteriales bacterium | reverse complement strand
CCGGTTTCCATTTTTCGGCTTGCCAATCCTGCCGGTGGACCGTGCAGACCACTTTTTTCCCGAAGAGCCTGGGGATCCAGGAAAATAAAGCGGGCCCGATCGCATGGTAGTGAATGATATCCGCCCCGCTGAACAGTGCATGGAAAGAGCAGACGACGCTGTGGACGGAGGCATCCAAATGCTTGGACCGGACCGTGGGCATATGGATGAGTCTAACGCCGTGAACGGATTTTATCCGCTTATCCGTATACCAGTTGCGAACATAGACCCGGACATCATGTCCCCGCGCCGCCAGCCCGCGGCTCAGTTCGTCCACGTGATATTCGATTCCTCCGTATATCGCGGGAATCCCCTTTTGTCCGATAAAGAGGATTCTCATTTCAGGCGTTCCCTCTTTTGCGCGCCTTATTTCTCAAAATCCAGAGAGCGGGTTTCCCCGGGTGCCTCTTCATGGCCGGGCCGGCCGTCCCGATCATCCAGCAATTCTTGGGGCAGGTTTTCACCTTGTTCCGGACCTCCTCGGCCCGGGGGGAATTCCAGATCTCCCGAAACGTCTGGTCCCTAAGATTGCCCATGCTTTCCAGCCACAGTTGCTCCTCCATGCCGTTGCAGGGCAGGATCTCCCCGGAGGGGTCGAGGAAAAAAACCTGAGTTCCCGCGCCGCAGGGAAGCGGACGCCGCCGGCCTTGAACATACCCGCTGAGCCCCTCATTGAAATAGGCCCGGAACCAGTTTTTGATTTTCCAGCCCTTCAGCTGGCCTGCCGCCAGGCTCCGGAAACAAGACATGACTTTTTCCTTGTCTTGAATGACATTGTCAGATTTATGGAAATAATAGGAATTATGGACCGCGGCCGTGGCGAATTCCACCTTCAGTTTTCTGGCCAGCTCGTAGAGTCTGAGCAGGTCATCGGCATTTCGGCCCGAAACCGTGGTAGCGAAGCCGATATCCCGGACCCCCAATTTTTTGAGTTCGAGGAGCGTCCTCAGGCCGTGGTTAAACCCGCCTTTTGTGCCGCGCAGCTCATCGTTGACCGAGGGAAGTCCTTCCAGACTGATCCTGAAACCCAGCCCCGGCTGTCTTCTGGCCAGGCCGACGATCTTCTCAGTGAAGTAGCCGTTTGTTGAGATCACAATGCGCCTGGCCTTTCTTTGAAGCCGCGAGGCGATGTCCTCGATGTCTTCCCGGAGAAAAGGCTCGCCGCCCGTGATATTGCAGAAGGAGAGCCTGGGCAGCCTCTCCAGAAGCTCGGGTTTGAATTCCTCGCCGGGCCCAGTCGGATATTTCCAGATGTGGCACATCTGACAGCGGCTGGAGCAGCGGTAGGTGGCGATGACTGAGGCTTCCATCATCCCTGCTCTTGGGTCAGAACCTGCCCGTAGATCTGCATAAGCCCTTGATAATAGTCATCGGGAAGGAAGTGAAGTTCCGCAAAGGCTCTTGCCTTTTGACCGAGCCGGAGGCCCTTCTCGGGATCTCCGATCAGGTCGAGAATCCGGCCTCTCAAATCCTCGGAATTTCCCGGCTCAAACAGCAGTCCGGTTTGGCCGTCGCTGATGAGCTCCGGAATACCGCCAATCCTGGCCCCGATCACGGGCTTGCCCAAAGCGAAGGCTTCGATCACCGAACGGGGATTGTTTTCGTACCACTCCGAGGGGAGGATGACGGCCATTGAATTCCTTATCTCTCTTCTCAGATCTTCTTGCGATTTATACCCAAGAAGAGAGACATTTGTCAAAGAACGGTCCTGAATCTGCCGTTCGAGCAGACTCCGCAGCGGCCCTTCCCCAATAATTTTCAGGCGGCAGGCCAGGCCTTTGGCGGCCTGGAGGAGCAGAAAGAGCCCCTTCTCTGGGGAAAGCCTGCCAAAATAGACCAAGGAATCATCTCCCCTGGTCCGGGAAGGGTCATAATCGGTGAGGTCAATGAAGTTGGGAAGATACCTGGTTGGTGCTTTAAAACCCATCTCCCGGAGTTTGTCTTTCAAAAAAAGGCTGGGGCTTATAAATCCGTCCACAAGGTTATAGATATGAAGGAGGCTGTGATGAAGATACATCTCGATCGTGTTGAGCAGGCTTTTGGAGCGGGAACCCCGGCTGCATTTATTCAAAAGACAATGGTAAAACCTCCGGTCTCTGCACCGCTCGCAAATCCTTCCTCCGGTAAAAAGCGTGTAGACGGGGCAGACCATCTTGTAATCATGGAGAGTCATGACGACCGGAAGACGGTGATCCTTGATCGTCCGGAGGATCGAGGGGGAAATCTGATGATGGATGTTGTGAAGATGGACGAGGTCCGGACGTTCTT
>CAYGXD010000211.1:1284-2433 GCA_964353705.1 uncultured Eubacteriales bacterium | reverse complement strand
GGAAAGGCTGTTCTTGATTTTTTCCCGGACCTCGCGATCGCGACCGGAAATCTCCCCAAGCCTCGTCAGTATTTTCTCATGGCCAAGATCGCTGATATCCACAGAGAAGTCGCCCAATCCTAACCATTCCATCACCGCCTTGGTCTTCGGCTGGTAGGCTATGGTTAGGACGGGAATGCCGGAAAGCAAACCCAAGATGGCCGAATGAAGCCGGGTGGCTACGAGCAGATCGGTTTTCTGCAAAAGATCAACAATCCGAAACGGATGAACCGAGATGGGCAACTGGGGGTAAAAAAGATGACCTTCAGGAATATCTCTTCTCAGCCTTTCCCGGAAGGCCCCGGTTATACTCCTGTCGTCTTCAAAATTCCCCGGACCCCGGGCCTGGGAGAAGAGGATGATGGAGCCCCCGCCCGGAGCGGCATATTTCCGACAGAGCTCGGCCAAAGCCGATAGATAATCTCTCTGTTTCCTTTTCTTCTCGTCCCGGCCCTTCGCCTCGGGGAACGACCACTGTCTCAAGGTCAAGGCCAGGGCCGGTCTGGGCCAATCAGAGTCCCTCTGCGAGGCTGCGAGCCGGCGCTCGTCATAGAGGTAAAAAGCCATATCCGGGCACAGATCCAGCTTGTCTTGGGTTTTCTCTCCGCTGAATAAGCCGCGCAAAAAGCTCAGAGAGACCTTTTCTCTGGCGAAAACCCGGATGACATTTTCTCCCCCTAGAACTCCCTTCAACAAGCGGACAGCGGACCGGTTGCGGAGCGGTCCGAAGGATTGAGGGAAGAAGATGACGGGCTTTTTTAGCCGCTTCGCGGCCCACATATGGATGATATTTTGCAGATACATCGGGCCGGGAAGCGTCTTCCGGTTGGACCAGAAATATCCGCCGCCGCAGCTGATGACCAGGTCGCTTGTCCGGATCTCGTCGATCAGGCTCCTCTTGAAGCCGACGGAAAAAAGATTGCGGGCGGTTTGTTTGGCTTTTTGACCGGCTCCCTTGAAGACGCTCGGGGCGGGAAGGAGAGGCGGGAAGACCTTTATCCCCAGCGGCCTGTAAAATTCCGCATCCACCTCCGGCGTCCTGGAGGTCAAAGCCAGTTCCAAAGGCCTGAACCTTTCTTTTAAAAACTGGACCTGGGCCAGGATGATAGC
>CAYGXD010000211.1:0-1184 GCA_964353705.1 uncultured Eubacteriales bacterium | reverse complement strand
CGTCCGGACGGGAGGACAAGAAAAGCATCCGATCGGCCCGCAACGACTTCCATCAATGGGAGTCCCCGGCCGCAGGTCGGCTGGTGAGGGCAGCTGACCCCGACGTCGCCTAGTTCATAGCGGATGATGGGCACGGCGTGGGAAGAAAGGTTGGTGACGATTATCTTGCCCAGGGTTCCGGGCGGCACGGTTTCACCTTTTTTTAAAAACTCGACGATAACCGTATCGAGGTTGATGTGATAACCTGAACACTCCGGGCATTCCCAGGCGATGCAGCCGGTTTCGGCAGCACCATATAGATCGATGAGCCTTTTCCCGAAGGCTCGCTCAATCAGGGCCCGGCAGCCATCATCGGCCAATTCTGAAACTCCGAAGATAAACTCGGGAGCGATGTCCCCAATCTCCCGGGCGACCACATAACCGGCAAATAGTTTGAGGCTCAGGGAATAGCCGGTCAAGATGTCGGGCTGAAGCGTGCGCCACTCCTCGGCCCATTTCTCTGCCGGGTCGAAGATGGAGACCGTTTTCTGGTTCCACAGGCCGAGGTAATTGTACCAGCTTTTGTGACGGGGGATATTATGGGGGCCCGTGATTTCCAATTTCTTCTGCCAAGGCTTTGCGCCATGCGCCAGAAGAGGCCTGAACCAGTTCATATTGAGCCTGGAATAATCGGCTTTTGTAAAAAGCAGCCGGAGCGGGAGGCCCGTCGAACCGCTGGTGCTGACAGCGACGCATCTAGAAAGGTCGACTTTCCGGCTTGTGATTTCTTCGAGTCCCGCACCCTGGAGATGTTCCTTGGTCGTTATCGGAATGTTTTTGAGATCCGCCAGGCTCCGAATGTCAGCAGTCTCAAGGCCGATGTCCCGGAAAAGTTTCCCATAAAAGGGGACGTTCGCGGAGGCATGTTGAACGAGGCGCCGGAGCCGCCGCGACTGGAGGTCTTCAAGTTCAGAGAGAGATTTCCATTGATTCCGCAACATCTCCAAGAAACTGAGAATCCGCAATCTGGTCATGGGCGACTTCGAATTTTCAATTCCAAATCAAGAAAAGCAGATACTTCAGGATATCTTTTTCCAGCTCAATCCTGTTGAAGGTGTTGGGAGGACAGTCCCGGCACTTTTTTTGGATCAATTCTTCTTGACGATAGCGGAGGTTCTCCGGGGCGTAGTACAGGGAAAAGGCCC
>CAYGXD010000210.1:0-4855 GCA_964353705.1 uncultured Eubacteriales bacterium | reverse complement strand
TGCGACCAAGGGGGCCATCCCCCTTGGAACCCCCCTGCTTTGCTTCGCAAATCAGAAAACTCGCTTCGGTCGAGAAACCGTGCCCGCTCACTCCTCATACGGGTTTGTCGCCAACAGCCCCTCGCCCCGGTTCTCTTTGAGAAGAAAAGAGGCGCTGGCGGGCGACTTCAAAGAAAAAAACGGCGGCCGCGGCGGCGACGTTGAGAGAGTTCACCCGGCCGAGGAGCGGGATAGAAAGCACCTGGTCGCATTTTTCCCTGACCAGGCGGCGCAGGCCCCGGCCTTCGGACCCGAGGACGATGCCGACCGGCATTGTGTAATCGAACTCGTACCAGAGTCCCTTCTGCCCCCCCTCGGCGCCCACGAACCAGAGGTCTTTCTGCTTGAGCTCGTCCATTGTCCGGGCGAGGTTGGTTACCCGGGCGATCTTGAGGTGCTCGGCGGCTCCGGCAGAGACCTGCATGACCGCTTCCGTGACACCGGCCGAACGCCACTCAGGCAGGATGATACCGTCGGCCCCGGCGCATTCGGCGCTCCGGATGATGGCTCCCAGGTTCTGAGGGTCTTCAATCTCGTCGAGGAGGACGAGAAAGGGCTTCCGGGAGCCGGCCAGGATGTCCTCGACCGGGGTGAATTCCCTGGCCGCTAGGATTATGACGGCTCCCTGGTGGCCCGGAGCCATCAGGTCGAGCTTACGCTTGGGCACAAAGTGAAGCGGAATTCCCCGCTCTTTGGCCAGCCGGATGACCTCGGCGATCCTGTAGGGCCCCCGCTCTTCCTGGATGAGGACTTTGTGGACGCGGCCGGAGGCGCCGCGGAGGGTCTCGATGATCGGGTTCAGCCGGCCGACGGTCTCCACGCTCACTCGATCCGCTTGATGATGTGCCAGCCGTACTTGCTCTTCTGGGGATCGTACTGGGCCATCCCTATCCCGCCGACCGGGAGGGAGAAGCCGACGTCTCCGAATCCCTTGACCATCCCCTGGCGCGGATACTCTTGTTTGCTCTGATCCGGAGTTATGCCTGTGTTGGACATCCGGTAGATCCCGGGATACTCGTCATCGGTGTACTGTTTGACCAGGGCGTCGAAGTCCTCGCCCTGCTTGGCCCGCTTGAAGACCTCCTCGGCCAGCTTTTGGGCCTCTTCCTTGGTTCGGGTCACGGTGGGCTTGGGGATGGACCCCTTGAAAGAGATCAGGATGTGCTGGACGGCCACCCGGTCGGGTTCCTTCACTCCAGCAGGGCTCGCATTCCCCATTGGCGTGGCGATGAGAAGAACAAAAAACACGCTGAGCAGACAGCCGATTGTTTTCATAGGGACCTCCTTTGACGGGCCCATTCTATGCTTGCTCGGTCCGGTTTTCAACCCAAAAAAAGAGGTCGCTTCTCCATTCCCGAGTTGTTTATAATAAACGATGCGGGGTTGCCCAACTGAAGCTCGATGGAAATTTAGCAGAGGGTGGCTTATGATATGAGGAAGTGCCTGGCCTCTGGAAGGAGGAACGAATGGTGGAATTCGACTTCAAGTGCCCGAATTGCGGAAATACGCTGCGGATCGACGAAGCTCACCAAGGAAAGAAGACGACATGCCCGGCCTGCCATAAGGAGATCACGATTCCGATAAAGCCGGCCGAAAAAGCGCCGCAGCCCAAAATCGTTTCGCCGGCGGCCGCCGCTCCCGGCATGGGCGACCTTCTGCCCCAGGAGGAAAAAGAGGTCCTCTCTTTTCGACCGACTTTGAAGATGTATCTGGGCAGGATCTTTCTCGCCATTCTGGTCGCCGCGGCCGCAGTCGCCCTGGCCATCGCCATCGAGGCCAGGCCGGAGGTTCAGCGGATCATCATCATAGCCGGCTTGGCGGTCGCGCTGATCCTCTTTCTGACGGTCGTCTACAAGAAATACTCCGTCCTCTACCGGCTGAGCACGCAGCGCCTGTTTCTCATCCGCGGCCTGGTCTCCCGGAAGATCGAAGAACTGGAGCTATTCCGGGTGCGGGATATCCAGGTGACCCAGAGCTTCTGGCAGAGGATCCTGGGATTCGGCCGGATGACGGTCTTTTCGACGGACGCCTCCGCGCCCAAGTTCGAGATGCTGGGAGTCGCCAAGCCTCTCAAGGTCAAGGACGCCATCCGGGTGCATTTCCGGACGGCCCGGCTGCGGGAAAGGGTCCGGCCGACCGAGTTTATATCAGACTTCAACGGCGACGGGATAGCCGGCAAAGACCCGGGATTCTGAAAACAAAGAGGGGGATGCCCCCCGCCCTATTACTGGTTCTGCATATCCTGCATGCTTAGCTTGTCTTTCTTGGTGTACCCGGCTGGGACGGAATAGACCGAAGCAGCGGGCGTCTTATTGCTGATCTCGACGACTTCGGTCGTGTTGTGCATTTTCGCGCCCATGACCTCGGCGTTCACTTCGGTGGCGATCCAGTAGCCCTTGACCTTCATCATCTCCTGGAGGGCCGCGTCATCGAGCCGGAGCTGGGCCTTGAGGATGTTGATGTACATCTTCATGAACTTGTCGACGTCGAAGGGGACATCGGTCGAGGCCCAGACCGACATCTTCATCGGCATCATCATCATGTTGATGGCGACGTCGTACCCCGAGCACTTCCACTGGCCGATGGTCTTGGTCTGGCCGTTGGGCGTCACGGTCACCGTCATCTTCATCATCTGGGACATCATCTGGGCCATCTGGGGGTCGACGAGCTTGGTCATGTCTAAGGGCAGCGTCGATTCGAGATAGGTCTTGTTCCCGTGGTTGATCCAATAAAACACATTCTTCTTCACGTCGACGACGAACGACATCTCCGGTGTGATGGTGGCGAACTTGTCATCGCCCATCCACTGTTCGGTCGTCTCGTCCTTGGCCGGCTGGCTTTGCCCCATCACAGCGAAGGCATCGGTGTGGGTCTTGGATTTGATGTAGACGTCCGCGCTGGCGAAAGCGGCCAGCATGAGGACCAGCGAGAAAAGGATACAGAGCTTTTTCATAAGGTTCTCCTTCTTGAAATTCAAATGATCATATCGGCAAAAGAAAAGATATTATAGACGAAAACACCCGGTTGCTCAAGCCGGCCGGTCAGGCAGGATATCGAAGCCGGCCTCATACGCCGGCTCCGGTTTCCCGCTTTAGCCCCTACTTTTCAGGGTCCTACAGGCCGGCGCCTTTCTCGATCTCCCCGGGCGTGCGGTGATCGTAGCATTCGAAGGGAAGGCCGAGTTCCAGGGCGAAGGCCTTCAGGTCAGCCAGATGATCACCCAATACGGTGATCGGATGGTTGGAGTTGACCTTCCATTCGACCCGGCCGCAGAGTTTAAGGTACCAATGCGGCCATTCGGGATTGCATTTCTGCGACCGTTCTTTCCATTGGTCGTCCGTTGGCACGTCGGTAACCCCACGGCCGGCGCACAGGTACATCTTATGGTTGCGGTAAGAAAAACGGGCCCAGGTCACGACCCCGGGGACGCGCACAACCACGGAGCACGTGCCGCCGCCTTGCCTGAAATACATGGGTGTCTGCCTCTCCGACCAGGATCCGGCCAAAGAGGTATGGCTGCCGTGAGCGAAAAAAGGAGCCAGGGCGCCGGAGTTGACATGCCAGTAGAGGCCCTGGGGCGCGTCCCAATAGCGAAGGTCATTAAAACCGACCGGCTCACCGCCGCTGATAAGCTTGAGAATCTGCATTGTCAGGGCCGCCCCATCATCGGCTTCCGTGGCCGCGACCACGGTCGTCCCGTCGGACTCGGGCCGGAGCTTGTTGTTGAGGATCCCGAGGGTGAGGTCGGTCGCCGGATAGTGTTCGATCCAGTCCAACTGGTCCTGGACCCCGATGAAGTCGAGACCGAATTCCTCCTTGAGCTCGAGCAGGGCGAAATAGGCTTTCATTTGGAAGATGACCATCTCCCTTGTCAGGTGCTTCTTTGGGTTCGGGCCGAACCGCAGGTCCATGCCCTTGCGCAGGAGGAATTTCAAAGCCCGTTCGGCCCGCCTAGCGGAGATCTTCTCGGCCATTTTGGCCAGGCGGAGCCCGTCGAAACCTTCCCGGGCGATCCCGAAATAACGAAGGAAGTCCGCCTCCGAGATCTTGTTCCACATCTGCATGGAACGGGGCCCGACGGCGCCGTAAATGGAGCCCCGGAGCATGGCTTTGATGCGCTTGGCTTTTTGACGATGCTTCTCGGCGACCGCGACGTCGATCGTCTTGGGGTAGGGGGGACGATAATAACCCCGGTTAAGGAAGGCGTCCAAAGCGGCCGCATATTCTTCGTGGTTTTCGAACCGTTCGACGAACAGCCGGTCGGTTCCGATCCCCATCTGCGCCGTCCCTGAAGCGGCGGCAAAAAGCCCCACGTTTCCCGGGAAGTCCTGAATGGCGCTCCCGAGAAGCAGCTTGGGAAGCTCGGCCGGAAGCTGGGCCATCGGGCTGACCGAGAAATCCGGATAAGCCCAACCGGCCATGAAGTTGATGAAACGCTCTCCCTTTGCGCGCCTGATCACCTCCATACCTTCGGCGACACTGGCCACGGGCCGGCCGGGGTTGAGCACGTTGGCTTTCCAACCGCACTTCTTGATGACCCGGACGAGCTCGACGGTCTGCCGGATGGCCACCGGCCAGACCTCCTTGTTGGCCGTCTGGCGGCTGTCGAGCGGAAGATAGATATCGACGACTTTGCTCATGGCTGCCTCGCTCTCCTAATCTATCCCCGGCCGATTGATGAAGTCAACTCGGACCGGTTGAGTTTGGGCGTCCTTTTAGTCGATAATAGGGTCCGTCGAGACAGGAGGTCACATGAAATTTATGATCTGGTCCGTGTTTCTCACCGCGGCTCTGCTGTCCGCTTGTTCAAAACCGG
>CAYGXD010000209.1:0-4881 GCA_964353705.1 uncultured Eubacteriales bacterium | reverse complement strand
GCCGATCCGTCCGAACCCGTTGATTCCGATTTTAATACTCATGAGAACCTCCGTTAGAGACTACTTTTAACCTAAAAAATTAGCATAAACCCCGGCCAAAAGCAACGCGGTGCGGAGTATATGTAATCTCGACTGATTATTTGGTAGAATCAAGAGAAAGTGGAGCGAACATGAAAATCTTAACCTCGGCGGAAATGAAAGAGATCGACCGTCAAACCATCGAGGAGGTCGGCATTCCCGGTCCGGTGTTGATGGAAAACGCCGGGCTGCAGATCTTCCGCTTCCTCCAGACTATCCTCCCATACTGCGACGGCGATAAGATCGTCATCGTCGCCGGAAGGGGAAATAACGGCGGCGACGGGCTCGTCATCGCCCGCCATCTTTGGAACCACGGGATAGTCGCCCAGGTCCTCCTGCTGGCGGCCAAGGATGAAGTCAGGGGAGACGCCGCCCTCAACCTCCGGATAGCCGAAAAAATCGGCGTACCGGTCTCGGAAGTCAGGTCGGAAGCTGATTGGAAAGCAAAGAAGAAGCTGATAAAGGAAGCGTCGGTCATCGTCGACGCCATTTTCGGTACGGGCTTGTCCAAGCCGGCCGAGGGGCTCTACGCGAAGGCGATCGAGGATATCAATAAAACGGGCGCTTTCAAGCTGGCCGTGGACATCCCTTCGGGGCTTTCTTCCGACAGCTTCGAGATCATCGGTCCGGCGGTCAAAGCCGACGTCACCGTGACGCTGGCCGCGCCGAAGATCGCGCACGTGCTTCCCCCGGCCGAGGAATGGGTCGGGGAGCTCGTGGTGGCGGATATCAGCGTCCCGCCGCAACTTTTTGATGCCCCCAGGCTCAAGCTGGAGCTCGTCGAAAAACGCAACCTTCTGAAGTCTTTTCAAAAAAGACAAAGAGATTCCCATAAGGGGAGCTACGGCCATCTCTTCATCATCGCCGGATCAGTTGGAAAAACGGGCGCGGCGGTAATGGCGGCCAAAGCGGCCTTGAAGACGGGGGCCGGTCTGGTCACGGCCGGGACACCGCAGAGCTGCCTTCCTATGGTGGCAAAAGGGATGGTGGAGCTTATGACCGAGCCGCTGGCGGAAACAGAGGAAAAGACCATCGCTGCGGAAGCTCTGCCGCGGGCGCGGGCGCTGCTCAAAGGAAAGGACGCGCTGCTCATCGGCCCGGGGATTTCCACCCAGAGCTCAACGGCCGGATTCCTAGCGAAACTTATACCGGAGATCAAGCTTCCGGTAGTCATCGATGCCGACGGGTTGAATATCTTGTCCCTGAATCCTGAGCTCCTGAAACGGCTGCCTAAAACGGCTATCTTGACTCCTCATCCGGGTGAATTCGCCCGGCTCGTCGGGCTTCCTCTCCGCGATGTCATCAAAAAGAAGCTGGAGCTGGCGCCGGCCTTCGCCCAGGAGCACGGAGTCTATCTGGTCCTCAAGGGGTACAGGACGCTCGTCTGCACCCCGGACGGCCGGACCTTTGTCAACCCTACGGGAAACCCGGGAATGGCGACCGGAGGATCGGGCGATGTCCTGAGCGGGATGATCGCCAGCTTCCTGATGCAGGATAAAGACGCTCTCCAGGCGTCTCTGGCGGCCGTTTATCTTCACGGCCTCAGCGGCGACCGGGCGGCTGAAAAAATGGGGGAGAGGGCGCTCGTCGCCTCCGACCTGGTCCGTTTCCTGCCGGCTGCGCTTAAAGCCATGGAGGATGAGGCGCGAGAGGAAGAGTTCCCTCTAGCTGAGATCTGACCCCACTCACATGCCCGACCGGAGCGCCATGAGCAAGATGACGACCCTCAAGGACATTCGCAAGCCCAAGAGAAAGAAAAGCCTGGGCAAGGCCAAATTACCGACCAAGGCGCTCGGGCTGAAAGGCCAAGTGGCCACCACCCGGTCCGAAGAGGAAACCTTTGAGCTGGCCAGGGGATTGGCCTGCCGTTTCAAAGGCCGGGAGGTCGTCCTGCTCAGCGGTGAGCTGGGCGCCGGGAAGACGATTTTCGCCAAGGGCATCGCCGCCGGCCTGGGGATGAAGAGCTGGGCGCTCGTCTGCAGCCCGTCGTTCACCATCATGAACATCTACGAGGCCCGCTATCCGGTCTTCCACTTCGACCTCTACCGGCTGGAGAAGAGCGACGACATCCTGGACCTGGGGTGGGAGGATTACCTGGACAGGGGAGTAGTGATCGTGGAGTGGGGGGAGCGGATCCCCTTTGACCTTGCGGCAATCCGGGTGGATATCAAGAAGGGCAGGGGCGACGAGAGAAAAATCACGATTTCCATGCCTCTGCCATAGGGACATCCTGACATTTTATTGAGCTTCCCTGCCTCTACGCGCCATCTTGCTTCCACGAATTGATCTGTTCCAGCTTGATACTCATTTGTACTCAATTTGAGTACAACCAGTGTAAAAACACGGGGCATTCCCCAATAAACCCTCCTCCCAGTCAGCTTCTTTGGTCTTTTTGTTTTCTAACCGCTTCGAGAATCCCGGCAGTCGCCTTTTGGGGGTCTTTGGCGGCGGTAATGGCGGAGATGACGCCCACACCGTCGGCTCCGGCGGAGATGACTTCCGCTGCATTGGCCGCAGATATGCCGCCGATGGCAAGGATAGGGATGTTGACTCTATGCCTGATTTTTCGTAGTCCCTCCAGACCCAGGAGCGGCCCGATATCTTTCTTCGAGAATGTCCGAAAGATAGCCCCGACGCCAATATAGTCGGCGCCTTCCTTTTCCGCGGTTTCAGCTTCAGCAACTGTCGAGGCCGATATGCCGATGATCCTCTTTTTCCCCAGAATTTTTCGGGCATAAGAGAGGGGCATATCATCTTGTCCCAAGTGGACTCCGTCAGCTTCACAGGCGAGCGCGATATCCATCCGGTCGTTGATGATCAGGGGAATTCTTTGGGGACGCAAAAGCCGAACCGCTTCGACCCCTCTTTCCAAAAATTCCCGGCTCGTCCATTTCTTGCCGCGAAGCTGGACGGTCGTCGCTCCCCCTGCAACTGCCTCGGCGATCAAGTGCAGGACGTCCTTTCCCGCCGCGGCCTCAGAATCCGCGATAAAACACAGCCTCCAGCGAACGCGGCTGGGCTTAGGAAATGGGCTTTTCCCTGACTCGTTAGGGAGCTTCCGCCTCATTGGACGTCCCATATCTTCAACGGAAAATGCCGGCCGATCCGCTTATAATCGGAATCATCATGGAGCAGAAAAAGGTTGTTTTCCATAGCGATCCTGGCGATCACGCAGTCAACCGAACTTCCGACCGTTACGCCTTTTCGGCGCAATCGGAAGTACATCCTTGCGGCTTCAGCGTAGGATTCCCGGCCGCCCTTGAGCTCATAAAACACTTGAGTGTCCAGGTATCTTTTAACAACCTTCAGGTCCTTCTCCGAGCGGCATCCCTGGAGCGTTTCAAGATAAACCAGATCACATATCCCGAAGGGAATGCCCCTGTCCAGAATCCGCTGGAACTTCGCCGTCGCCCTGTTCCTCACATCCTTCAGGTATCCGATCAGGACGGACGTATCGACCAGGATCATCTGGACCTCATCTTCTTGTAGTCATAACGGCGGGCGAACTTAACCTTTCCCCTCAGATGCCTGAGGTCAAGCCGCTTTCTCTGATTGACGAAATCCTCGAGGGCGTTATGGATCACCTCTTTTTTTGTTTTGGCGGACGAAAAGCCCATGGCTTCTTTCATCAGACCATCATCGATGACAACGTTCGTGCGCATTCATATACACCTCTTTATACATTTTATAAGGTGTATACTGCTGTTGTCAAGCCATTGCCTCCCGCCAGCGCTCAAACGATCCCTGAGGGCATTAATGCGGCAGGCCGAAGACATAATACACCAGGCAAAGCAGCCCCATCACCACCGACCCGGCGTTCAGCTCTTTCCATTTTCCGGCCAGTACTTTAAACATCGGGTAAAGGACCAGGCCGGCCGTCAGCCCGTTGGCGATATTGTATGTAAAAATCATCATGACGATCGTGACGAAAGCCGGGACCACCTCGGTCAAGTCATCGAAATTGATCTTCCTGATCGATCCCACCATCAGCACGCCGACCGCAACGAGCGCTGGACCGTAGGCATACCGCAGGTGCTGCAGGGGCTGGATGAGGGGGATAAAAAAGAGGGACACCAGGAAGAGGACGGCCGTCGTGACCGCGGCCAGCCCGGTCCGCGCTCCCTCTCTAATCCCTGTAGCCGACTCGATGTAAGCCCCGCTCGTCGAGGTGCCGACCGCGGCGCTGAACATGCAGGTGGCGGCGTCGACCATCATCGGCCTCTCGATCTGGGGAAAGTTCCCTTTCTCATCCACCATGTTCGCGGCGGCTCCCACACCGACAAGTGTCCCGAGTGTGTCTAGGAATCCCATAAGAAAAAGCGTTAGTAGGATGGGCAGCATGCTCAGCTTGAGCATGCCCATGATATCAAGCTTCAGGGCGATCGCGCCAAGGCTGAACTCGCCGCTGAACGGCAGTGCCACCACCGCCCGCGGCGCTTCACCCAATCCCAAAATATAGCCCAGGAAAGAGGTTGCCGCGATGCCTAGCAGGATACCGCCCCGGACCCGCCAATAAAGGAGAACAGCAATAAAGAAAAAGCAGAAGACCGCCATAAGTACCTGCGGGGAACGGAGGTTCCCGATCTTGATCGGCACATCGGGCGCTGAGAGAGCTGTGGCACCTGCTTTGAGCAGGGCTTGCGGTTCCATCCCGGCCACTGAGCTGGTCACGATCCCCGTCTCATAAAGACCGATAAACGCTAGGAAGAGCCCGATCCCGACGGCAAAGCTGTGCTTCATGCTCGAGGAGATCGAGTTGGCCAGCCAGGACCGCACCCGGAGCAGAGTGATGAGCGCGAAGAC
>CAYGXD010000208.1:0-4970 GCA_964353705.1 uncultured Eubacteriales bacterium | reverse complement strand
GGTCCGCGGGGGCCGGGCGGCACAGGGATGCGGCGCGGGTCATCGGAAGTCTCTGTTTGAGGAGCGAGCGATTTCCGGCGGTCCTGGGCTTTCTCCTGGCCGGCGAGCAAGGGCCCCAACAAGCAAAAGAATAGAAAGAAGCTGATCCCGGCTCTGGTCATGATCTTGGCCATCATTTTTCTCCTTCCCACGTCAAAACGGGAGCTTTCCCACCTTGATCTCGTATTCAGGCGGAGGCTCGGCTCCCAGCAGGTTTCTGACAAAGTAATCCCATTTCCGGCGCTTGAAATACGGGTCGAAGCCGAAACCGTGGTTCCGGTTGGGCAGGATCAGCAGGTCGAAATCCCTATTGGCCTTGATCAAGGCATCGACCACCTGGATGGTCATGGCTGGATGGACGTTGTCGTCCATGTCGCCGTGGATAAGCAGGAGTTTGCCCTTGAGGTTCGCCGCCAGGCCGGCGTTGGCCTGAGCCTTGTACTTGTCGCCCTCGAGCAATCCCTGGTATGTTTCTCCCCAGCTGGCCAGGTAGCTCCGCTGGTCGTGGTTCCCGGCTGAAGATACGGCCACCTTGTAGAATTCCGGGTAGGCCAGGATGGCATGCGTCGAGGCGAATCCTCCCCCCGAATGCCCATAGATGCCGACCCGGCTGAGATCCATGTAGGGCCGGGAGGCGGCCAGCTGCCTGAGTCCGGCAATATGGTCTTCCAGCCCGCCGGCCTCCTCCATTTTTCCATAGCAGAAGTCGTGAAAGGCCTTGGAGCGGAAGGGCGTTCCCAGGCCGTCGATATTGACGACGATGAACCCGAGCTCGGCCAGGGAGAGATCTTCACAGAACTGGGAAATATAGATAAGGTCGGTCCCGAAGGACTTGGGAGTCCGGGTGATCTGGGGTCCCGGGTAGATGCCGTCGATGACCGGGTATTTTTTCGCGGGGTCGAAGTTCGAGGGTTTGTAGATCAAACCATAGAGGTCGGTTGTCCCATCCCTGGCCTTGACGGTGAACCTCTCCGGCCATTTCCAGCCCGTGGCCAGAAGGGGTTCGACGTCGGCAGTTTCGAGCTCGCGGACTTGGCGGCCGTCCGCGTCGCGCAAGAGAGTGACGGGCGCCAGGTCCATCCTCGAGTAGGTGTCCACGAAATAGCGACCGGACGGAGAGAACCGCGGCGCTATCCCGAAGTCATTCGCCCCCAATATCATGTCAGCCACGGCGTGTTCGGCGTCTTCGGGCGTGAGAAGCTCCAGGCCGGAGCCGTCGAGCTTCGTCCGGTAGAGGTGCTGATAATAAGGATCGCGGCCTTTCTCCCGGCCGCCGCCGGTGAAATAGACCCAACGGTTCTTTTCATCAACCCGCATGATATCCCGGACAACCCACGGACCTCTGGTGATCTGGTTTTTGAGCGCTCCCGTCTGACCATCATAGAGATAGAGGTGCCCCCAGCCGTCACGCTCGGAGAACCAGATGACCTCCGCGCCGTTTCCCAGGACGCGCACGTTGGGAGAGCTGCCGAGGAAGAGGTTGAGCTCGACGTATGTCGCTCCCTTTTCTTCGATGAGCGTCCTGGTCTCTCCGGTTGAGGCGTCGGCGGCCCGCAGCCGGGCGGCCTTGAAGGCGCGTTCCTCTTCGACGAAATAGACGGTCCGGCTGTCCTCACTCCACCAGGCCTTTTTCATGGCGATCGGAGAGACAAAGAGAAGGAGGTAGGGATCGGCTTTAAACGCCGTTTTTGTTTTTTTCTCGACGTCGAAGACCATGAGTTCTGCCAGCGGAAGGTTTTTATCGCCGACAAGCGCGTAGCGGTAGGCGTGGAGGAGGGGCCGGAAGCCCTGGGGAGGCACCGATTGCAGGAGATAGAGAGGTTCGACTTTCCGCTGGTCAAGCCGGTGGGTGAAGATCTTTTTGGAATCGGGTGACCAGAGGAGGACCGGCGGCTGTTTTTTGCCGCTGAGGCGGTCGGTCACCGCGCTAGTGCTCTGTTCGGCTTCAGTGCCGTAATCATAATAAGACTCTCCGTCGGCCGTGAGCTGGATTTCCGCCCCTCCGGAGGCGGGTTTCACATAGAGATTATGGTCTTTGATGAAGGCGGCCCATTGTCCGTCGGGGGAGAGGCTTTCCCCTTCCGGGTTCTCCTTCGGGGCCTCCGCCTTGGCGCAGGCATAGGAGGCGAGGTCGCAGGTCCAGCGGACCTTCTCGATGTCGAACTGGATGGTCCGGCCGTCCTTGATGAACTCGAGGCTGTCGAACGGCAGGTTGTTGGCTTCATAGGCTTTACCCGAAGCCGCGGACAGCGAAGCGGCCAGCCGGACCTGGTCGAAGGCGGGCTGCTTCGTGTTGAGGGCCGGGTCGACGAGCATGAACTCCTTTCCGCCGCGGGTCGCGAGCTTGTACCAGAAGCGGTCACTCTTCCCGATGAAATGAGGGACGACCTGGATCTTGAAAGCCAGCTTGCCGATATTCCAGATGAGATATTGTTCCGCGCGGGCGTAATCCTCCCGGGAGAGCTGCGGCTGCTCAGCGGCAAGAGGAAGGACGATGAGGACAATGCCGGCGAGCACCTTCATAATGCGGTTTGTCATTTTCACCTCTGACCTCCTCATGGTTTACGGCTGAGGGTAGCGCCCTCCGGCCTGTTCGTCTTTTTGAAATAAGCCTCGATGGTATTCGAATTGACCGGGGAAATCTAGTGTCCCGTCTCACCAAAGGCGTGTGGGAGGAATGACATTTTAAAACCGCGCCGCGGCAGAGCGGGTGCAGACCGGCGACCTTGGAAAGGATCTGAGGAGCGGGACATCGGGGTGGCATATTTTTTTGAGATGGGTATAATTCGCTCTGGATTTCGGAAAATCGGACAAATGGCAATTTGCCCGCCCGCCTAAGAGGAGAAAGGCCATGTCGGATTCGCCTTCGACCCAACGACTTAATCGAAAAGGGGAAAGCTCGTCCGGCTCCAAGAATCCCTCACTTTTGAGAGGCTTTTGCCCGCTGGTCATCCTTATCCTCCTGGCCGGATCCGTTGCTTCCGGCCGGGCCGAGGAAATGGGGAAAAAGGATTCGGGGATGTTCCATCCGGCGATTTCCCCCGACGGCCTGACACTCGCCTTTGAATGGCGGAGCTCGATCTGGACCGTTCCCGTCGAAGGCGGAGAGGCCGTCCTGATCGCTCCGTCCGCGGATCGAAGGTCTTCTCCCGTTTGGTCTCCCGATGGAACGTCTTTGGCCTGTATCGCCACGGACCCCGAATGCCGGGCTTTTTCTGTTCAAGTCCTCAAGGTCGCGCCGGCCGGCCCGGCCCGGGAATTGTGGCGGACGAACTCGGAAATCAAAGGGTCTCTGGATTGGTCTCCTTCCGGAGAGGAAATCGCTCTGAGCCTGGGCCTTGAGGAAAAGCTGGCGGTTCTTTCCGTCAAGGGAGGCGAGCCGAGGTTCCTGGGCTTCAGCGGCCTTCATCCCCGGTGGTCGCCGGACGGAAGTTCCATTGCCTGCCAGACGGCTCGAAACCGGGATCTCTGGATAATCGATTCCACGAGCGGAAAGAAGGAGAGGCTGGCTACTCCGGTCAGCGTCAACAGCAGTTTTTGTTGGTCCCCTGACGGCCGGGAGATCGTCTATGAATCGCTCGACCGGCAGAGCGTCGACCTCTGGAGAGTGAGCGTCCGCGGAGGGAGAGCCCACCCGCTCACGGACGATATCGCATTGGAGCAGGGTCCCCGCTGGCACCCTTCGAACGGCCATATCTATTTTTCCCACCGGCGGCGGATCTGGCGGGTTTCGAAGGACGGCGGCCCGATGGAGCCTGTCCCGATCGTTTGCCGCCTTCTGAAAAAGGCGGAACCTGTCACTCCCGTCGTTTTCAAAGGGGCGGATGTCGTGGACGTCATCGGGGGTCGGGTCCTGCCCCGGCAAACCATCCTTGTGCGCAAGGGCCGGATCGAGGAGATCGGCCCGAAGCTTCGTATTCCCAAAGGCGCCCAGGTCATCGATGTCTCCGGCCGATTCGCCGTTCCGGGCCTCATGGACATGCACGTCCATTACCTGCCCTGGATGGGGCCGTATTTCCTGCGCTACGGCGTCACCCGCATCCAGGAGATGGGCAGCAGCCTCGGCCCCGACGCCATCCTCTCCATCGGTGATGAGATCAAGGAAGGCCGGGCCTCCGGACCGTTTCTTTACCAGTGCGGCATGATCCTCAACGGGTCCGGTGTCGCCGGCCCTCCCGGCTTGGGCGGCATCCAGAGCCAGGACCCGGCCGTCATCCGGAGATCCCTCGAATGGCTGCTGGACGAGGGCATCGACGTCGTCAAGATCGGCTCGGAAAATTCGCTCGAAACGCTGCAGGAAATCCTCTCCCTGGCCCACTCCAGGAACAGCCGGGTTTATGGTCATATTTCCCTGGTTCCGGCTGATGAGGCCATCAAGATGGGTCAGGACGGGATCGAGCATCCCCGCGGCCTGGGTTGGGCCATCCTGCGGCCCGAGCAGAGGCCGGAGCCCGTTCCCAGAAGCCTTCCCGGCATGCTCCGGGAGTCTTCCGCCTGGCGCGACGCCGACCCGGAGAGGATGCGGGCGCTTGTCTGTCTTATGGTCGAGCACCATGTCGTCTGGGACCCGACGCTTTACATCTGGGTCGCCATGAGCACCCCTGAAGGCCTCACCAAGGAGCCCGATTACTCCGGCCTTCCCGAATGGGTCAAGGCGGAGCTCGAGGCCGAATCGCGATCCGGCTTTCAAGGGACGTGGCTGGAATCGGATTACGCCGCCTTTGGAGCCGGGCTCCCTTGGATGCGGCAAATGGCGGCCGAGTTTTTTCGGCAAGGCGGGCTCCTCACGGCCGGTTCGGACGGAGGCATACCCGGGGCCAGCCTTCATCATGAGCTTGAGCAGCTGCGCCTCGCCGGGCTTTCACACCTCGACTGCCTTCGTGCGGCCACCATCAACGCGGCCCGATCATTGGGCAAGGAACAAGAGATAG
>CAYGXD010000207.1:0-5020 GCA_964353705.1 uncultured Eubacteriales bacterium | reverse complement strand
TCCCTTATTTCTTATGATAATCCGGGTAGGCCGGACGCTTCGGCTTCGGCAGCGGGTTCTTGGCCAGCGCGTCCATGACGATCTCGATGGCCTTGTCCAGCTGGGGGTCTTTGCCCTGCCTCACGAGCGCGGGGTCGAGCTCCACTTCCACGTCCGGACTGACTCCGACGTTCTCGGCGATCCAGTGTCCGTCCGGGCTCCAGACGCCCGAGCTCGGAGCCGTCACAAAGCCTCCATCCATAAGCTGCGGAGCTCCGGCCCGGCCGACGAGGCCTCCCCAGGTGCGCTTCCCCACCAACGGTCCCACCTTAGCCCGCTGGAAATACCAGGGCATGGCGTCCCCTCCCGAGCCGGCGAATTCGTTGATGAGCATGACCTTGGGCCCGAAGATGGCGCCCTGAGGCTGGACCTCGTCCACTCCGTCCCTTGTGGCTACCAGGCTCATCATCTTGCGGCTGAAGCGCTCGATGATATCCGTGGCCAGCATGCCGCCGCCGTTGAAGCGCTCGTCCACGATAAGAGCGTCCCGTCCGACCTGGGCATAGAAATAGCGGTTGAAATACGTGTACCCTCCGAAGGCCGTATCCGGCATGTAGACGTAGGCGGCCTTTCCCTTAGTTGCCTGCTCCACATAGCGCCGGTTATCCTCGATCCAGGCGAAATTGCGGAGCGAGGATTCGTTGCTGATCGGCACGACCGTCACCTCGCGCGACCCCTCCGTCTTCGGCTCCGGCCCGACGGTGAGGACGACCTGCTTTCCCGCCTTGGCCTCGAAGAACTTATAAATATTGTCCGTGCCCATGACCTCCCGGCCGTCCACGGCCAGTAGGTAATCACCGGCCTTGACATTAACTCCGGGCTGGGTCAGGGGAGCCTGGAACTCAGGATTCCAGTTTTCGCCGTTGTAGACTCGGGAAAATCGGTAGCGGCCGTTTTCGATGGCATAGTCCGCTCCCAGGAGTCCGGTCGTAACCCGCTTCGGCCGCGGGATATCGCCGCCACCCACGCTGAGATGCCCCACCGTGATCTCGCCCAGCATTTCAGCAAAAAGATAGTTCAGGTCCATCCTCGAGGCCACGGCTTCCACATAGGGAGCGTATTTCTTTTGGGCCCAATTCAGGTCCAAACCATGGAGGTTGGGGTCGTAAAAAAACTCCCGCTCGATACGCCAGGCTTCCCGGTACATCTGGCGCCACTCCTCGAGCGGTTTTACCCTGATCTGGATGTCATGCGTCGGCATGGCCTTGTCAGAAGCTCCTCCGGCTGAAGGAGGCGGAGCGGGAGCGCCTGCCGGAGGCATGGGCTTGAGCGTTCCGATGAGCCAGCGACCTTCCCGGCTGTAGAGGTACTTCTTTCCGCCTCGGGCCATCTCAAAGGCATCGACTCCGCCCACAATCACATCGGCCCGGCGTTCCTTGAGGTCGAAACGATGAACGGAGGAGCCTTGCGGAAAGGGCGATCCCGGGAGCGGCGCATCGGCCGCTACGGCCAGGAGCGTCCCGGCTTCCCCCGTTTGGAGATCGGTATAGCGACGGGCCGGCATGGGGACGGCCAGAGTCCGCTGCAGGATGCCCTCGAGGTCGATCTTGACGACGACCTCTTTTTTGTCCGGTTTCTTCTCCTCCTCCTTTTTCCCGGACTCATCAGCGGGCTTCTTCGACTCGTCTTCCGGTTTCTCCTCATCGCTCTGCGGAACAAAGGGTGTGGGCTCCGTTTTGTCGAGCACAGCCAGGTAGACGGTGCTTGTCACATCCCGGAAGATGCTGTGGATGTCCGGCTGAAGGGAAGCGCCCGAATCGGTGCTGGCCGTGAAATAGAGATATCTTCCCCCTGGGTCGAAGACGGGGAGCCCGGCATCGCTCATGCCGTCGGTGACCTGGGCGCTCTGCCCGCTTTCCAGGGAGTAGAGGAAGATGGCGCCCAGATAGTTGGGCAGCCGCTTGACGTAGGCCAGCCACTTGGAATCGGGCGACCAATGGGGCGTAAGGTTGCCCTGGCCGGCGAGAGAGCGGTCCTTATCCACCTTGACCGGCGTTTTCTTTTCCAGGTCCACGTACCAGAGATTCAGGTGGCAGTCCTCATAGGCAATTTTCTTGTTGTCGGGAGACCAGCGGGGGGAAAAATAGAATGTGGGCCTTTTTTCGAGTTCGATGCGGACCACTTCACTGCTCCCTTTCTGGTCCCGGATGTGGAGCATGTATTCGCCCGATTCATCCGAAAAATAGGCGATTTTTTGTCCGTCCGGAGACCAGGACGGATAGCGCTCCATGGCCCCCGGGGTGTTCGTGAGGTTGCGGAAGTCGCCCTTTTCCTCCGGGACGGTGATTATCTCTCCCCGGGCCTCAAAAGCGGCCCGGACAGCGTTTGGAGAGAGGTTGGGTGAGGAGAGGCTGTCCCCGACATTCACGAATCTGTCCCGGACTTCGAGCATATCTCCATCAATAGAAACGGAGAGAGGGCTTGCCTTTCCGGAGGCCAGGTCATAGAGGTTGAGAGAACCGAACTGCTCGAAGACGATCGCCCCCGGTCCGGCCGAGGCCGATTTGAGGTCCAAGTCATCGTTCCGGAGCGCCCGGCTCACTTCCTTTGTCTTAATATCATAGGAAAAGAGGGTGACAGGCCCCTCGCGATCGGAGAGAAAATAAACTTTGTCCCCGACCCACATGGGCTCGTAGTCGTTGGAATCCGGGCGGGGGATTTTCTCGATCCTGGAATCGGAAAGGTCGGCGATCCAGATCGGAGTGGCCGTGCCTCCCCGGTAGCGCTTCCAGGCGTTGAAAGCCCGCCGCAGTGGGACATACGCGAGGCGCTTTCCGTCTGCAGAAAAACTCCCCTCGTAACCCATGGGCAAGGGGAGTCTCTTTGGAAACCCGCCCTTTGCCTCGACGGTGAAAAGCTCGTTGAACCTGGAATAGGCGGTGCGGCCGGAGGTAAAAAGAATTTGCTTCCCGTCCGGGGTCCACGCGAGAGCGACGTCCGCGGCGGGATGCCAGGTCAGCCGCCGGGGCTCCCCGCCTTCCACAGGCACGACGAAGGCATCCACGTTCCCGTCATACTCTCCGGTGAAGGCGACCTGGGACCCGTCCGGGGAGAAAACGGGATTCGTTTCTAATCCCGGTCCCGAGGTCAATCGTTGGGCGGCCCCTCCGTCGCGCGAGACTTTCCAGAGATCACCCGCGTAGACAAAGACGACGTGCGTCCGGTTGAGGGCAGGTTTCTGGGCCAGGATCGGCTTGGCCTCGGATGCCGCGGTCGCCAATAGCAAGATCCCTGCGGTGAGGAGGAGATAGGAAATGCGTTTCATTGATAAACCTCCGTCGTTCCTATTTATTTAAGACTGTGGTCTTCCTGAGCGAAGCGGCCCAAAAAACCCCCGCCATAAAATACGTCTTTCTCATGGAGATGGTTCAATCATACACAATTCCGGGCGAATTGTGCACAGATTTTCGGCTGCCGGCCCGGCGAATTCCCCTTTTTGTTATTATGCCGTCATTGCAATGGCCTTGTGGGTTTCTGCCAGAACAGGTCCTCATCGTTGATGTAAACGATCTTCCCTCTCTCGGTCATTTTAGATGCCTGCAGAAGCTCCTCATGATACCCATCGGGAAGCAATTCGAAATACACTTTGTTCGGTTTCGATCTTTGGTCGAACATGCTGATCTGTGGGCATCGCATCTTGAAGATGAAATCCGAGAGGAACCAGAGGTAATCCGATCCAGCGATGAAGTTTCTCAAATCGTCCCAGGCTTTGGCCAAGCCACTTCGGCCGGTCGTCAAATCCGTTACCACCAAAGGCTCGCCGGCGATCAGACGGCTCCGGATCTCTGCGACTCCCAGAATGCTTCCCTTTTCATCTGTCACATAAACGCCGAAATCCGGGTCCATGAGGATCCATTTCCCCAGTGTAAAGGAGTATACCGAGGTGATGAAATGACTTTCATCCTCCTCGTGGGAATGCGGTAAGAGATGCGTCCAACGGGAGCTAAATCCCATGGCCAGGAAAACTTCGTTTAGAATGACCGTCTTCATGAAACAATTGATCGGCCTATGCTCATCTTTCGCCAGAGGAATTAAACTCAGGGCATTTAGCTCATTCGGGATTTGGGGTTCATTCGCATGTCCGGTCAGTTGAAACACCCACCTCGTCAGGTTGATGATCCGATCGGTTTCGAAACCTTGGCCGGCGACCGTTTCCAGATCGTATCTGTCGCGCAGTGTTCTGAGATTGTCATCCGTTGGAGCGGCGTATTGGAACGTCACATCGACGGGATACGCCGGGCGTTTAGCCGAGAAAGAAGGGTGCTTTTTCAGGAGGCCCGCCCATTCCCTACCCAGGGACACGTTTTGGCTGCGCTGGCGAGCCAAGGGAATGACGAACCCCACGGCCGCAACCGCGCTGGCCACGACCACTACGGCAATGACAAATGCTTTGATCCTATGTCGGAAACTCATGGCCATCCTCCGTCACAGAGTCTCGGTCTTCAATACTTAATACGTGGCAAGCAACGGAATGGTGGCAAGGGCGAGGGAAATCTTACCTCATCTGCTCCAGATGGGACCTGAGGGTTTCTTTCGTCCGCACATACCGGTCGGGGAAGGCGGTGTCGAGTTCTTCAAGGACGCTCTTCACGCGCTCCTTGAAGGCTTCGGCCTTGGCCCGGCCGTCCGGAGATTTGAGAAGTGCGCTGAACCGTTCCCACACTGGGTTGAACCCTATTCGCGTGTCGCCGTAGAGAAGCATCCCGGGATAGAGTTCGACCAGATTCTTGAGCGCTTGTTGCTGCCGCCGTTCCGGCGCCAGGACCTGAATGGCCCGTCCGATCGAGTGGAGCGGATCGTAAGCCGGAGAATTATAGGCAAAATCGGCGCAGGTGAACAGGGGGATCCGGTTGATCTCGTTTTGCGGACACAAGGGATTGCTCATATAGCCGGATGCGACTTCGCCCAGATCCGGATCCCGGCCTGTGACCGGACCGAGATGGAGCGTGGGGTTCCGGTCGTTGACGGGGTAGTTGTCCCA
>CAYGXD010000206.1:0-5038 GCA_964353705.1 uncultured Eubacteriales bacterium | reverse complement strand
GCGGTAAGTGTAGGAGGTCCGGTCGTTCTGGTCCCAGCAGGAAACGCAGGTCACTTTTCCCCCGAGCTGGGAGTAGAGCTGGATCGCATACTGGGCGACATTCCCGAATCCCTGTACGGCCGCGACGGTGTCCTCGATCCGGAGCCCCATTTCTTTGAGGGCCTCACGGAGGGTGAAGACGAGCCCGTAACCCGTCGCCTCGGTCCTCCCCAGGGAGCCGCCCATGCCAACTGGCTTGCCGGTGATAAAGCCGGGGTACTTGGCGCCGAAGATCGCTTCGAATTCGTCCAGCATCCAGAGCATGTGCTGGGGGTTGGTCATGACGTCGGGCGCCGGGACATCGCGCAGGGGGCCGACATCATGGGCGATGGCCCGGATCCAGCCCCGGCAGAGCCGTTCCTGTTCCCTCTGGCTGAGGTCGTGGGGATCGCAGACGACTCCGCCCTTGCCTCCGCCGAGAGGGATATCCACGACGGCGCATTTCCAGGTCATCCACATGGACAGGGCGCGGACCGTGTCGATGGTCTCCTGCGGATGAAAGCGGATCCCGCCCTTGCAGGGACCGCGAGCGTCGTTATGTTGGCAGCGGAAGCCGTGGAAAACGCGCACGCTCCCGTCGTCCATGCGGACGGGGATGCTGAAATGGTATTCCCGCAACGGCTGGCGCAACAGATCCCTGGTCGGTTGGTCGAGCTCGAGAAGGCCGGCCACCGTGTCGAACTGTTTCTGGGCCATCTCGAACGGGTTAAAACCTTTGACAGCCATATAAATACTCCCTTCCGATTTAATAAATTATGATCTAGCGCCGGAACTCATCAGTGGCGCTTAATTGTTAGACCAAATGATATCCCATGATGGAAAAAAACGCAAGTGACCGGATGATCCCCAATCAGCTGATCTCGCCGGTCAGGTAGGCGCGCGTCCGGGGGTCCCGGGGGTTGGCGAACACCTCGGCCGCCGGGCCGTGCTCGACGAGCTCCCCAAGGTAGAGGAAGGCGATATAGTCGGCGATCCGCTTGGCCTGCCGCAGGATATGGGTGACGACGATCACCGTGTATTCTGCCTTGAGCTCGATCAGCCGCCGCTCCACGTTCTGGCTGGACTGGGGGTCCAGGGCCGAAGTCGGCTCGTCCCCCAGGATGATCTCGGGACCGACCGCAAGCCCCCGGGCCAGGCAGAGGCGCTGCTGCTGGCCGACGGAAAGGCGCGCGGCCGGCTCGTTCAGCCTGTCTTTGACTTCCTCCCACAGGCCGGCCACGCGCAGATAGTGCTCGACGGTCTCAGCCAGCCGCTTCTTGTCGATATGGTTATGGATGCGCGGCCCGTAGGCGACGTTGTCATAGATGGACATCGGAAGCGCCTGCGGCCGCTGCGAAAGAAGTCCCATTTTTTTTCGCACCTCGGTGACCTCGGTCCTGGCGTCATAGATATCGACGCCGTCCAACAGGACTCGGCCTCCGATCCGGACGCCGTCGAGAGGGTCGAGCAGGCGGTTCAAGGACTTGAGAAGCGTCGTCTTCCCGCAGCCGGACGGACCGATGATGGCGGTGATCTTGTGATCCGGAATGTCGATGCTGACATCCTTGAGAACCCGCATTTCATCAAAATAGACGCTCAAGTTTTGGACGCTGATGTGCGTTCTGCTTTCCATGGGCGTCTCCTTATTACTTAATAATGTGCCGGGTGTACCGCTTGCCCAGGCCTCTTGCCACCAGGCTGATGACGAGGATCAGGACGGTGAGGATGGCCGCCGAGGCATAGGCCCTTTGCTGGACCTCGGGAAACGGCGTCCCCAGCTGGAAGAAGATCGCCAGCGGCAACGTCGCCGCCGGCTGGAGGAGCGAGGTCGGGATCCGGTCGGTGAAGCCCGCCGTGAAGAGCACCGAGGCGGCGTCCCCGATGCCCCGGCCAAAGGCAATCAGGACGGCGGTCAGAAGCCCGGGCAGGCACTGCCGGACGACAACCTTCAGGGCCGTCTCCAGCCGTGTCGCGCCCAGCGAATACGAGGCCTCCAGAAGTTCCCGCGGGACCATCCGGATGACCTCGTCGGCCGCCCGGCTCATGATCGGGAACTCGAGGAGGCCCACGGCCAGGATCCCGGCCAGCAGCGATGACCTCAACCCGAAGTAGATCATGATGATGAAGCCGAAGGCGCCGTAGACGATGGACGGAATCCCCCAGAGGACATCCAGGGAAAAGCGGGTCAGGGAGGCCAGCCTGGAGTTCTTCCGCGCATAGATGTTGATGTAGAGAACAACCGGAAGGCTGAACAGGATAGCCAGGATGGTCGCTCCGGACGCCAGATATAAAGAACCGATGATGGCATTCAGGATTCCGCCTTCCCTCCCCAGATAATATCCGCCTTTCGGGGTTTGGGTGATCATCGACAGGTTCATAGCGGGCAGGCCCTTCCAAACAATCGTCCCGATGATCAGGACCAGACAGCCGATGACGACCAGCACCGAGGCGGCCATCAACGCCCGGATAATCCCCTCCTTCCGTTTGCGCCGCCGGAGCCGGCGGTCAGTCCAAGGCTGACTCATGCCGCCCTCCGTTCGACCCGGACCAGGATCAGCCGGGCCAGGACATTGAAAAAGAGAACAACGAGGAGGAGGACGCCCGCGGCCAGCATGAGCGCCGCGTCGTACAAGGGGATGGACATCATCTCGCCGTAGTTGTTGGCGATCAGGGCCGGGAGAGGATAGCCGCCGTCGAAGATGGACCGGGGGAGGCGAGGGATATTCCCCACGACCATGAGCACAGCCATGGTCTCGCCGAAGGCCCGCGACAACCCGAGGACGATGGCCGCGATAATCCCTTGAAGTCCCTTTTTAAGGACAACGTGATGGACCGTCTCCCATTTCGTAGCTCCCAGCGAAAGCGATGCCTCCCTCATCGGATAGGGAATGGAGGAAAAGACCTCGAGTGAGACGGAGATTATGGTCGGAAAGATCATGATCGCCAGGACGATTCCGCCCGCCAGGACGGTATAGCCGCTCGACTCTATCCCAAATATCGGGGCGATGACCCGTCCGACCAGCGGGACAACCAGCAGGACGCCCCAGACACCGTAGATGACCGAGGGAAGGCCGGCCAGCAGGTCGATGATGGGTTTGGTAAATTCCCGCACTGAACGGGGCGCGTATTCGGACAGGTAAACAGCGGTGAGGAGGGAAATCGGCACGGCCAGCACGAGGGAGACGAAGGTGACCCAAAGAGTCCCCATGATAAAAGGGAAGAGGCCGAAATCGCCTTTGAGCGGCGACCAGGCCGAAGAAAAGAGGAGCGAGAAAAATGGCTTTTCCGCCAGGATAGGCCGGGCCCGGACAAAAAGTCCGACCAGGATCAGCAGGACCAGGAAGGCCGGCACGACGGTCAGGACGAGCATAGTCCTTTTGGCCAGCCGGTCCCGGAAGATCCTCATCGGATGCTTTTAGCGTCCCTGGATTTTTTTCCAGCCGTCGGCCAGTTTTTCAGGGGTCAGTCCGATATAGCCTGTCTCGGCGACGAATTTCTGGCCTTCATTGAGGACCCAGCGCAAGAATTCCACCAGGAGCGGGTTCTGCGGCCGGCCTTTGCTGACCAGGTAAAGGTCGCGCGCCGGGGGCGAGGGATACGCCCCTCTCGCGATAGCCGCGGTGATGGCATCCCGGTCCTGGTAAAAGCTCTCGGCCGGCTCGATCTTGCCGCTCCCATCGAGGTCGATGGGCAGGATCGTGATCCCCTGCAACGGCTTCAGGCTTTTGGCGTCATAGGCATAATTGATATTATTGAACCCGATGCCGAGGGGGTCGCGGCGCACAGCCTCGGCCAGGCCCGGGTCGCCGTAGACCCCGATCCCCTTGAGGTCCTCCTGCCTTTTCTCCAGAAAAGCCGCCCAGGTTTCGGCCGCGCCGCAGGCATCCGACCTGGTGTAGACATGAAGGCTGGCCTTGTCGGCGGTGCCCAGGGCATCTCCCCAGGTCTTGGCCGTCTCCATGATCCAGACGGCGGTGAAGGCCTCTTTTTTAAGTCCGGAGGCAAGGATTTTGCTCAAGAGCGGATTTTTGTCGCTGATCGTGGGGACGACGCCGTCCTTGACGACGGCGATGGCAAAGGCCCCTTTCTCCACTTCGACCGGTTGGATTTCCCGTGAGACCATTCCCAAATCCACGACTCCGGCCAGGGCATCGGCGATCCCCTTCCCGGCGCCCCCGGCCTGGACGTCGACCCTGACCTTGGGATAGAGCTTGTTGAACTCCTCAGCCCATTTCACGGCCATCGGGTAGAGGGCCCAGGCGCCGGAGAGCGTAATGGTCCCTGACGGCTCTTGTGACGTCGGCCGAACGGGGAGGGCGAACATCGGGATCAGGGCGAAAGCGAGGATTCCAACGAGGACTCTTTTCATGGCGCATCCTCCATAATCAATAACATATATAATCTATAGATTATATCGACTATTACCGAAAAAACAAAAAACTTCAGGCATGCCTCCTCCGTCCGGCCCGGGCCGCCCTCGTCTTTTCGGCCAACTCCCCGAAAGTGGCTTTTTCCATGATCTGGGCGACCGCGTCGCGGACCTCTTTCCAGAGGCCCTTCAGTCCGCAAGAAGATTCGTGGGGACAGATCTCGTGGGCGGTTACGCTGACGCAGTCGATGGGGGCGAGGGGCCCGTCCATCACCCGGATGACCTCGGCAACGTTGATCTCGGCTGGAGGCTTGGACAGGAAATAGCCGCCCTCCGGCCCCTTGCGGCTGCGCAGGTAGCCGGCCCGCTTGAGCTGGAGGAGGATCTGTTCCAGGAACCGCTGGGGGATATCCTGGGCCTTGGAGATATCCCTGATATGGAGCGGCTTTCCCCCATAGTGGAGGGAGAGTTCGAGCATGGCCCGGCTGGCGTATTCTCCCTTGGTCGAAAGGCGCATTTTTTCTCCGGCGAATAGTCGACTTGGTCAATCGACTTAGTGAACTTTAGCATGCCCAGCGCGGCCTTGTCAAGGGTTTTTTGGTTGCAAAAAAAGAGGGCGTCCCCTAAAATGAGAGGTTATCCTCCAGCCAT